>JASHPV010000101.1 GCA_030037875.1 Thermoplasmata archaeon
CTTCCATAAGGAACCCGTCACCCTCGGGCTCGGCGAATCGGAGCTCAAGCTGCTCGAGATCCTGCCCAAGCTGGGGACCCCTCTCGTCCTTGGAGACCGGATCCCGCTCGTGCCCGTCGGGAACCAGGCGCCGCCGATCGACCATGTACGCCGCCGACTGACGTTCGGGGAACTGACGGCGGAGGCCCAGCGGGAGCTCCCGCTCGCGCTCGAGAAGATCGTCACGTCGGACCCGGCCCGGTTCCTCAAGTTCTTCAACCAGGCCGAGGCGGTATCGCGACGCTTCCACCTGCTCGAGCTACTGCCCGGCATCGGGAAGAAGACGATGTGGGCGATCGTCGAGGAGCGGCGACGGGGGCCGTTCGAGAGCTTCGCCTCACTCGAGGAGCGCACCCACGTGAAGCACCCCGAGAAGCTCATCGTGGCCCGGATCGTACAGGAGCTCCAAGGTGCCGAGGACAAGTACCGGCTCTTCGTCGCCCCCTGACCGGGGCAAGGCGCGTCGGGGCCCCACCCACGTCCCCGGGAACGCCCTCGAGGTCGCCTCCGCGCTCGAAGGACTCGACCTTTCGCCGTCCCGGTCGCGGGGCCAATCGTTCCTGACCGACCCGTTCGTCGCCGACGCGGAAGCGGCGCTCGTGGCCACCGCCCCCGGCGAACCGGTCCTCGAAGTCGGAGGTGGGCTCGGCATCCTCACTCGGGCGCTGGTCCGGCGCGACATCGGCCCCCTCACCGTGATCGAGAAGGAACCGCGTCTCGCCGCGTTCCTCCGATATCATTTCGGCGACCGCATCCGGGTGGTGGAGGGTGACGCACTCGTCGAACCGATTCCCCCAGTGCGTGCCATCGTGGGAAATCTACCGTTCTCCATCGCGACCCCACTCCTCCTGCGCTGGCTCCAGAGCTCTGTCCCACGCGTCGTGGCACTGGTGCAGAGGGAGGTGGGCGACCGCCTGGCCGCCGGCCCGGGATCGAAGACGTACGGCCGGATCTCGATCCTCGCCGCGCTCTACGGAACGATCGAACCTCATCAGAGCGTGCCGGCGTCCGCGTTCTATCCCATACCGAACGTCGATGGACGGCTCATCGTGTTCACCCGACGAAAGGGTCCGGCACCCGTCTCGTCCCTCCCGACGCTCGAGGCGGTGCTCGACAG
Organism: Thermoplasmata archaeon; assembly: GCA_030037875.1. Taxonomy (GTDB): domain Archaea; phylum Thermoplasmatota; class Thermoplasmata; order Lutacidiplasmatales; family UBA184; genus JAKIWV01. The sequence continues at coordinate 1,157 of JASHPV010000101.1, forward strand.
ACTGTTCGCGAGCCGCCGGAAGCAGTTGGGCAATCTTCTCCCTGGGGCGCTGACCCGGATGCACGTGCGCCGGCCGGCGACCGAGCTCGCGCGTCACGCGGAATGGCCGCCCGATTGGGAACGGTTGCGCCCGGAATCGATCCCGCCCGACGCGTACTTCCGTCTCGTCCGCGAGCTCGAGGAACCCGCCTGATCGGGACCGAATTCCGCTCGAACGTCACCTTTAACGGGGGGACGACGACACGTTCCCCGGTGCGACGACACGGGAGGTAGAAGATGGCGATCACGACGGTAGGGATCTACGACTTCCGGCCCGGCGCCGAACCCGAAGGTCAGCGCCTGCTCGACGAGTACGTGCACTTCGTGCGCGACCGAGCCCGTCTCAAGGGTGTGTTCGTGGGCGCGGCCCTGGACACCCCGCACCGATACATCGTCGTTACAACGTACGCCGACTCCAGGGATGCCAAGGAGACCGAGGACGCCTTCCAGCGGCAGGCGATCGCCGGGGGAATCCTCGGTCGGCTCAACCACCTCTTGATCGGGCCGCCGACCGTCAACCGGGTCCTCCACGACTAGGGCTTGGACCGGATCCGTCTCGGGACCAGCGCCCGGGGCCGCCGGTCCGTCGACGACACGACGGGTTGCGGGGGCTTTGTGAGAAACTCGAACCCCGCGAAAAATCTCCGTCGCCGTGCGTAAACTCGCGGCGTCGAGCGAACTGGGGGGCTAATCGGTTAAGCCTTCTGGCCCGGCTTGGACGCCGTAAAATCGACTTTACAGACCGGCTAAATATCCTCTGATCGGGTGCCTCCCGGGGGACAAACTATGAGCACCGCGGCACCCTCAATCAGTGGTGCGGCTTTCAACGCCCAGACGAGTCGACGTCGGATCTATGCAGGGCTTACCCTGATCTTACTGCTGATCGCACTCGCTGTCGTGATCTCGGTCGTGTTCCCACTTCTCAGCGGCCAGGTGCCTAACTGGCGGACGGTCGTCACGTCCTGGATCTGGGTCCCCGAGGTGCTCATCATCATCGCGACGATCGGCGTGATCGTGTGGATGTCCCGGACCCTCCAAGGGGGCGACGCCGAGGCTCGATACGAGCGCCGACGCGAACGGCGTTTTGACCGCCGTCATGGGGTCGAGCCGGCGTCCAGTCCTGATTCTGCCGTCGTGATCGCCCGGGAGCGGTTTGCTCGGGGGGAAATCTCGAAGGAGCAGCTGGACCAGATTGTCCGCCAGCTCGGAGAGGGATCGGGATCGCTTCCCCCGACGTGAAGCCGGCCCCCGAACGGGTCGCCTTCAGAGCCCTCGGACTCCGAAGCTCGCCAAGAATGTGTGACATTTTTCCGAGGCGTAGCCCGAGTCTCTCAAGCGTGGGCCGGTCGCAAACGTACGGCCCACATCAAGAGCAGGCCGACGACCCACATCACCACGCGAATCGACTCGCCGTCGATGTTCACCTGCTCGAAAATGGGTGCGGCGCTGACAAAAAAGACTCCGGCCACGAACCATCTTTCGACGCCTTCTAGGCGGAAACGCCTCCGGACCTCGGGCGTCACGTCGGGTCGCGCCCTCGCGACGAAGTACACGGCGAACGATCCGAGCACAGCCGTCATCACGCCAAGGTCGACGGCAAAGGCTTGGCTAACCGCGGCCTGGAAGGCCGCGGTCTGGTTGGCTTTCACCAGGAGATCGAAGAGGAAAGGTTCGATGGATACCGTGAACAAGAGGACGACGTTCAATCGGAGGGACCAACCGCTCTCGAAGGTCCCGACCACCCGAAGCCGGGTGTAGGCGAGCCAGACGCCGATCAGGATCAGGAAACTGAAACCGAACGTCGCGAGGGCCCGGTAGAGCGTCTCGGGGCTGGTCGGGGGGCTCCCGACCAAAGCGAGCGCCCCCACCGACAGTGCGAGCCCGAAGACAATCTCCGAGAGCACCTCCATGGCCGAGCGTGGGCGCTCCGCCGGTAGGGAGCTCTTGGCTCCGGGGGCTCCAGGCGCCGCCAAGGTCGTCCGGTGGGGACGGGAACCTGACTATGAAACAATGGGGAGAAGGCGGGCGGCGAAGATTTCAACTCAGGGGTGAGAGAATCAACACCTTAGGAGGGATGCCTTCACCAAATCGGCCCTAGACGGCTTTGTGAATTATTCGACTCGTGGGAAAGAATCGGCCGAGTTGTGAAAAATTCAAGGCCCTGTCATCCCAGAGGGTTTCGAGGGTGATTCGAACGGGTTCGAATCACGCTCTTATGTCAAAATCGCTAGTCCCTTTGCGGAAAGAAACAGACTAATGACGCGGTTACCCCCGAAGCTCCCAGACGAAGTTAAGCGCGTCATCTACTTTCAGCGGCTGGCTTGCGTTGCGTCCGTCTCCCGCGCGGGCACCATCCACGTCTCTCCCAAAGGGTCCCTTGCCGTCTGGGACGATCGAACGGTGGTCTGGGCCGACATCAGTTCTCCGAGAACCGTTCGCAACCTGCGGGAGAACCCGTCCACGGAGATCGCGGTCGTAGACCCGTTCACCCGAAAGGGGTTCCTCCTGCGAGGTCGAGCGAAGGTCTACCGGGGTGGACCCGAGTTTCAACGCGCGCTCGATCTGTACCGGTCGGCTCACCACGACGTCGACCGAATTCGTAGCGTCGTTCTCGTGCGAGTCAGTCGGGTGGCTGCAGCCGTTTCGCCGGTATACTCCAAGGGTTTGACAGAAGACGAGGTTCGAGCGCTCTGGGAAGAGTGGTACAACATCGCCAAAGGCCGACCGAAGGTTGTGGTGGACCTCGTTCCTCCGGGAGACTTTTGAGCCACGCACGTCCATACAGTATGTGACAATCCACAGGGCGATTCCTTTGCAGTCTGATTGCCCCTGTGAAAGAATCGACCACTTCTGAGTGATACTTTCACAAAGCCCTTTCGCAGGCCTATTCTTATATAGAAGCGGTAACTTGTCGCCGCTGGTGCGACAATGATGCAGGGAACGCCGGTTCTGATTCTGAGGGAAGGCACGGAACGCGAGCAAGGCAAGGGCGCCGCGGCGAACAACATTCAGGCGGCCCGCGCCATCGCAGACGCCGTTCGTTCCACCCTCGGCCCCCGGGGCATGGACAAGATGCTCGTCGATTCGATGGGCGATGTCACCATCACGAACGACGGCGTGACGATCCTCAAGGAAGTCGATGTCGAGCACCCCGCCGCGAAAATGCTGGTGGAGGTCGCCAAGACCCAGGACCAGCAGTGTGGGGACGGCACCACGACCGCGGTCGTCCTAGCCGGGGAGCTCCTCAAGCGGGCCGAGAGCCTGCTCGAACAGCAGGTCCACCCCACCGTCATTGCCCGCGGCTATCATATCGCCCTCCAGGAAGCCCAGCGCCTCATCGAGAAGGAGATCGGCATCCCGGTCAAGTACGACGATGTGCCGATGCTCAAGGAGGTGGCCCTCACCGCCATCGGTTCCAAGGGCTCGTTCGGAGCCCGCGAGAAGCTGGGAGACATCGCCGTGGAGGCCGTTCGGCGGGTCGCCGAGGAACGCGGCGGCAAGCACATCGCGGACGTGGACCTCATCAAGCTTGAAAAACGCCACGGCGGCACCATCGAGGATACTGAGCTCATCCAAGGCATCGTCCTCGACAAGGAGCGCGGTCACCCGCGCATGCCCATCGAGATCAAGGACGCGCACATCGCGCTCCTGAACTCGTCCCTCGAGATCAAAAAGACCGAGATTGAGGGAAAGATCAACATCAAGTCCCCCAGCCAGATGCAGAGCTTCCTCGACCAGGAGGACCAGAGCTTCCGGACGATGGTCGACGCGGTCAAGGCCGCGGGCGCGAACGTCGTGATCTCCCAGAAGGGGATCGACGACGTCGTGCTGCACTACCTGGCCAAGTCGGGAATCTACGCCCTCAAGCAGGTCAAGGAGTCGGACCTTCAGAAGTTGGCCCGCGCGACCGGGGCGAAGATCGTCACCGGCGTCCGCGAACTCACCGCCGCGGACCTGGGGCATGCCGCCTTCGTGGAACAGAGGAAGGTCGGCGACGAGCACATGACGTTCGTCACCGGATGCAAGAATCCGCGCTCAGTCACGATCCTGATCCGGGGCGGCACCGAACACGTTACCCAGGAAGTCGAACGCGCGATCCAGGACGCTCTCAAGGTCGTCGGCAGCACCTTGGAGGATGGGGTCGTCTGCCCGGGCGGGGGCGCGACCGAAGTGGACCTCGCGGTCAAGCTCCGGAAGTTCGCTCCCACCGTCGGGGGCCGGGAACAGCTCGCTGTCGAGAGCTTCGCGCAAGCGCTGGAGGTCATCCCTTGGGCCCTCTCGGAGAACGGCGGCTACGACGCCATCAACACGCTCATCGAGCTCCGGGGCGCCCACGAGGGGCCCTCGGCCAACAAGAACATGGGCATCAACCTGGCCGATGGAAAGGCCACGGACATGACCGTGCTCAAGGTCGTCGAGCCGGCCCGTGTGAAACGCCAGGCGCTCGGATCCGCGGTAGAGGTCGCCACGTTGATCCTTCGAATCGACGACATCATCGCCTCCAAGAAGGGCGGCGCGGGTGCCGGAGGTCCGCCGGGTGGCGGCATGGGCGGAATGGGCGGCATGGGTGGTATGGGTGGCATGGGCCACGGCCACTGAGCTCAACATGTTCCAGTAGGGGCGGGGTCATTCCCGCCCCGCTCTCGTCCATCTAGGAAACCATCCGCGGCGAAGAACTCTTAACGGGAACCGGGTCTCGGCGCGGGCCATGCGAACCAAGCAGGTCGAGGGCGTGCTTCGGGCCGGCGTCGTCACGCTCGAGCCCCGGCCCGCGCTCTACGTGACCTACGATGGCCTCGGCGGGCTCTCCCAGCGGCCGATCCTCCGCGACCTCATCGAGGAACTCGCCCGAAAGGGTCCCGAGACGTTCCAGCCGTTCCTCAAGTCCCTGCGCCAGCACCGTTCCGGCCACGTGCATGTCTACTTCTCCGACTACGTGAGTTACGGGATCGGCGGCGGGGACGCCACCTCGGAGTTCTTCTTCGGCACTTTTCTGCTGCTGCACGACCCCGCGAAGACCGGCGCCGGCGCCACCGGACCGACCCCGGAGCAGCTTGTCCTAGTCCGCAGCTCCGGCAACGAGTTTCTGCCGCTGGAAGGCGCAACCTCGTAACACGAAGCTTTTTCCTTCAGTAGCGACCCTCCCCGGCGAACCGCCTCCCGATGAGCGACCCTGAGGAGTCCCACCTGGTCCAGGAGCGCCGCCAGAAGGTCGAGCGGCTCCGAGTGCGTGGCGTGGAACCGTATCCCTGGAACTTCCCCGACCGAGTCCCCACCTCCGTCGTCGTGGAGCGCTGCCGGTCCCTCACCCCCGGCGCCACCGCGTCCGGTCCGGACGCGCGGGTGGCGGGCCGTCTCCGCACAATCCGGCAGCATGGACGCTCGGCATTCCTCGATCTGGAGGACCAGGCCGGGCCGCTCCAGCTCTTCCTCCGGGTCGATGAGATCGGCGAACCGGCGTATTCGGAGTGGCTCTCCGACCTCGACCCCGGCGACCTCGTGGGCGCGGAAGGCTCTCCGATGGTGACCCGGCGGGGCGAGCCGTCCCTTCTCGTTCGCCAGCTCACGCTGCTCGCGAAAGCGATCGCTCCGCCCCCGGAGAAGTTCCATGGCCTCAAGGACGCCGAGCTGCGGCTCCGTCGACGGTACCTGGACCTCCTGTCCGCCCCCGAGAGCCGGGCCCGCTTCCGGGCGCGGTCGCTCTTCGTGCGAGAGATCCGCCACTTCTTCGACGAGCACGATTTTCTCGAAGTGGAAACACCGGTCCTCGGCGCGGTCGCCAGCGGGGCCGCCGCACAGCCGTTCGTGACCCATTCGAGCTACCTGGACGAGGACCTCCAGCTCCGGATCTCGCTCGAGTTGCCCCTCAAGCGCCTCCTCGTCGGGGGTCTGGAACGAGTCTACGAGCTGGGCCGCATCTTCCGGAACGAGGACCTCGACGTGACTCACCTGCCGGAGTTCTCGATGCTCGAGGCCTACTGGGCGTACACCGATTACACGGACATGCAGCGGCTGATGGAGGCGATGTACTTCCGGCTCGCGCGACGGATTGCCGAGCTATTGCCCGAAGTGCCGACCGCGGTCGAGGCGCCGACCCTGTTCCAGCCGCCGTTCGCGGTCGTCGACTTCGTCGACGCGCTCGAGCAGTACTCCGGCCTCCACGGGATCGTCGACAAGAGCCGCGACGAGCTCCGGGACCTCGCCCGGGCCACGGGAACCACGGTCCCCGAGGCGTCGCCCACGGGGAAGTTCCTCGAGAAACTGTTCGAGCACTACGTCGAGCCCCACCTCACCCGCCCGACCTTCGTGGTCGACCACCCCGTCGCCACGACGCCGCTGGCGAAGCGCCATCGCTCGAAGCCCGGTCGGGTGGAACGGTTCGAGCTGTACTGCCGCGGGGTCGAGCTCGCGAACGCGTACTCGGAGCTCAACGACCCGGACGACCAGGTGCGACGTTTCGGGGAGCAGCTCGCCGCAAAGGGGACGGAATTTTATGCGATGGACCGGGACTTCGTGCTCGCGCTCCAGTACGGGATGCCCCCCGCCTCGGGCGTCGGCTTCGGTGTCGACCGCGCGTTCATGGCCCTCACGGGCACCCCCTCGATCAAGGAGACGATCCTCTTCCCCCCGGTCCGTTCGCAGCCGTAGTCGGGGACGTTATTCGGAGAGTTCGCGGGCGATCGAGCGGTCCCGGCGGCGAGAAAGGAAAATCCCGGAACCCGCCGCCACGGCGAAGATGACCGCGGCACCACCGTAGGCCGGCCAGTCAGCGGCGAGAGCCGCAACGGCCCTGCTCACCGTCCCCGGGTACAGCAGGAAGAGCGTAGAACCCGTTACGACCGAAGCGCCGCCATCGGGCGCCGCGATCGCGAGGGCGCTCGTTCCAGGCTCTTCGAAATATGCCCCGGCGGTCTCAGGCGAGGCCGGATTGTCCGAAGCCGTGACCTGGGCGCTCCAACTGACCCAGGCCACCGAGCCCGCCGGCCCGTCGCCCTTCAACGCGGACAACGAGGAGCTCCATACGGCCTGCCCCTGCGCCAGAGGCTCGGCAGAACAGGTGGAGCTCGGCGCATCAGTGCTGGTCGGTCCTGTACAGTAATTGAACCCGGTGCCCCCGTCAACCTGGATCACGTATTCGAGAGCCAATTCGTCGCCGGAAGGGTTGGCCCACGGCCACCCCGTCACCGTCCAGGAGATCAGCACCCCTGGACTACCGTCGGAACCGGTGGCCA
>JASHPV010000102.1 GCA_030037875.1 Thermoplasmata archaeon
TCGTACATCTCGATCCGGCGCGCCTCGCCGTCGTAGACCCGGTCGAGTCCGCACGCTTCCAGGTACCGGAGCATGAAGAGGGCGGCCCAGTCCCGGACCGTGTCAGTGCCCACCTCGCGAGACCGGTCGCTGAGGAACTTGCGGACCGACGGGTCGTCCGCCGGTACGAAGTGGAGTAGGTCGTTCCACCGGACGAAGTCGGCCCGGGCCACGGTATCGAGCGGCTCTCCCCGCTGGCCGAGCAGCTGCCACCGGGGTTTCATCAGGCTCCCGATCTCCTGCGTCGGGAACAGTCGCTCCGTCATGCGCCGCCTCCGGAGGAGTCGAGTCCCTGCCGAACCGCCGGCAGTCCGTGCAGCTTCCGCGTCGCCGGTTCCCACGGGAGGAGGTCGAGGGGAGCACCGGAGCCGATCCACAGCGTCGTGGGCCGGTGTCGTTCGCTGATGGAACGGGCGAGGCGGACGATCTCCGCGGGGTCCTCGACGAGGCTCGTGCGAGGGTCGATCACGCCGAGTCCGAGCCCCCGCCGCTCGGCCGAGGGCGCGAGCCGGAGCGCATCGGTCTCGGACAGGTCCACGCCCACGAGAGAGACCGGCAGGCGCGAAAGGAGAGGCCACGCCGGCTGGGCGTCGCCGAAGTAGGTCCATACGGCGGTGGTCGCCCCGTCGGCGCCGGTCCCGATGGCGCTGTAGGCCGCAACGACCGCCTCGGCTCGGGCGCCTTCCGGCGGGTGATGCACCAGAAGCGGCTCCTGGAACTGGAACGCCGTGTAGCCCGCGGCCCGAAGCTCGCGCACTTCCTCCCCCAGAAGTCGACCGAGCCGATGGGTGAGCGCTTCGGCCGTCTCGCCCGAGCGATTGTCCACAAGGCCCGCGAAGGTGTAGGGACCCGGCAGGATCGCCTTGCGGGGACGAGCCCCGTCCCGTCCGGCGGGGGGAAGCCAGCTCGCAATGGCGCCCGGAACGCGTGCGGGAGGGGCGTGGAGGATCGGCTGGCGAAAGAACTGGTTCGTTTCGAACCACCGGGTCAGGGGGCCGACGGTGAACCCTTCCCAGGTTTCGGCGAACGGTCGGAACAGGTCCTGCCACCGCAGGTACCCGCCGGTCCGCGGCTCGAGGCCCAGGCGCTCCTCCAACCGGGCGACGTCGTCCTCCGTTCGGAGGACCAGCTCCTGGACCGCTTCGGGCGTCGTCCGACCCCGGTCGAGATCGCGCGTCGCTTCGACGAGCGCCTCGGAACGGGGGAACGGACCGGTCAGACTCGTAACGGCCTGCATGGGAGCCCCCCGCGAGCGGAACTCGCACTTTAACGGTGTCGCCCGGAACGGCGCTGCATCGAGAGAAAATCAGTTGCGTTGAGGGAAACCGGCCGCCGTATCAGCGGAGGTTCGCGCCGACGATTCGGTCGAAGTCGGCGGGCTTCGGTGGCCAGCCGTCCGTCATGTACTGACGAAAGGCCTCGAGCGTGGAGAGGCGCAACGCTTCGTTCGTCGCTTTCTCGAACCCGAGCGTGGACACGTATCGTTCGGGCAATGCGTGCCGCGTACCGTAATGGGCCGGAAGCACCTCGGTCTCGTCGGGAAGTCGCAAGATCTTCTCGTGCAGGCTCCGATAGAGGAGGTCGGGGTTTCCGTCCCCGAGGTCGGTCCGGCCGCACGACCCGATGAGCAGCGTATCCCCCGTGAAAAGGGTCTGGCCGACCCGCAGCGTCACGTGGTCCCGGGTATGGCCGGGCGTTTCCAGGACCTCCACCTCGTCGTGACCGATGCGAAGCGTCTCTCCCTCCTCAAGGGCTCGATGCGGGTAGGCGGCCGGGGAACGGACCCCGACCACGATGGGCGCGCCGGTTCGACGGTGGAGTTCGTGGTGTCCCGCCAGGTGGTCGGCATGCGTGTGGGTCTCGATGATCGCGTCCAGTTTCCAATGGGCCTCCGAGAGCACCTGGAGGTACGGGGAGACGTCGATCCCCGGATCGATGAGGACGGCCTCCCCCTCGGTCGGGTCCCCCACGAGGTAGGCCAGGCATCCGGTATCGGTCCGGGGAAATTGGCGCAGTACCAGCTCGCCGGCCGTTGGGGTGAGCCAATACCGGGGGATGGAAGGGTCGGCGACCCTCGAGTATTCGTCGAGACCGCCCTCGAGCGCCGCGACATAGGTGAACCCCCGGTCCAGGAGGAGACCCACGGCCTCCCGGGCGTGTCCTCCGAACTGGCAATAGACCACGATGAGGCGGTCCTTCGGCAGCCGGGCGAAGCGGCGACCGAGCTGCGAGAGGGGGATGTGACGGTCCCCCGGAAAGTGGGCGAGCTTCCGGCCGGCCATCGGTCGCACGTCGAGCAGCAAGGGAGGGGTCGGTCCCTCGAGGAGCGATCGTAGCTCGACGGGAGAAACGATGGGGATGCGCGGGGCGGGAACCGGGCGAGGATAGGGGTGAGGAGCGCTGCGGGGCATACGTCCACGTCGTTACCGGAGTTCCTGCCCTAAGAAACGTTCGGAGCGCCCCGCGGGAGCGGACACGTTCGGAGCGACAGATTTAGACCATCGGCACCGTCCGGCCCGTCGTGGTCGTCAAGGCTCGAGAAATCATGCACACGGACGTCCTCACCGTCGATCCCGCCACCACGGCGTTCGACTGCGCGCGCCGGATGGCCGACGGGCACCAGGGCTACGCGATACTTCTGAAGGACGGACGCTTGGAAGGCATCGTGACCGAATGGGACTTCCTGGCCAAGGTGGTCGCGCGCGGCGTCGACCCCACGACGGTTCCCGTGGCCTCGCTGGCCTCGACCCCCGTGGCCTTCTGCGACGTGGACGACCCGACCGACCAGGTCGTCGTGCGCATGGCCCGGGAAGGGATCCGACGCATGGTAGTGACCCAGGGCGGGCGCGTCGTGGGCATGATCACCT
>JASHPV010000103.1 GCA_030037875.1 Thermoplasmata archaeon
CCGGTTTCGGCAAAATCCGACGTTGGCGTCGCCGAGCTGGTCGCGCTTGTCGTGGGCCTATCGCAACGGTTCCTGGAAAAGGAACTCTCCCTCGGAAACGTGGTCGGCGAAGGGACCGTCCTCGAACGGACCGAGGAGCGCGGGCTCGGCCCGGTGGCGAGCGTGATCGTCTATCAGGGGAGTCTACACGTCGGCGAAGAGATCGTCGTGACCGGGACCTCGGGCCCGTTCTCGAGTCGTGTCCGGGGGCTTTATCGTCCGGCCCCTGCCACCGGACGTCGCGAGAACGCTTCTAAGAAGCTCCAGAGCGTGTCCGAGGTATCGGCCGCCGCGGGCGTGTATCTGGTGGCCACCGAGATTGACAAGGCGCTCCCCGGCGGCTTGATCAAAGCGGTCCGAACCCCCGAGGAGCGCTCGGCGACTCTCGCCGAGCTGGCAGCGGAGAGCCAGCCCGTGGCGGACCTCGCGGAGAGCGGCGTGGCCCTCGCCGCCGACACCCTGGGCGGCCTCGAGGCGCTCGCGTTCGAATGTCGAGAGGCGAGCGTGCCGATCCATGTCGCGGGGGTCGGCCCGGTCAATCGTCCGATGGTTCTTCGGATGGCGGACGTCAAGGACACCACCCATCGTGCGATCCTCGCCTTCAACGTGCCGGTCCTGTCCGATGCGGTGCCCGAGTCCCTCCGGGACCACGTCCGCATCTTCTCAGGGGAGGTCATGTACCAGCTCCTCGAGGAGTATGCGAAGTGGCAGGCGGAGAAACTGAGCGCCCTCGAGGCAGAACAACGGCAGGAGATCGTACACCCGGCGAAAATCCAGGTGCTGCCGGGATTCGTCTTCCGTCGCTCCAAACCCGCGGTCGTGGGCATCAAAGTACTGTCGGGTCAGCTCCGGCCCGGGGTCCGGCTCATGTCCCCTCGGGGAGAGGAGGTGGGTCTCCTGCGCAGCTTGCAACGCGAGAACGAATCCGTAAAGGAGGCCGAGGAAGGGATGGAACTCGCGGCGTCGATCGAAGGCGCGATCGTCGGGCGTACCCTGCAGGAGGGGGATGTGCTTTACGTCACCATCCCGGAGTCATCGGCCCGGGCGCTTCGGACCCGACCGCTGTCCGAAACGGAGCGGGCCGTCCTCGACGAGGTGGTGCGGATCCGGAGAGCAACGCATCCCTTCTGGGGTCAGTGATCCGGCGAATCCTCGCCGGCGATTTCTTCAACATCCTCAGCGGAGCGGGAGACTACGCCCGGTGCACTTCCGTAAGGATCGCCCCGCAGGAAGATGCCGAGGAAGATGGCGAGACCACCGACTAGCAGCAGCCCCGCAGATCCCGCTCCTAGCATTAGTTCAAAGTCCAAGGCGAGGTGAGTGGGGTTCGTAGCGACCGCCCGCCCGGTGAGGCTAACGGTCGCGGGACCGGCGCCGGGATTTTCCAGGAGGCACTGGATGGGGAACCGGAAGGGTCCGGATCCGGCCCAGCTACCGGAGACGTTGGAGGTCCAGTTGACCAGCACGTGTCCAACCCCACAGGAGGCCGGACACGTCGGGGTCTCCTGGAGGACGACGGAAATCGCGGCGCTCGCGCGCCAGACCAGATTGAATTGCTCCGACGTTCCGTTCGACCCTCCAAAGGTCAGGCGTTCGCTGGCGTTCGGCCCTAGGGTGAACGGAGCGTACGGAGTGACCACGGTGGAGACCGTCGGGTTCCCGTCCCCCGTGAAGTAGAGGGCCGCGAGGGTGCCTGCGGCGAGGGTAAGGAAGACCACCCCGACGACGACCAGCCACGGACGCACATCGCTTCCGAGGGGTCTGAGTGCGGAAATACACTTCGAGGCAGCCGAATCCGGTTCGGAGGAGGCTTTTGGTGAGGCCTAGAGACGCAAGCCTACGGTCGGTCGGTCAAGGATGTCCATGTCGGTGGCGCGTATCCCGTTCACCAGGTCATTTACCGAGAGCTCCCCGCGACGATCAGAGGTCAGCGCGCGCCGAAGCACGGCCAGTCGGACCACCTGGTTCGCGATGAGCGTGAGATCCTCGGCGACAACCTCCTCAGGAAGGGCCGGGTCAGCTTCCAAGAGATGGTCGTAAGCTGCTCCGATGGTCGCGTCGCGTTCCAGGACGTATCGCAGGTAACCGAGCAACAATGACCGGGAGGGCGCGTCCAAGCCGGGGGAGCGAGTCGGCGAGGCGAACACTCCGAGATGCCGGGCGATCCCCCCCGATTCGCGCAAGGAAAGGAACTCCACCCCGCCCGTATGGGGGCGCCACGCCACCCGACCGAGGGCAGGGTCCTGGAACATTGGGAGTGACTCGAGCGGCTCCTCCTCCGGCGGAGGCTCTTCGTGGAGGAGTTCCTCCGGAACCATCTCTGCCAAAGTCCCTCGAAGTCGCGCACGGACCTCCTCTTCGGACTGCCAGATTCCATCTCGTCCGAGCCGGCGCTCTACGCTCCGGCGCCGTTGCGAGGCCCACCGGAGGTCACCTGTCGCCTGGGCCTGCTCGACTTCTCGTTCCACGAACTTCATTTCGGACCTAAAGTCGGAGGAGACCGGCCCCAAAGGCACCCCGGTCCCTCGTCCCATTAGCGGGGTCAGGTCGACGCCGGGGCACGTTAACACGATCGAGACTTGGACTCGCTCCCCGACGTGGACCGTCAGCGGGAACTCGCCGCATGTCGCGGGACGCGCCGCGTGGCAGCCGCATCGTTCCTCATGCAAGAAGTAGCAGGCGCCTCCTTCTGGTCGACTGGCGATTTTGGCCCAGCCAACGGTCGTTTCCAAGAGAGGGGCCGCAGGATCCAGCCGGATCAATCGGTCCCGTTCGCCCGGGGCTACGGCTGGAGTGGTGTAGCAGCAGAGTCCGCAGGATGGTAAGCAACGGTAACGGAAGCCCGTGACGAGCTGGTAATCCGTTGGAAGGGCCACTGTGCAGCCGGATTCAGTTCTATTTATACGTTCGAGGGTCTCGCCCCGATACCGTGTCCGAGGGACGCGAGCCCGAGGGCCAGTTGGCGAGCGAGCTGCCCACCTGCAGTATGTGTGGCAGCCGCCGCCGGGTGCAAGACCCATCCAGCCTCGAAGAGCACTGCCTCGATTGTGGTCTCGTGTTCGAAGGGTCGGAGCTGGTAACTCCGGGGCCACCAGTCCACGAAGCCGGGGCAACCCAAGGCTCTGGCCGAGGGATCGGGCCATTTACACCCCCGGGATCCTCGCGAAGGGACCTTGGAACGGTACTCCGAGGCACCCGCGATGGGCAAGGACGACCCCTCGGCTGGCAGCGTCGCTACGAATTCCAGCACCTGCGACGCGTCATGCAACGCCAGACCGTACGGGCCCTCGAGGATCCGCTCGAACGATCCCAGGCCCGGGAGGCCATCGCAATGGCGTCGGATCGGCTGTCTTTGCCCCCTGTCATCCGTTCAGAGGCCGAACGATTCTTCCGGGACGCAACCCAGCGGGGTCTGTACCGTGGTCGTAGCCAGGTCGCCGCGGTAGGGGCGTCGGTGTACGCCGCCTGCCGTCGCTATTCGCTGCCCCGAACCCTGGGAGAGGTCTCGAAGGTGCTGGGCGCCCGGCGCTCAGAAGTCGGACGCGCGTTCAAGGTAGCGTGCCGTGGCATGGCGACCGTAGTCCCCTCCGTGGACCCCCGCGTCTACCTCGCTCGGTACGCTCAGGAACTGGCCCTCTCTCCTCAGATCCGCTCGTCGGTCGAATCGATGCTTAAGGAGGCGGAGACGAGCCCCGAGGTCTCTGGTCTTTCCGCCCACGGTCTCGTGGCGGCACTGATCTACATCGCGGCGGAACGGAACGGGGAGCGGCGATCGCGGGCCCAGGTCGCTCGGATCAGCGCCGTGACCGAAGTCACGCTCCGGTCGACGAGCCGTCTGCTCGAGCGTCTCCTCGGCCCCCGCTCGGACGGAAGCCCGCCGTAGAGGGCTCCTCAGCGCACGAGGTAGTACCCCGCGGCTTTTTCGCGGACCTTGCGCCGGGCGAAGCCTTTGTTCTGGAGTTCCTGTAGCGCGTTCATGACCATGTTCTTGGGCAGTTTGGCCGCCATGGTGATCCGTTCGGCGGTCCCCATTTTATCTTCGGCGAGAAAGCCCATGTCCTTCATCGCCTTGTAGATCTTGACCGCTTGCGGGCCGAGCTCGTCCTCGATCGCCATCGCCGAAACTCCGAGCGCGCCGAGCGAGGTCCCGTATTTAACCGCCCCGCGGGCTTCGGCGACCGCCCGGCCGGTTCCGTCCGCCTATCCGTGCGTCCCCAGATATTCCCGGGGGGCGGTGGTCAAGAACCGGTACCCGTGGTCGGTGACGACGACGTCATCTTCGATACGAACCCCGCCTTTCCCCGGGATATAGATCCCCGGCTCGACCGTCACGGTTTCGCCCGCTTCCAGGGTATCGGTCGTCTCCCGGTTCAGGCTGAAGCCGTCATGGACGGCGAGGCCGATGGAGTGCCCGAGCCGATGCGTGAAGAGTCCCTTCCACGGACTCCCGTCGATCACGTTCTGCGCGGCCTGGTGAAGGTCGCAGGCGCGGACACCCGGTCGCAAGATGTCAAGGGCGGCCCTCTGCGCTTCGAGAACCTTGGCATGCACTCGCACCAACTCCGGGTCGACCCGGCCAAAGTAAAACGGTCGGGTCAGGTCGCTCACATACCGATGGTAGAGTGCTCCAAAATCGCACACGATGGACTGCCCGGATTCGAGCCGGGCGTTCCCCGGCGAGAAATGGGGTTCGGCCGAGTGCGGGCCGAACCCCACAATCGTATCGAAGCTCCGGCCCGCGGCTCCCTGTCGGCTCATCCGGTACTCGATCTCGCCCGCAAGCTCGAGCTCCGTCATGCCGAGGCGCAGCACTGACGGGATCTCGCCCGCGACTACTGAAGCGATCGCGGCGGCCTTCTCGATCCGGGCAAGCTCCGATGAGTCCTTGACCCGTCGGGTCCGCTGAATCGCATCGGAGGCATCAACCCATTGAGCTGCAGGAAGCGTAGCCTGGAGCTCCTGGAAGCCCTCGTGGGTCAGCTCTCGGAAGTTGAGCGCGACCCGAGCCTTGGCGTCGACGAGGCGTTGGATCGCGTGCGCCTGGTCCTCCAGCCGGGGACAGACTTCGATTTCGACCCCCCGGTCGTTCTCGGCGCCAAGGCGAGCGGTCTCCGCTTCGAGGGGCGATGCGAGCACCGTGAGGGACCCATCCGGTCGTGCGACGATCGCTTCGCTTTCGAACGCCCCACTGGGTACGTCGAAGAGATAGAAGAAACTCGTATCGATTTGCGGCCCCTCGGAGTTCGCCACGATCAGTGCGTCGGGTCTGGGAGAAAGCCGCTCGAAGATGCGCCGAACTCGGTCCCGCATGAGTCCGACGGCGACTCACTCAGCGCGATTTAAGGGGATTCCGGCTCGATTCGGACGAACGGGGCCGGGCGGCGCCGATGGAACGGATGACGCGGTGAACGGATACCCGTTACTCCGGCGCGGATGTCAACCAGTGCAGACGGGGGGATTATCTACCCGGAATCCGACGGTGACCATAGCGAGCAAACCAGCCGCCAACCTGCCCCGGGTGCAGGTTCTCCCGACGCACCCCCAGTGCGGTTCGAGTTCCAAAACGCCCGGGTGACCGTTCGGCCTTCGAACGGAAAAGTTGGCGAGCGGGGCCGGGTTCGCGGAACGGAGAGGAAAATGGAAGCGACCGAAGCAAAGGACCCTCGGGCGACCCCTCGCCGGTTGGTCCGGATGACTGTCGTCCTGACCATCGTGGGACTGTTGGTGCTCGTTCCGGTCGCCGCGGGAGTCTTGAGCGCGCTCCAAACCGGCTCCAGTGGCCCACGCG
>JASHPV010000104.1 GCA_030037875.1 Thermoplasmata archaeon
GGACCTTCCGTCGCGCCAACAGGGAGCCCAGGTACTCGAACCGTTCGTGGACTCCTTCCTCGTCCCCCAACCCTTCGAGTCGGATGAACATGTATCGTCCGGCCTCCCGCTCCGAGAGCGCGTCCCAGCCGACGAGGGCGTTGTGCATGCTCTCCGGAAGAACGTCCCAGTGGGCCAGCCGCTTCGCGTTCTCTTCGATCTGGGTCGACCACCGGCGTGCGACCGGGGCGAGGTCACGCGACGCACAGATCCACGGCAACCGAGCATTGATCCGTTGGGCCAGCCGGGCTGGAGGGCTGTCCCTGGCGGCGAGGTCGGCGGACCGCGCCACCAACACCTTGGAAGCCCGGTCCAGGCGGTCCCGGTTCGAGGCCGGGAACGCGGGGTCGAAGAGGCCCAGCAGGCCTCCCAGGAGGTACCCGAGCGCCGCTCGCGGAGGTAGTCCGGCGGGCACGGCGAGGTGCGGTACCCCTTCTAAGCGCGCTTGCTCTTCGAGCCGACCTCCGGAGCTGATCGCCAGTCGGGGCGCTCCCCGCTGACCCGCCTCGTCGAAGGCCGAGAGGGTTTCCCACGTCTCGCCCGAATAGCTCACCGCCACCGCCAGGGTCGAGGGACCTACCCATCGCGGAAGATTTGCCTCGCGTACCGGGCGCAGCAGAAGGTCCGTCTCGGTGTCGGTGAGTGAGCGCAAGAGGTCCGCCCCGATCGCCGAGCCGCCCATCCCAACCACGATGCTCCGGTCGACCCCGCGGGGCCATCGGAACTCCAAGGCCCTCCCGGCGGCGAACCCGCTCCGTAAGTGGGCCGGGAAGGCTCGGGTCCACTCCGACAGCTGGGCCAATCCCGTGGTCGGGGGCCTAGACATGCCGAAGTCTTGCGTGGACCCGGTATTTCCTATTGCCGAGACGCGAAAGAGCGGCGGCGGAAGGTCTCGCGCGGACGGAAATGACTATCTGCGTTTCGCCCCCTTTCTCCAGCACGTACAAGCGACCGTCGGGTTCGGTTCGCCCCGGGTAGGGTGTGGAGTGTGGTGGCGAATGATCCCCGCGCCGCTCAGTCGGTAGAGCGCATCTCGACGGGGGTTCCCGAACTCGACGAGATGTTCGCGGGGGGTCTCCTCCCCCGACGGCCGTACTTGCTCGTCGGACCCCCCGGTTCCGGAAAGACCACGTTGGCGTTGCAGTTCCTGATCGAAGGGGTGCGACGCGGTGAGGAGGTTTTGTACGTCACCTTGGAGGAACCGCCCAATGAGGTGCGGATGGACCACCAAGGGATGGGACCCGAACTCGACCAGATCTACGTGTTCGACGCCGTCCCCGACGTGATGCGGTACGAGCGCGTCCCGTTCAAGGACATCGCCTCCGCGCGACAAGCGGTCCGGTTTGGCCAGGTCCCGCTCACGATTCGCCAAACACCGGAATTCGAAAGCGTCGATGTGACGATGACGGCGCTGCAACCCACGATCCGTCAGGAGGTCCGGCGGCGCCACTTCAAGCGCCTGGTCATCGACTCCCTCACGGCGCTCCAGTTCTTTTGCATGCCGGGCGTGGACCTCACGCAAGGGGCCCAGACCTTTCTCCGCTTCCTTTCGGACCTTGGCACCACCACAATTCTCACGCTCGAGGCCCCCTCGGCCGAGGAGGAGTCCGAGGAGCATCTTCTCGCGCGGGGGGAATTGCGGCTGTTCCGGTGGGAAGCCGAGGGGAAGAGTCAGTACGCCATCGGGGTCGAGAAGTTTCGTGGAAGCGCCCACGACATCCACCTCCATCCCTATCGGATCTCCCCGCGCGGTCTCGACATTAACCTCAGCGTAACGATCCCCTCCGGAGGCGTCGCGCTTCCCGTCCAGCCCGAAGCTCGAGAGATACTGGGCGTCCCCCCGGAGGAAGTGGCCTACGAGATTCGGCGATCGGTGCTGAACCTCGACCAGGACATCCGGGATCTCCTGGACGTGGGCATCGATGTGAAGCCGATGCACGAGGGCGTCCGCAGCGTTCTCACCTCTCTGGCCGATCACCGGTACGACGAGGCGCTCCTCCGGCTCCGGCAGACCCGTGCGTTGGCGGACCAGATGATCGACGCGTACCACGTTTCGGGTCCGTCGGACCGGCCGAAACCGCCGGTCGTGGTACCCGTGGCAGGCCCCGTGCCCCCGCTTCCGGAGCTCGCAGAAGCGCAGGAGGGAACGGACGAATCTGCGCCGACCCCGGTGGCAATCCCAGAAATGCTACCAGAGACCGTTGTCTCCGTGACGGTACAAGCCCCCGTCGAGGCACCCTCTTCGGTCGAACCGATTCCCGTAGCCCCGGAGCCGCCCTCGGTGACGGCCCCCAGCGCACCACCCATTGAGATCCCCCGTGCGCCTCCCCCACCTCCCCCGCCGCCGCCACCGAGCATAGTTCCCCAAACTCTCCCGGTCGTTCCGGCGGAACCGCCCGCGGTCGAGCCCGTCGCCCCGGCCGCCCCTTTGCCTCCCCCGCCTCCACCTCCTCCACCGCTCACGGTGGTCGTGTCGGGAACCGTCCCTGCCGGGCCCGCGCCCCCACCACCGCCGCCTCCCCCTCCTCCCTCGGCCGTTCTTCCCGAGCAGCCAAAGGCCATTCCGCTGGAGTCGCTTGGCCCGGAGGTCGTCACGGAACCGGCCAGGGTCTCGCCGCCTCCGGTGGTACCGGCCCCGCCGTCGCCACAGGCGACTGCGCCGTCAGAGCCGACCAGTCCCACGCTGGTTCACCGGTTCTTCCGGAGGACTCCCAAACCGTCGCCCCCGATGAGCCACCCGTCGACCCATGTGAAGCGCGTCGGTGGGCCGACTC
This sequence comes from Thermoplasmata archaeon, assembly GCA_030037875.1. Classification (GTDB taxonomy): domain Archaea; phylum Thermoplasmatota; class Thermoplasmata; order Lutacidiplasmatales; family UBA184; genus JAKIWV01. The sequence goes on from JASHPV010000104.1 coordinate 2,814, forward strand.
AGGCCGGACCAGCCACCCCAGCGGCCCCGATCAACGTCCCTCCGGTAAGTCCACCGGCTGCTTCTACCACCGGTACGGCGCGAGTCCGCGTCTCTGAACCCGTTCCGCCCCTCCGCCCCCCACCCGCGCCGTCGGCCTTTCCCGGGCCGGATCGCTCGAGAACCTCAGCCGAGCTCTCGCCTCAGGCGCCCCCTGCCGCCCCGGTGGCCCCCTCTACGGCCCCGTCCCCTTCGCAACCTCCCGCGGTTCCCGCGGTACCTCCACCCCCTGCGCCCACTCCTGTCCCGGTTCCCGCAACTATTCCTCCGGGCGTCGTGGCCGAACCGGTTGGACCCGAACCGCCAACGTCTCTCCCTCTCGAAGCCTCGGTGCCGAAGACGCCAAGACCACGGCGTCGAGGAGCGCCTACGTCTGGACGAAAGCGCCGGACCAAGCCGAGCGAGCCCATCCCGTCTTCATCGGCGCCGTTGGCGCTCGACGCCAACGTGATTGTGACCCCACCACCCGAACCGGAATCGCCCGTCGTCACCGCGCCGGCTGCTCCACCGCGGCGTGCGCCTCGACGAAAACGAAAGGCGCCGCCCGTCACAGGTGCCGACCCGGGAAGGATGCTCTCTGAGCGGTCGGGGTCAGATAGCCCATCGCCTGCCACTGAAGAAACGAACAAGGCTACTCCGGCCCCGGCGGCCGAACCGCCCCAGGGAGGCTGACGTCAATGGCCGACCAGGGTCGCGTATCGACGGGAGTGCCGGGCTTGGACCGGATGCTGGGCGGCGGGTTGCTTCCCGGTCGCCCCTACATGGTGACGGGCGAGACGGGCAGCGGCAAGACACTCTTGGGGCTGCGTTTTCTCATCGAGGGCATTCAAAACGGAGAGGAGGTCCTGATGGTCGCCGTGGACGAGCCGCCCACGGAAATCATGGAGAATGTCCGGAGCTTCGGGTGGGACCTATCCGCGATCCGCACCCTGGACGCAAATCCGGGAACCCACGGATTGAGGCGGCTCGCCGACGTGCAGGAAATCCGGTCGCTCCACGACCTCAAGTCCATGGGAACGCTCGGCGCCGAAGGTCGCCGGGCTCCGGATGCCGGAGACGAGATCTCCCTCCAGAGCGTTTACCTCAAACTTCGTCAGCAAATGTCCGGGGTCAGCTACACCCGCCTGGTGGTCGACTCGCTCACCTCCTTGCGGAAGTTCGCTCTCAAGTCCTCGAGCGACCCTCAGGCCGAACGGACCGAGATTCAATCGTTGTTCCGTTTCCTGAGCGAACGCGGAGTGACGGCGTTGCTCACGTCCGCGCCCATGAATGCGCGCGTCATGACCCCCGAGATCATGCTCAGCCGCGGGGAGATACTGCTGACGCGGAAATGGATCGGCGACAAGTCTGTCCGTCAGATCAAGGTCGTCCGCTTCCGGGGCTCGGCGCACGACCTCGAGCGCCGACCGATGACGATCACGCTGGCCGGGATTCAGGTGGCCTAAACGCCCAGTCCCGTGACCTCGCGGTATAGGTCGAGGTGGGCCGCGACGATGTGGTCCCACGAATAGGTCTCCTTCGCCAGCGCTCTGCCGAATTCGCCCATCGCATGCCGGAGGTTCGAATCCTCTGCCAGCCGTACAGCGGAGGTTCGAATGAACTGAACCAGGGCGTCCTCGGAGGAGTTGGCTGGAGCGATGAAGGCTCCTCGTCCCTCGGGAAAGACGGACCGAACGACAGAAGAACCTACCACCGGAAGGTCCGAGGCCATCGCTTCGAG
>JASHPV010000105.1 GCA_030037875.1 Thermoplasmata archaeon
CGTTGTACTGGATCGCCGGCGTGGGCGACAGGCCGAGCTCGACGACCGAGTGACCCGACGCGGCGAGCGTGCCGGCGACAATATCGGCAAAGGCGGGACTCGACGTTCGCCCATCCCACCCGACGGCGATCGGGGCCCCCACGGGGTACGCCCGACCGATCGCGGCGGCCACCGACGTGACGAACGGCGCGGTCATCCGGTCCCCCACGACATCGCGGATGCCATTCGTGCCGAACAGCCGCACGGTTTCGGGGTGGGGCCCCAAACAGATAACCCCTAGCCCTTCCGAGCTGAGCAAGCGGTTTATCGCCGGCGGCCCCTCCACGGAAAATGGACGAACCTCGGTGGCTCGTCGACGAGATGCTGGGCCGCCTCGCCCGTTACCTTCGGTTCCTCGGGTATGACACGGAGTACGTCCGTGGGGCCGAGGACGACGTGATCGTCCAACGGGCCCGAAAGGACGGTCGGAGGACCATCACCCGGGACCGGAACCTCGCCAGAAGACTGCCGGACGCGGTGTTGCTCACCCACACCGATATCGAAGGGCAGATGAGAGAGCTGAGGGCGGCTTACCCTGCCCTCATTCGCGACGTGCGGTTCGAGCGGTGTTCGGAATGCAATGGTCTCCTGTCCCTCCTCGACGCAGTGCCATCGCGTGCGGGAGGGCTTGATGACTTGCCCACGGAGGTGCGGGCGGGGCAAGCCCCCCTCTACGGGTGTTCGAGCTGCGGCCATCTCTACTGGGAAGGCACCCACACCAAGTCCGTCCGGGCCCGACTCACGCGGTGGTTCCCGTTGGAGCGGATAGCGGGTTGATCGTCACCGTTTGGCTCTCGGGCGAAAATGAAGCATTGGCACGGGCCGAGCTGGCCGGGGCCGTCGAGAGACTCGGTGGCCATTCGCTGGAACTCCCCGAATCACCTTCAGGGCCCGGTCGCGGAACCGTGGAGTTGCCCGACACGTCAGCGGCCGTTGAACTCTCCAAACGGCTCGCGTTAGCCCATCGGTGTGCGGAGCGCTGGGCCGAGACTGACCTCCCGGCCATCGAGGCCCGTCTCAAAACAGTGGGGAAGTCGGGGTCCTCCGCCGCTCTTCAGTGGGTTTCGGGAAGCCGAGGGTATCGCCCGCCGGACCTGGTGCGTCGGCTCGGAGCGAGTTACCGATCTGCAGGGGGCCGAATCGCGCTCGAGCACCCGGACCACCGGTTCTGGCTCGAGCCTTCGGATGCAGGTGGGATTGTTCTGTACGAAGAGATCGCTCGCGTGGACCGTGCGTCGTTCTCGTTACGGCGTACGCCCCGGATGCCGTTCCAGCGGCCGGTCACCCTCCCTCCGCGCCTCGCCCGCGCGCTGGTCAATCTCGCCCGTGTGGGTCCGGGAGACCGAGTGGTCGACCCCTTCGTCGGCACTGGCTCGCTCCTGGTCGAAGCCGCACTGCTCGGCGCCCACACTGTGGGCATCGATGCGAGCGCGGCGATGGTCCGGGGCGCGCTCGATAATTTTGCCTTTCTGGGCGTCGCGCCCGAAGTGCTCCGGCAAGCCGATGTCGCCGAGGCCTCCGCCGAATTTGGACCGGGCAGCTTTGACGCGCTCGTGACGGACCCGCCGTACGGTCGGGCCTCGGGAACCGGAGGGGAGGCGCCAGAGCAGCTCTGGAGTCGGGCGCTCCGCGCCTGGACCGATCGAGTGCGGCCGGGTGGGCGCTTGGGCATCATCGTACCGGCCGGCGTGCCCCTGGCCGACCTCAACGCCCAGCTGGAGCTCGTAATCCCGCAGCGCGTCCATCGGAGCCTCACCCGAGAGTTTCGGGTGTATGTTCGGGGAGACTGACCGCCCTCAGTACGCCTGCACGCTCTGGGGGGAAGAGGGACCGGTTCCCGCCTCGTTGCAATACTGCGAGGCCGTGAAGGCAATGGTAATCGTCGCCGCCTCGGGGTTGGTGTAGGTGATGTGCAGAGTGCCACTGCTATCCAGGGGGAGCGTGAGGAAGCGGTCGGAGGGGAGGCTCCACGCCCCGACCCCGGTCATAGTGGTGATGTTCCCGTTCGGAAACGCGACAGTCCACGATGAATTCGCGAGATAGGCGGAGAGCGCCGGCCCCGTGAGAGGTCCTTGCGAACTATTCACGATCACCTCGGTGATGTTCGCGGACACGCTGTAGGCATGCAACACCGCATCGTGATTAACGACGGTCACGCTGATTTCGGAAGCGAGACCGTACGTGGTATTGGTGATCGGCGACGCGGTCGGCTTTTCCATCGAGAAGCTGTCCGCCGGCGTCGAGATCGGAACGAGGACGAACCCTCCGATCAACACCGCGACGACCAGGGCGCCAATAACATATCGGCGGAGCCCGAGCCCGCTCACGTCGTTAAGGGGCGGCGGATGTCTCACCCCCAGGAGAATGATTAGGCCGGCGAACAACAACCAGCCTAGATAGAGCGTCAGGAAACCGATCAGGGCCAGGAAGATCACCGCCGCGTAGCTGACGTAGCGAGAGCTGTCGCGGAACAAGGCGCGGAAGACGTGGCCCCCATCCAGTTGTCCCGCCGGTAGGAGGTTGATCGAGGTCACGAGCAATCCCACCCATCCCGCCAGGGCGAGCGGATGCAGACTGATGATCGCGGATGCGTTGGGCACGAAGGCCGCGAGCACCTGCCAGACCAGCGGGAGACCGATCAGCAAGTCGCCGTAGTTCACGCCGAGGATCGTAGGACCACAATTCGTCGGCGACAGGACCGGGGCGTGAACGCTGAGGAACATGCCGGCGATCGTGACGGGAATCGCCACCACGAACCCGGCCAGGGGACCTGCGGCGCCGATATCGAAGAGGACCTTGCGGCTCGGTATCGGCTCCCGGAGGCTGATGAACGCGCCGAAGGTACCGAAGATCAGGTACGGGGGCGGGACGGCCAGAAAGTACGGAAGGGATGCCTCCACATGATGGTGCCGGGCGACAACATAGTGGGCCAGTTCGTGCAGGCCGAGGATCGCGAGAAGGGGTGCCGCGAAGTAGATGCCTCCCCACACGAAATCCGAGAGGACCAACGTGGCGCTTCCCACGTAGGCCAGCCAGAGGAAGGCCCCGGCAAAGGTCGTGGACACGATGGTCGCCCCTAGGAGGGCGAGGTTGACCCAGAATCCCCACGGGCTTCGTTGAGGACGCCGAACGATCTCGACCGAGTATTCGCCCCCGGCGTAGCGCAACTGCGGCACGTAGAACTTCGGCCACAGGTCCTGTCGGAGGGCGTCGAATTTCTCCTCCAGCGTCGCCGGGTCGGCATGAACCAACAACACCAGCGAGACGGGGGTGAGCCGCGTCTCGTAGACCGGAAAGTATCGGGAGACCTCGGAGCGGAGCCAGTCGAGCTCGGGTCCCGGCGGGGAAGGGGGCGGCGTGGCCACGGGTTACCCTGCCGCCGCGGGGGTTTTCGCCGCCTTCTGGGCCTTCTTGGCCCGTTCCTTGGCGGTGTAGCCGGTGAGAGTTTCCAGAAACCGGTTGTACCGGCGGACGGTCTCGGCCGCGACGTCGTTCGGAACTTTGGGATTCATCTGGAGCTCGACCAGCAGCTCGCCTTTTCCCGGGCGCGCCGTCAACGAGTCGATCGCCCCGTATCGGGTGGTCACGGCATCCGGTGTTCGGTCCGCCGTCCCGAACTCGGCCTGGCACGTCTCGGCGATCCGTTCGAGCGTCAACTGAGCCCGGACGGCCGGGCGCACGGTGTAGCTCCCCACGACGGGCCGTTCTAGGGCCCACCGACCTTAAGCTTGACCGACCCACGAGGCCGGCCGCGCGTCAGACCGTTTCGATTTCAAAGAGGACCCGATAACCGCGGAGGAGCCGGGTCACCTCGTCGCTCAGGTCGAGAAGCTGGTCGATGGTGGCCGGACCGCGCCAATCGTACACGAAGTCGTAGTTACCTTGGGTCGGCTCGAAGCCGAATCCTTCGAGCCGGTCGGAGATTTCCGACGGTTTGGCTCCCTCGCTGTGGAAGTTGACGCGGAGATAGGTTTCCATCGGGCGCACGACGGCCCGAGCGTAGATTAATCCTTTGTCAAAACGCGGCGTTGTCGAGCCCTCGGATCACGCAGATGCCCTTCGGCGTCGATCTCCCCCGATCGAATGCGTCGCGATGCGATCGGACGCCCATCGTCCGCCCGCACCTGGCGCACGACAACGATCGGGATCGGAGGTAGACCCCGCCGCCGGCGTTCCGCATTGATCGGGCGCGCGGCGCGACAGGTTTCCTCGGACAGGACGAGCAGATCCGCCCCGGGACCGACCGAACCGCCCCACCGGTCGCGGAGGGGCACCACGGTCCAGGTCCGATTCCCGAACCGTTCCGTTAGAAAGGCCCGGAGATGGCGCCGCCGAACGGCGTACGACTGGACCCGTTCTGAGAACGGTTTTCGCTCGGACCGGGCGAACCGGTCGG
>JASHPV010000106.1 GCA_030037875.1 Thermoplasmata archaeon
AACCGCTCGCCGGTCAAGAACTATGCCGATGCCTCGGTCATGTTCGGAGCGGATCATCCGGCCCAGGGCCTGGAGCATTCCCCGTTGGGTGGGCGCCAGCACGGCGTACTCCCAACCGCGCCCTTGCGTCCGCTCGTCCAGGAACTGACGGAGCGCCTCCCGCTTGGCCGTCGGCTTGGGAAACGGCAGGCCGACCATGACCACCGCTTCGAGCGTCTCGTCCGGAAAGTCGATGCCCTCGGCCACCCGGCCCCCGGCCACCCCCAGGAACGCTCCGGCGCCGGGGGATTGCTTGAACCCATCGATGAGCCGCCACAGGTCGCCCATCGAGAGCGTCCGGGCTTCGACCACCGCGCCTCGCGGGAGTTGGGCCGCGAGACCGGCGGCCAGGATCCGGTCCATCAACGAAAAGCTGGGAAAGAAGACCGCCGTCTTGACCGGCAGGACCTCGAGAATCTCGGCGATCCGGTCCGCTAGATGCTCGAGCGCCGTCGGGTCGGTCTGGAGCTCCTCGTACCGGGTCGTGACCCCGGGGTCGTAAAAGTACACGCGATTTTCGGGCGGGAACGGGGTCGGTAGCTGGACGAGCCGGCTCGTTTCCGGAAGCCCCAGGGCATCCCGGTATTCCTCCAGGGGGGCCATCGTCCCCGACATATGGACCGACAGGTGGCATTCCCGGATCGGGGCCGCCGGGATAGCCGCGTCCAGCGAGTACGCTTCGAGCGCACGACGGGGCTCCCGGGTGACCACCTTCACGTACTCGGGGGGTTCGAGCTCCGACCATCCGAGCAGCGTCAGGGCCACCGTGTGGACCCAGGACCGCGGGAGGCGCCGCTCGCGCCGCCGTTCTTCCCGGAGGGTTTCCCCCCAGGATGCGAGCTGTTCGAGATATCCGGTCAGCTGCAAGGACGTTCCGCCCAGGGCGGAGAGGAGCGAGTCCTCGAAGGCTCGGGGAGGGAGGATGCCGTCCTCGTCCCGCGCGTTCTGGGTCACCAGCTCCTGGACGGCGAGGGCGATCTTCTCGAAGAACTGCGCGGCGGTGAGCCCGTCGGCCAACGCGAAGTCGCCGCGCTCGGAGACCTCCGTCCGGGCGCGCCGGATCGAGTCGAGCGGCAGCGCCACCGTGGAAAGGTCGCGAAGATGCTCCGGCAGGTTATGGGCCTCGTCCACGACCAGGTCCACTCGGTCCAGGCCGATACCCATCCAACTGAGCAGGGAACTGCGGATGTGGGGGTGGAAGAAGAAGGCATACGGTGCGGTGACGAGACGCGCCCGGCCAACGAGCAGTTTCGAGAGCTCGTAGGGGCACAGGTTCTCGGCCCGGCAGTACTCCTCGTAGCCGGGCCCTGTGGGTAGCTGCTGGGCGAATCGGTCCGCGAGCGACTCGATGTCGGCCTGAAGGACCCGGGCGTAGTAGGGACATCCGTCGAGGTCCGTGAGGTCCACGCTGCGGCTCTCGGGCAGCTCGGCGGGAGGAGTGAAGAGGGTTCCCCCCTGGATCGACTGCCGTGTGGCCCTCTTCCGGTCGCCGCACAGGTGGCCGTACTCTTCGGCGGTGGCCCCCCGCATTTCGGCCATGCTCTCGAGCAGGAGGCACCGACCCTGGCGGCCCTCGAGGCCCACGGCCAAGATGGGTCGACCGGCCCGGGCGCCGATGGCCCGGGTCTCGGCGAGGACCTGAGCCTCCTGGGCGTGCGTTCGGACCAGGTAGAGCACCCGGTGGTCCGCCGCTTCGGCGTGCTCCAGGAGGGGGGCGAGCGCCGCGACGGTCTTCCCCGACCCGGTGGCGGCATCGAGGAGCAGGACCCCCCCGCGCTCGACCAGTTCCTGGATCTCGTGGATCGTGCTTTCTTGGCCCGGACGCGGTCGGTAGGGGAAGAGAGGACTGACTACGGTGGTAGGATGGTCGGGGGACGTACGGTCACCTGTGCGCCGATAGAGACTCGGAGGGGGGTTTGAATCTAAGCGTCGACTCGAAGGCTCCGGAAGCCTTCGAAGGCAAGGACCGGACCCCCCGGGACCCGGGTCAGAGCTTCTTCAGTTCCTGAATGACCTTGGTCAGAGAGTCGTTGGCGTCGCCGTAGAGCATCCGGCAGTTGTCCCGGTAGAACAGTTCGTTCTCGATCCCGGCGAACCCCTTCCCCGACCCGCGCTTCAGCACGATGACCTCTTTCGCAGCATCGACGTCGAGGATCGGCATCCCATAGAGCGGGCTTCCCTTCCGCCGGGCCGCCGGGTTGACGACGTCGTTCGCGCCGATGACCAACACCACGTCGGTCGTGGCGAACTCGGGGTCGATCTCGTCCCGGTCGAACAGCTTGTCATAGGAGACGCCGGCCTCGGCGAGAAGGACGTTCATGTGGCCCGGCATCCGCCCCGCGACGGGGTGGATGGCGAACTTCACCGTGACCCCCTTCTGCTCCAGGAGGTCGGCGAGCTCCTTGACTTTCCCCTGGGCCTGAGCGACGGCCAGGCCGTAGCCCGGTGCGACGATCACCTTGTTCGCGTAGGCGAGCATGGCGGCCACGTCGCTCGCCTCGATCGACTTGAGCGAGCCCTGGATCGCGACGCCCTCCTCCTCCTTCGCGCCGAAGGCGCCGAAGAAAACGTTCGAGATCGAGCGGTTCATGGCCCGTGCCATGAGGACGGTGAGGAGGGAACCGGCCGAGCCGACCAGCACGCCCGCGATGACCATCGCGTAGCCCGCGTCTCCCAAGGGGCCATTGACAAGGGCGAAGCCGTCGAGCGCCACCGCGATCCCCGTGAGGGCGTTGGTCAAGCTGATGACGACCGGCATGTCGGCGCCGCCGATCGGCAACGTCAGCAGGACGCCGTACAGAAGGAGCAGAACGTAGAACGGCAGGAGCCAGAAGGCCGATACTTGCCAGAGGGCCCCGACCCCGAACCCCAGGCCGATGATCAGGACCCCCGTATTCACGTACTGGCGGGCCGGGATGACGATCGGTTTCGACCGAAGCCATCCCTGGAGCTTCAGGAAGGCGATCATGCTGCCCGCAATCGAAATCGACCCGATGACGCCGCCCGCGAAGGCGAGGTCGGCGGTGGCATGATTCGCGAGATTGGACAGCAGGGTGACGGCCGCGATGGCCGCCGCCGCGCCACCGCCCATGCCGTTGAAGACGGCGACCATCTGGGGCATGGCGGTCATCTTGACCACCCGGGCCCAGTA
>JASHPV010000107.1 GCA_030037875.1 Thermoplasmata archaeon
ATCAACAACGCATGGAATGCGAGCGCCGGGTGTGCGCCGAACTGCCCGACACTGGTCGTCGGCGGAACCGACGATGACGTGTGGCAGAGCTATCTGTCGGTCAACACACAGGTGGCGGCGAATTTTGTCGCGGGCTATCTATGGAATAACAGCGTACCGGGGGTCACGTACGGCAACAAGACCGTTTCCGTGCCGCACTCGGGACTGGCGAAGGTCTGGGCGGGCAAGGCGGCGGCGGCGTACTTCGGCGTGTCGGTCTCCGATCCGCGATACCCCGAGGTTTTCGGTCAGGTCCGGGTCGGCGTCATCTACACCACTCCCCCCACCCTCACGCCGGAGGACTATGAGATCGCCGAACACGGCGGGGGCAATCCGGGCGATCGGGACGTCCCAATCCTCGTCTACGCGCCGGGGGTCGTGAAACCCGGCACGAACGGTCTCTGGGTCGAGACGACGCAAGTGGCGCCGACGATCCTGAAGCTGCTTGGGCTGAACCCGGACGATCTACGCGCGGTGCAGATTGAGCACACCCCAGTGTTGCCGGGACTCGCACTAGGGCACTGGTGGGAGTGAGTCTCCGTCCCGTTGAGTCGGACTCTTGAAACCGCCATCGTGAGCTGGGGAACCGAAACACCTTGGCACCGGTCGCCTTTTCATACGCCTCCACGTTGGAGGTCCCGCGCGGATCGACCGATGATCCCTTCGGAAATCCGGTATGCAAAAAGTGGTGACGTCCACGTTGCGTACCAAACCGTAGGAAATGGCCCGGTGGATCTCGTTCTGGGGTCCAGCGGGATCTCCCAGCTCGAAGTGATGATGGAAGAGCCTTCGTTGGCCCGATTGTACTCATCGATTGCAGAATTCGCGCGCCTCGTGCTGTTCGACAAACGGGGGGTCGGCCTTTCGGACCGGAACGTAGGGATCCCCACGCTCGAGGAGCGAATGGACGACATTCGCGCCATTCTGGATGCCATTGGCTCTCAAAGAGCGGTGCTCTTTGGAACCATGGACGGGACCCCACTGAGCATTCTGTACGCGGCGAGCTATCCGCAGAAGACCGTCGCCCTCATTCTATGGGGGGGTCAGGCCCGGAGCTTGTGGGCGCCCGACTACCCATGGGCAAAGACCCGCGACGAATGGGAGCGCGACATCTTGCGAGACGAGGACGAGTGGGGAAGCGATCCCCATATCGAGCGGATGATTGCCACCCTCGCTCCGAGCCGAACCGGCGACCCGGTGTTCAAACGGTGGATCAGCCGCCGGATTCGGTACGGAGCTTCTCCCGCAGAAGGGAGTGCGTTGAGCCGCATGAACATGCAGATCGACGTCCGCTCAGCCCTGTCGGCGCTCCACGTGCCGACACTCGTATTGTACTCTCCCAATAGCCGGGCTCAGTCGGCTGAAGACGCCAAGTTCCTCGCTACGCACATTCCAGGAGCGCAGCTGCAAGAGCTCCGGTGTCCGGATCATTACTTCTTCTTGACCCCTCAGGGACTCGAACAGGCGGTGAAAGCGATGCGCCAATTCATCGAGGGCCTGGGGACCCTTCCGGAAGTGGATCGTGTCCTGACCACGGTCTTGTTCACCGACGTGGTCGATTCCACCCGCCGCGCCTCCGAACTCGGGGACCGTCGCTGGGCGCAGGTGATGGGCCGGCAACTGGAGTTCGCCCGAAACGAGGTGAGTCGGTACCGCGGAACGCTCGTGAAGACGATGGGCGACGGCGTGCTGGCCACCTTCGATGGACCCACTCGGGCCATCCGATGCGCTTTGGCGCTGAAGGAACAGGCCAAAACGGACGGGCTTTCGCTCCGCGCCGGCCTGCACACCGGCGAATGTGTGCTCAAGGGGAACGACGTTCAAGGGATCGCGGTGAACATCGCCTCGCGGATCGCGGACAGCGCGGATCCGGGAGAGATCCTGTTGTCGGGCACCGTCCGGGACCTCTCCTTCGGCTGCGACGTTCCCCTCCAGCCTCGAGGGGAACGGACGCTGCGTGGGGTCGAGGGAGATTGGCGGATCTACTCTGCCGGGGAGCCCTCGAATACAGGGCAAGGCGCCGGCAACTGAGTCGTCTGTCGCACAGCATACGGTGATATGTCTCGCTCATCGTCCAGCGTCCCGCGGCTCATCGGACCGATTCACAGAGGAGGCAGACAGTGGACGGCAAGATAACGCAGATTGCGCTGGTAGTGACGAACCAAGCCCGGTCCCTCGAATTCTTCACGGAGAAGGTGGGGTTCGAGAAGAAGACCGATGTCACGCCTCCGGGGGGATACCGCTGGGTCACGGTGGGCCTCAAGGAGCAGGACCTTGAGTTGGCCCTCTTCCAACTTGGTTCGGCCGTCGACCCTTCCCAGAAGGAGCCGTCCAAGAACTGGTCGCCCGGGAGGGCTCCCCCCATCGTTCTGCGCGTTTCGGATGTTCGAAAGATCCACCAGGAGCTGAGCGCGCGCGGAGTGGAGTTCCCTCAGCCCCCGGTGGACTACCCGTGGGGCACGGTCGCGACCTTTACGGACCCGGACGGGAATCTCTTCTCGATCAACCAGCCCCCAGGAACTTGGCCGAAAAAGTAGGCGGGCGTCCTCCCCGCATCGGGCGAGGCGGAGCTAGCCGCTGGCTCCCTTTCCGGCGTTCTTCCCGTTCTCCGGCGCCGCGAGCGCGCTCTTGAGCTGTTCGAACTGCTTCGCGAGGTCGGACCGGGCCACGGGCAGGTCGAGTCGTTCGAGTTCGGCGACGTGGCGCAAAGCACCCGCCCGGTCCCCGCGGGCTTGCGAAAGTTGTGCGAGCCGGAGGATCACGTCGATCTCGTTCAGCCGGTTGTTCAGCCCTTCGAGCATTCGACGTGCCTCCCGGAGGTCGGTCTCCGCCCGGTCGTAGGCCCCTTGGTCCATCGCCACCTGGCCCTGAACCTTGACCGAAACGGCCTCTCCCACTCGGTCCCCGATCCGAGCCAGGGTATCCCGAGCCTGTTGGGCGTTGGCGAGCGCCTCCTTGAACCGTCCCTCTTCCCGCAGGAGCTCTGCGGTGTGGTAGAAGGCCCAACCGACGCGGCGGGGATCCTGAGCTTTCGCGCCCAACCGGATCGCCTTCCCCAGCTCCGCGATGGCTTCCCGACGGATCTGGGGGGTGGATTTGTCGTCGGCGAGCATATTCCCCAAGAAGAGGTGGCCCTGGCCGGATTCCCCGACGGATCCCGACCGGTCCAGTATGGCCGCTACTTGGCGGGCCTCCACGAGCGCCTGTTGTGGCTGGCCCATCATCGCAAGGCAGCCCGAATGCCACATCAGGGCGTGCGCGTACGCCCGTTCGTTCCCGCTTTCCTGCGCCAGCCGCATCACTTCCGTGTGATGCGCGAGCGCCTCCGGGTACCGCCCGTCGTAGTAGAGCACTAGGCCGAGCTGGCCGTGGGCTCCCATGAGGACGGGTCGTTCGCCGGCCAGGCTCGGGGAGGCCAGGATCGCCTCAGCGAGTTGCCTCACCGCAGCGAGGTCGCCCCGGGCCGTCAGGACCCGGGCGAGGTAGATCTCGAAAGTGGCTCGGAGGCGGGGAGGAAGTCGGGCGTCGTCTTTCTCCCGGTCGAGAACACCCCGTAACATCCGTTCGGCTTCCTCCAAATGGCCGACCTCGTACGTCACGCGCGCGAGCTCGAGGACCAGCTTCGACTCCCCCTCGCGGTCCCCCGGGTCGAGGTCGCGCTGACTCTCGAGAGCGCGGGCCAGAAAGTCCCGGGCGACGTCGGGCGCCGCCGCGCCTTCGGCGATCTCCGCCGCGATACGATTGTATTCCACGGATTTCTCGTCCACCCCACCGAGGTAAAAGTCGCGGGCGAGGCCGAAGACCCGGTCTGCACTGCCGCTCCCCAACGCTTCCCGCATCTCCCCCGCGCGCTGGTGGAGGAGGCGGCGACGACCTTCCGGGAGATGACCATAGGTTTCCTCCCGGAGCTTATCGTGCGGAAACTCGAGCAGTTTGTCGGTCCGCTCGATGAGGAACCCCTGATCGACGAGACGGCCTACCACCTCTGCCAAGTGCGCTTCGTCCTCGCCGCTCGCGCCGCGGAGAAGTTCGAAGTTGAACTCGGTCCCGAGCACCGCCGCGACGTCGAGCACACGCTGTGCTTCCTCATCGAGGGGGCGGATCCCCGGTCCCAACCGCGTCCGAGCCTTGGCGCCCGAGGAGATCCGACGGTCAAGCTGTTGGAGCAGGAGCGGATTGCCTCCCGTTTGGGCGTAGCGCCGGGCGATCTCCTCCGGAGAGAACTCCCGGGATGGGTCGTTCAGATGGAGGTAGCTGGCGACTTCTCCCGGATTCATCGGGCGCAGGACGACTTGGTCGGCCCGGGTAGCGCTCTCGAAATGTTCGAGCCGCGCTGCCCCGGATTCCGAGAGGGAGAGGTACGGGCGGCTCGTGGCGAGTATCCATAGAGGCTGATCCTGGAGCTGGTTCGCGAGGAACTCCACCGCGGCGACGGAGGACGCGTCGGCGCGGTGGAGCTCGTCGAGGATCAGGACCGTGGGGCCTTGCCGGGTGAACTCGCGGAACTTGTCGGCGATTCCGGTCAGGACCCGATTCCGGGCCTTACTCCGCCGAGCTTCGGTCTTGTCGAGGGCTTCGAGCAACCGCTGCTCGGTACCGACACGGGCCGGAAAGGCCGCTTCGGCCAGCAGAGGAGCGAAGTCGGTCACCGGATAGTCATCGCCCAGTGCGGGCAAATCCTCCGACCTCAGCGACGGGTCGTCGCGCATGCTCTCGAATACGGAGTGAACGAGAGAGAACGGAGGCGGGTCGTCGAGGGCGAGGGCCCGGCCCATCAGCAGGCGAATCCCACGACCCCGAACGTCTTGGACCAGCTCCTGGACGAGCGTGGATTTCCCGACCCCGGTGTCGCCTACGAGCAGGGTGACTCCGCCCCGGCCGGCCTGCACATCTTCCAGACGGCGACGAAGAGCGTCGACGATCTCCTTTCGGCCTTGAAAGGGGTGACCGGGATGGACCTCGGCTGCCATCGGTTTCTACGACAAGGAATGGATGGTCGGACTATTTACTTACACAGCGGGACTTTCCACGCCGCCAACGCTCTGGAATGCGCGGGTGGACCTCGTACTCATCGAGGAGCCAACGCGGATCGGGCTCGAGCTTCTCTGCGGCCCCCTTCCGCCGCCCCTTTGGCCGGGCGTCACCTATACGCGTTCGAGCAGGGCGACGGTCCCTTGTCCGCCATCCGCGCACACCGAAGCGACCGCCCGGGTTCCCGCCGGTTTCGGGGTCAGCTCCTTGACCGCCTGGCTCAGTATCCGTGCGCCCGTGGCAGCGAACGGATGACCGAGCGCGATCGAGCCACCATTCGGGTTCACGCGATCGATCGGGAACGCTCCGAGGTCGAAGTCCACCCCGGCCTTCTCCCGTCGGTACACGGGGTCCGATGCGGCCTTGATGTTCGCGAGAACCTGCGCCGCGAAGGCTTCGTGGATCTCCCACAAGGAAATGTCCTGTGCACGGAGCCGGTTACGTGCCAGTAGCCGAGGTATCGCACGGGCCGGTGCCATCAGCATGCCGTCCACCCTGAAATCCACCGCCCCGACCTCCCAGTCGATGAGCCGAACGACGGGCTCCACTCCCAGACGACGCAATCCTTCGCGGTCACCGACCCAGACGGAGGCGGCCCCGTCGGTGAGCGGGGAGGCGTTGCCGGCGGTGATGGTGCCCTTTCCGCTGCTGCGGTCAAACACAGGGGGCAGTTTTGCCAGCTTTTCCAGGGAGGTTTCGCGCCGCGGGAGCGTGTCGTGGTCCACCCCGGCGAACGGAATCACCAGGTCGCCGAAGAATCCCGAGTCCTGCCCCGCGATCGCGCCCTGATGACTCAACAGCGCTCGCTGGTCCTGCTCGGCTCGCGAAATGCCGAATTCCTTCGCCGTCTCCTCCATGTGATCGCCCATCGAGCGGCCCGTCACGCGGTTGGACCAGCCGGTCGTGGGCAGGTCGAAATCCGCCGGCGTCAGGTGAGCGAAGGTCTCCGCCGCCGCGGCCGGATTCTTGGCGAACTCTCCGACCAGCCGCTCCGCGACCTTGAACTTCAACGCGATGGGGACATGGCTCATGCTGTCGGTCCCGCCCACGAGGACCAGATGGAGGCTGCTCTTCCCGATCATCCCCGCGATCTGCAGCGTGGCGATGAAGCTCGACGCACAAGCCAGGACCGTCGAATACGCCGGAATGGTTGGGTCCAGGTCGGCGGCAAACACCAGCTCGCGCGCGATGTTGGAAATGGATGGGTCGGGGATGACCTGACCCCATGCGAGAAGGTCGGGCCGCGCTCGCGCGCTCATCGCCTTGAGTACCGGAACCGAGAGGTCCATCGCCGATAGCTGGCCGTAGGCGCCCCCGGCCTTCACGAAAGGAGTCCTTACCCCGCTGGAGATGTAGACATCGGACATGACACAACCTCAGGAACCGGCACGGTTTGAGCTTGTGCCATGCTTCTTTGGGAGCTTGAGCGCGGCGGGCGTACCCCGGATCTCGATGCCTCCGTTTGGAAGACCCTCACCTTGGGTTGGACGGGCCGTGTGTCGGCTCGAGGCCGAACCCTGCCGGTTCAGGTCTCGGCCTGTTAGGCCATCGGGGTGTGCACGGCCCCGATCTCGCCACTGCCGCCCGACCTTCCCAGAAGCCTCGCGACCATCCAACGAATGTCGTCAAGAAGATACTCGCGGGCGAAGAAGTCCCTGACCACGATTCGCTCTACACTAGTCCCCGTTTCCCTCATGATAGCCTCCGGTGGTGCTTCCACCGTGTGAGTGATAGGAACACCAGGAGTCAATTCCGCCGACCACGTCCGTGTGGCAAACGGCACGGCAGCCCCTCCGATGACGCGTTCCCGCGGGCTTCCGGAGGAAATGGGAACCCGGTATTCCCCTCACGAGAGAGGGGTTCGCGGGGATAGGGTGATGCTTCCGGTGCCCTTGCCCGCTAGACGACCGGCAGTCTCGGCTGTCGTTCGGAGAGCGATTGTGCCAACGCGCGTATTCACGGTATCGGAACGTGCTCGAGTCCGGGAGCATCTGCTCGCGAAGGCCCAGTCGGACCCCCGGATCATCGCGGGGGCTGCGATTGGCTCCGACGCCCAGGGGAGTTCCGATCGCTGGTCCGACCTCGATTTGACGTTCGGAGTGGCAGATCGCCCGGCACTGACCGGGGTGCTCGAGGATTGGACGAAGGACCTCGTCAACGGATTCGATGCCGTCCATCTCTTCGACGTTTCAGACCGCACCACGGTGTACCGGGTCTTCCTGCTGCCCGGGAACCTGCAGGTCGACGTGTCCTTCACACCCGGATTCGTCGCGGAGTATGGCTCGAGGTTCCAGCTGTTGTTCGGCACGGCGGTCAAACGGGATTACGCGACCCCGATCTCCGCGAGGGACCTCTTTGGCATCGGCGTCCATCACGCCGTGCGTGCCCGCTATTGCATCGAACGAGACCGACGATGGCAGGCCGAGTACTGGATCAGTGGCGTCCGGGACCAGGCATTATCGCTCGCATGTCGCCGCCACGGATTGGAAGCGAGCCATGGCCGTGGATTCGACCGACTTCCCCGCGACGTGCTGGACGCCGCGAGCGCGGGGCTGGTACGATCTCTCGAGCGAACCGAGCTCCTGCGGGCCCTCGCGAGTTCCATCGAGCTGCTGATCCAACAAGCCGAAGAAGTCCGCAGCCTAGCTGAGCGGCTCAGTACGCAGCTTCGAGATCTCGAGTCTGCCGACTGGCCGTGACCCCCTCCCCCCGTAATCGGGTCGAACCCGGGCCGGGGACGACCGGCTCCCTGACGCGAGAGGGATCTCTGCAGCGCCCCCTTCAGCGGACTCCGGCGATAAAACGGAACTATCTAGATGCCGGGCATTCTTAGAAGTTCTTTCGTGAAACCCGTTTGACGGCCGCACTTTCACGCGCCGGTCCCTTGCCCCGTAAGGGGTAAAGGACATGGCCCTGAGTAGCGAACGCCACGTAAAGACCCTAGAGGAACCACTGAACATACCCGAGCTGGAGGCCGCCGGCGAGAACGTCCTGGATCGCTTCCGCCAGGACCTGAGGGACGTCGGATTCGACATGGAGCTGTTTGAGAACCGGCTCCGGAACATGATGTACGCGTCTCTGCCGCGATCGGCGATGGCCTTCCTGCCGCGCTGGTACGACAAACTCACTCCCCCGGTCGACATCGAGGAAACCCCGACCTCCTATCTCGTCAAGACGAACCTACCGGGAATCCCCAAGGACAAGATCGAGGTCCGCTTCTGGGGACAGAACCTGGACGTCAAGGCCGAGGTGGAACCGACCAAGGAGGTAGCGAACAAGAACTATCTCTACCGGGAGCGGATGGAGGCCAGCTACCACCGCCGCGTGCGGTTCCCTGCGCCCATCCTGCCCGACAAGACCGAGGCCACGTTCGAGAACGGCATCTTGACCGTCTCGGTCCCGAAGCTCGAGCCGGCGAAGGAGCACCGGATCCGGGTCCGGTAAGAGAACCCATTCCGGCGACCCTGGGCCGGAGGCGCGCCGGCGAAGATGCCCGCGCCTCTCGATCCGGGGTCGCCGTACCTGTGATTTAAGTCGATATCGCGGCGACGCGGGCCCGCCCGGGGGTCTGCGTCGCGTGGGTGCCTAACCGAATCGGCTCGCGACGGCCAGTTGACGGGGGAGGAAAGATTCGGTTTCCCATTTCGGGAGCGGTCCCGCAGGGAACCACGCGGCGACGACGGGAGGTCGCTCCGGCCGACAGGTGGCTTGGTGGTCCAGGACCGGTCCCGAGACGGCCAGGATCGAGGCGTCGAGGTCGACCTGCACCTGATGTCCGCAGGGCAGCGAGACGACGCGCTTCGTTCGGCGATTCGGTGCACGTTGGGGCTCGATGGGGTTCATTCCTCTTCCTCCACGTAGGTCAGGTCCGACGGGCGGCGGCGAATCCGGTTCGTGCCAACCCCGGCGACGAGGGCCACCAATCCGGCGCCCCCCGCCACGGCGGCGTAATCGTACAGAGGAAGACCGAGGACCCGCGTGCTCGGCGTGATGCCGAGGGTCGCTTGGTACGTCAGCGCGGAAGCTCCCCCGACCCCGCGGCCGAGGGTGAGTGTGGTCGTGGCGATCCCACCGACGACGGTGGTGTTGGCAGACACGGCGACGGTCATGCCGGTGGAGGTGTTCGCGGACGGATTGGCCTCGAAGTACTCGAGCACCTGACCGCTCGACGTCAGGACGCTCTCGACCTTCGGGCCCGTAGGGGAGGGTACGACGACGTGCTCGGTGGTAGCGAAGGCCGACCAGATCGGCACGACGAGGGCGAGGGTGTCCTTCGGGCTCTGCCAGGGCCAGCTCGAGATGGCGACTTGGAACCCCACTTGGTCGGCCTCCTTGGGGACCGTCGTGCTCCGGACGAGCGAGAAGTTGATGCTGAGGTTCACGAAGCCATTCACGTGGGCCGTCGTCGCGTTCGTGACCGGCACCATCCCGGCGTAGTTCATCACGAACGCTTGGTTCGTGCTGTCGTTCTCGGGATACCAGTCCGCCGAACTCACGTTCGCGACGGCGACGATCCCGCCGGTTGGCGACAGTTCGCTCATCCGGTCGAGGCCGGCGCCCATGCCGGTCCCGTTCCGGTCCGAGGCCGACATAGTGACCACAGGGGCCGACGCGTTGAACACGCAGGTCACCGCGCCATTGCTCCACTCGTACGGCTCGGTGTCGGGCACCGAGTAGGCTCGGGCGGACGAGACGGCCAGAAGCCCGACCACGGCGAAAAGGACGAGGAGCGTGCCCGCCCGCGGGAGCGTCCGGGAGAGACGGACGCGCGGAGTTGCGCGGAGGGACCCGCTCCTCATCGGGATAGTGAACGGAGGGGAGGCGTGACCTCGTTTTTGGTGCGGGGGCGAAAACCGGTGGTCCAATCCCGAAACCTTCACGGGCGGAACACCTCCGACCAGGTCTCGAGGAGAGCGTCGACCCAGCCGTCCGCGAAGCCGGACCGATAGGCAATCAGGAGCCGCACGACCCGGTCCCGGTCCACGATGCGGAACGTTCGGAACCGCTCTCGCCGGCCGGACTGGACCAGCCCCGTCTCCAGGAACCGGCGCAGGTGGATCGACAATCGGCCCGGACTTAATCCGGTGCGTTCCTGGAGCTCCGGGACGGTCGGGTCCGAGGCGGTCAGCAGGGCGCCCAGCACGCGCCGGGAGGCGTCCGAACGGGCGAGCCGTAGGAGCGTCCGGTCCCCGAGCGGCACCGTCGCGGCGAAGTAGTAGTCCTGGTGGCCGCCCTGTTCCCGGTGGACAAGACCTGCCGTGACGAGGCGGTCCAGATGGTACGTCGTTTCTCCCCACGCCATCCCCGTTTGCCGCTGGATCTCCCGGCTGCCAAGCCCCGGTGACCGGAGGACGACCGCGTAAATCCGGCGCCGGGTCTCGAGCGCGAGGAGGTCGTCCTCCATCGCTCACGTTCGGCGGGGTAGCAGCGCCGTGCCCAGCAGGAAAAGAACCGCCACGAGGACGAGGATCAGCACCGGCCAGGAAGGACTGGCGAACTCGGAGGGCGCACCGGGCACCTGTCCCCAGGCCCACAGAACGCCCACAACCAACAGGCTAAGGTTGGCTCCGGCCAC
>JASHPV010000108.1 GCA_030037875.1 Thermoplasmata archaeon
GAGGCCGGGTTCACGGAGGGTTCGACGAAGACCCCCTAGCTAATCGTGTCGGTAGACGAGCGGGACGCCCACCGAGGGGTGCCGGAGGCGGAGGCACGAGCGCCGGCGCCACCTGAAGGAGCCTTAATTTCCCCGGCGCGGAATCGAGCGGTCCTTCGAGCTTTCCCGTACTCCGCTGGACCGCGGAAATGAATAACCGTCCGGCGCCGCGAACGTCTCCCCGGCCATCTCTCCGAGCGTTTTTCGGATGTACGAACGGTCGAACACTTCGTTCAACGTCCGGGGCTTTCCGTCCGCGAACACCTCGCCCGCGTACCATTTCGACCCGAAGTGAACGAGCGTCATCAGGATCGGGAGGGCGTCTTCTCCCTTCTCGGTGAGACCCCAACGCGTGAAGTTCGGACCCCGCTCCAGGGGCCGTATGAAACCGCCCCGTTGGAGCTCCTTGAGCCGCATGGCGAGGACCCTCTTCGTCAACCCGGGAGTGATACGCAACATCTCGTTGAACCGCTGAGTCTGGTAGAGGCCGATGTTCCGCAGCACGAGGAGAGCCCACTTTCGCCCGAGGACGTCCAGGCTCGCCTTCACCGGGCAGCCGCCCTCGAACTGAACCCGGAGTTCGGGCGGTGTGGACCGATCGTGCCCCGCGACCATCGGTATCCTTTCACTCACCTAGCCCTTCATATGGTTTACTTTTGATACCGTACCGATCTCGACCATGGTCCTTCCCATGACGAAAGTTGAAGAGGGGCTGCGGGGTCCCGAGAGTGCTTCGGCTCGGTCCATGCTCGACGTACACCTCGACAGCTGGTTGCGGGAGTTCGGCCCCCGCGGCAGCGAGAAGGTCGATGCTGACTCGGTCGAGCATCTCCTCGACCTGCTCGAGCAACGGTATCCGCGACTCCGGTTCAAGATCCGGGACGAGACGGGGCATCTGCGCCGATATGTCCGGGTGTTCGTGGACGGGGACGACGTGAGCGGCACGACCGGTGTCACGACGTCGCTTCGCGGCGCCCGCACCATCGATATCCTCCATTCCATCGCAGGAGGATAGCAAGGCACGGACCATGGTGGGCGACAACAAACTTCGGATTCTGGTCGGCACTCGGAAAGGAACCTACATCGTCGAGGGAGATGCGCGGCGCACCCGCTGGAAGGTGGGTCCGGCGGCGCACGAGGGGAACGAGGTCTACCACGTGGTCGCGGACCCCCGCCACCCCGGGGACGTCTACGCTCTCATCAATTCCTGGCTCTACGGACCCGTCCTCTACCGTTCCCGCGACTACGGGAAGAAGTGGTCCGAGATCGGGACCCCGCTCATGGCCTCCACCAAGACCCGACCGCCGAAGTTCGACGGGAATCCGGACACCCCCGCGCCCGTCTACCCGATCGCGAATTTGTGGCACCTCGAGCCCGGCCCTCCGGCCGAACCCCAGACGCTCTATCTGGGAGCGGACCCGCATCTTCTGTTCCGGTCGACCGACCTGGGAGCGTCGTGGGAGCCGATTCCCGGGATCAACGAACACCCGGCGAGGAAGAACTGGGGGCCCGGTGCCGGTGGAGCCTGCCTCCACACAATCCTCGTCGACCCTCGCGATTCGCGACGGCTGTACGTCGGGATGTCCGCCGTGGGGACCTTCCGGTCCGAGGACGCCGGCGCGACGTGGGCGCCGACCAACAAGGGAGTGGAGGCTCCGTTCCTTCCCAACAAGTTCCCCGAGACCGGTCAGTGCGTGCACGACGTGGCGATCGACGCCGCCGACCCCGACACGTTCTACCGCCAGGACCACGGAGGCATGTACGTCTCGCACGACCGCATGGACAAGTGGGTCCGAATCGGCAAGCCGCTCGGCGATGACTTCGGGTTCACCGTGGCGTCGCCTCGCGCAGCTCCCGGACGTGCCTACTTCATCCGGTTGGACGGACAAGCGCGCGTCACCGGCGAGGGTCACTTCCAGGTCCACGAGTGGAACGACACGACGCGAAAGTGGAGGAAGTTGCTCTCCCCCACGGCCTTCCCCGGCCACTTCGGAGTCCAGCGCGAAGGGATTGCCACCGACGACCTGGACCCCCCGGGCATCTACGTGGGAACGACCACCGGGCAGCTGTTCGTGAGCCCGAACGCGGGGAAGACCTGGCACCTGGTCCCGTTCCAGTTCCCCGGGATCCACTCCGTGAGCATCTCCAATCCAACGAAGAAGTCGCCTCGTGCGTGAGCGGGCGCGGCCTCCCCCGTCGGTAGCTCGGGGGTGGCAGTCTCCGCGAGCCATGCCCGAACCAGAGGGGGTTCGAGCAGCCCACCGGGGTCGAGCCAACGAATCTTTCGAGGCATCGTCCGAAAGGAACCTCTCCTCCCGGGGCGCTGGATTCGCCCGGCTAGCCGGCACCTGGGGTGCTCTTCAAGCCGACGAAGACAAATGAGTCCTCGGCTCGTGACCCTGCACCGATGACACGCCGCCTCGCCGCCATCATGTTCACCGACCTCGTCGGCTTCACGAGGCTGGGCCAGAAAGATGAGGAGGCGGCGTTGCGCCTGCGCCGCGAGCATCAGTCGCTGCTGCGCCCGATCTTCGCCCGGTTCGCGGGCCGCGAGGTGAAGACGCTCGGGGACGGTTTCCTGGTGGAGTTCGCGAGCGCGGTCGAGTCGGTCCGCTGCGCCGTGGAGATACAACGCGCGATCGGCGCGCGGAACGCATCGGTCGGTTCGGAGGACCCGCTCTGGCTCCGAATCGGTCTGCACCTAGGGGACGTCGTCGAGGAGGAGGGCGACGTGGTCGGCGACGCCGTAAACGTCGCCTCCCGAATCGAGCCCCTCGCCGAACCGGGGGGGATCTGCCTCTCGGCGACGATCTATGAACAGGTGCGGAACAAGCTGCCGATCGTCTTCGAGAGGGTCGGCTCACGGAGTCTCAAAAACGTGCAAGAGCCCGTCGAGATCTACCGCGTGGCCGTCGGAGGTACGCGAGCTACCCCGCCACCGCCTTCGACCCCGGCCCCGTCGAATCTCCGGCTCGCAGTGCTGCCGCTGGCCAACCTCAGCGCCGACGCGGCGGACGAATTCTTCGCGGACGGCCTGACCGACGAGCTGATTTCGCGAACGGCGCAAGTCCCTCAAGTCCGGGTGATCGCCCGGACATCGGTACAGCGGTACAAGGGCTCGCCGAAGTCAATCCGCGAGGTCGGCCAGGAGCTGGACGTCGGGGTCGCGCTCGAGGGAAGCGTCCGCAAATCGGGCAACCGCATCCGGATCGCCGTGCAACTCGTCGACGTGCGGTCCGAAGCCCACATTTGGTCGATGCGCTACGACCGCCCGTTTGACGATATCTTCGCGATCCAGGACGACATCGCTGGCCAGATCGCGCGGTCCGTGGTGGTGCATCTCACCGGCCGTGCCCCCGACGCCTCTCCCGCACCCGCCTCGGCCCCTCCGGACACGTCGGACATGGAGGCGTACTCGCTCTTC
>JASHPV010000109.1 GCA_030037875.1 Thermoplasmata archaeon
AGCTCGAGTAGCGTCTGCCCGAGAGCGGCGATCCGGTGCCAGTGAGCGTTGTCGAACACGCGCCAGACGAGGGCCGGGTCGAGCTGGGCGAAGAGGTCCTCGCGGTCCGTCACGAGCAGTCCTCCCTGCGGGCCCGGGAACGACTTGTGGGTGCTACCGTACATCACGTCGGCGCCCTCGCGCAGCGGGTCCTGAAAGACTCCTCCCGCGATCAGCCCCAGCACGTGGGAAGCGTCGTAAAAGACGAGCGCGTCCTGGGCATGGGCGGCCTCCGCGATCGCCCGGAGCGGGTACGGGAACAGGAAGAAGCTCTGCCCCAGCACTACCGCGTTCGGACGCTCCCGACGGATCTCCTCGACCGCGTCCGCGGCAATCACCTCCCGGGTCATCGGGACGGTGGGGAGCGGTCGCACGACGTAGTCGAGCACCGCCGGCAGGTAACCGGGCGCGTACCCGTCGTACCCTCCTCCGGCGGGCGGAATGGCGAGGATCTTCGACTGGCGTGGAAGCAGCGGGACCAGCGCGGAGATGGCTGCGATGTGACCGGATAACGGCCGGGTAGTTGCGAACCGGCCGTGAAACAATCTCGAGGCGGCCGCATTGGCCAGGCCCTCAATCTGGTCCGTGTACCGGGTCCCGGCGTAGTCGTTGGTCCGGGCGTCCGGGCCTTCGGTAATGTGCTCGGGTAACGTGTACCGGCCCGCTAGGTCGGAGGCGAGGTAACGCAGCGCGGTCGGGGAGAGGGCGTTCTCGCTCGCAAGAAGGTTGAACACCTCGCGGCCCCGCCATCGATTGTGGGACCGGACCAGACGAGCGAGACGACGTTCCTCGTCGCCCGCCGCGACGTTCATCCGGACTCGGGCGCCTTCCGCAGGCCGTAGTCGGCCGAAACTTTCCGATGCTCCCGGTTCCCGCATCGAGGGCAAACCAGGTCCGACCGCCCGGTCAGCTCCAGCGTGGCGTGGCACCGCTGGCACCGGGCCGACACCACGCCGAGTGGCGGCGGAGCGGTCGTGAGCTTGATGGACGGATGATTCTCGAGAATCCGCGCGAGGACCAGGTCCCCGGGCGCGAGCTCGTCGTTCAGGTTCTCGGTGTACCCGTCCTTCACCTTCGAGACGTGGATCGTACCCTCGGGTTCGCCGGGGACCGTGCGGGACGAGGGATGCGCGGCGAGGATCTCCACGATCGCCATGGCGCTCTTGAGCTCCTCGACGCGGCCGACGACCAGGTCCCCCACGTTGAGCTCGGGAATGCTGTGCAGCGCGTGCACGGACACCGACCGGCTGGACGGGTCGACCCGGGAACGACCCAGCAAGGCCGCGTAGATGCGTCCGTCGTGCTCATAGGTGCCCCGCCCCGGAACAAATTCCTCCGCCGTACCCAGAAGGTCGCCGGGGACGACGAGGCGGGGGGCCGCGCTGTCGGTCATGAGGGGTGTTTCTCCGTCCGCACGATCCACAGGTCGACCGACAGTGGGACCCGGGGTTTCCGATGGTGGGGAAACGTGGCGGGGAGCTCCCAGCGAACCGGTCGAGTCGCTTCGATCCGTGCGTCGCGCGCGACCGCCTGGCGAGCTATAAAGGTTCGGGAACCGGCGAGGGAGAACGCATAGACCGCTCGTTCGGCGAGCGAGAAGGCGCGGTCCCAGAACGGCGCGTCGGCATGTTTGCGTTGGGCCCCGAACGGCGGATTCATCAGCACCGTTTCGGCGGGGCGGCCGTACTGGGCCACCTCGCTTCGAACCCACTCGCACACCACCCCTGCACGCTCTGCGTTCCGCCGAGCGATGCGTGACGCGACCGGGTCACGTTCGACTCCGATGACCTCTCGGGCTCGGAGGAGCGCGGCACCGATCGCGAGCAGACCCGTGCCACTCCCCAGGTCGAGCACCGTCCGGCCCTCAAGGTCCCCGCGAGCGACCGCTTCGTAGAGCATCTCGGCCGCCGCATCGGGAGGGGTCATCACTTGCTCGGAGGCGGCGTCGGGCTCCGGAAATCCGGACAACTGTCCGAGCGCACGGACGAGCTGCGGACGACGCAGTACCATGCCGGCCGAGGGGCCCGCCTCCCGCGCGGGAGATGCGGGGAGCCGGATTTGAACCGGCGAACGCCTACGCGACAGGATCTCTTCCGGAACCGCGAAAGCGGCCCGGTTTAAGTCCTGCGCCGTTTCCGGGCTTGGCTATCCCCGCACCGCGTTCAGCGGGCCGCGGGGGCTTCCTCTTCGCGCGCGGACGCCGCGGCGTGCGCGCCGCGCTTTACCGAGACGCGCTTCGGGAAGTACTTGAGGATCACGACGTCGTTGACCGCGGAAACCCACCGGTACGGCACGTTGACGGGTCGAGAATCCTCTACTAACACCGGATTCGGGTCGGCGACGAACAGACCGTCGATCTTCGACCCCTCGATATCCACGACCACGTTTGCCACTTCGCCGAGCAGGCGTCCTTCTTGCGTGTACACCTGCCGTCCAATGAGTTCCGTCATCTCGACTAGCATCGTCGGCCCCGAGACGCAGCACGCGGAGTTGTCCTATAAAAGAACTGGCGTAGACGCGCAGGCACCGCCGGCTACGTTGGCTCCTCTCCTCCGGACGACTTCGAAATCTGTCGAACCTGGGACCGGTAGAGCGAGAGGAGCTCCTTCGTCGTGGTGGCGTTCGCGGCGTCCTTGTCGTCGCGCCATCGACCGGTGAAGCGCGGAAACCGGAGCGCGAGCCCGGCATCGGGACGGATGAGCCCGACTCCGGCCCGGTGGATCGGGCTCAGCGTGAGCTCGGCGCCCCGGACCTCCATCACGACCGCGGGACGGAACCAGACGTCCGGTTCGAGACCTGTGAGGACCGATTCCGGTCGTTCCTTCACCTCGTACGGTTTGAGCTTCGCCGGAAGCCGGTCGAGGGTCGCGTCGTCGAAGCCGCTCCCGACCTTGCAGAAGCTTTCGAACCGGTCCTTGTCGGGATTGTACACCGCGAGCAGCAAGGCGCCGTATCGTCCGCCGCGGCGGCCGTGGCCGTAGAAGGCTCCGACGACCACACCGTCGATCGAGTCGGCCAGCGCGTGGGTGTACTCTCGCTTGTACTTGATCCACCAGAATCCGCGGGCCCCGGCCCGGTAGGTGCTTCCCGCGGCGAGCGACTTCGCCATGACGCCCTCGCAGCCCGCGGCGATGGCTTCGTCGAAGAACCGCTGCGCCTCAGGAACCGACTCGACGATCTTCTGCGTCGCCAAGCGGACCCGTTCGGTGTCCTTGACGAGGGTTTCGAGACGTTTCCGGCGCTCCGGGAACGGTTCATCGACCGTGACCGTCGGCCCATCCAGCAGAACGTCAAACAGGAAGAGCCGGACCGGAACTTCCTCCTGCAATCGGGCCAGGTCGTGCTTCCGACCCCGGCGTCGCGACACCTCTTGGAAGGGTCGGAGCTCGTCGGTCTCCGGGTCGACCGGGACGCATTCTCCCTCGACGATCGCCGGCCGACGGTGGATCGCGGTCGGCAGCTCCTTCACGAGCTCCGGGAACTGGGTGGAGATCTCATCGAGGCGACGGGAGAACAGCTTGACCGTCCCACCGGACGGGATGTGCGCCTGCACCCGAAGCCCGTCGTACTTGTACTCGAGGGCCGTGCGACCGTGCATGCGTTCGAGGACGTCCGAAAGATTGAGGGCTCGCTCGGCGAGCATCGGACGGATCGGTCGACCGACCTCGATCTTGATCTCTCTCAACCCCGCGAGCCCGTGCCGCGCGACGTGTTCGGCGACCAGCCCCAGGTCGCTCGACCGGTTGTACGCGGCCTCGACGGCGGCGCGTGCCTCCTTGCCGGCATCGGCAAAGGCAGCGCTCAGGGCGTCGACGATCGTCATCTCGCGGACGCCGAGCCGGAGTTTTCCCAGCGCGAACCGAACGATGTACTTCGCTTCGGGCGGGGTGGCCCGGGCGATCAGCTCGACCAGGATCCGAATCTTGAGCTCTTGAGAGCCCTCCCCGCTTGACGCCGCGATGCGGGTGAGCTCGGAGTACACCTCGTCAACTTTCAGGGGTTCGGCGCCGAGTCGGCCCGAGGGCTTCGCGAGGAGTTCCTCCGCGGTGGTCCCCAAATCTCCCGTGCGTCGCACGCTGTCCGATACGGTCTTCTCCGGGGTGTGGGTCGCCTGAGCGACCGCGCGCGCGGCCAGCGAATCGGCGACGCCGAGTTCGACTCCCTCGAACTCCGGCCGGAGCTCTCCCTGCATCAGGTACACCAGCGAGGGAAGCTGCGCCGGGGGCACCTTCCGGAAAAGGTCGACAAGGATGGATCGCATTTCGAGACGTTTGCTGGTGGCCTCCAGCCGCTCGTAGTCGGCGACCAGATCAGCGAACTGCATCCGAGGCCCCCTGGTGCACCGCGGCTCGGAGCGCCGCGAGGTTTTCCGCCACCGTCCCGTGCCCGAAGACCGAGTTGCCGCAGACAAAAAAGGTCGCCCCCGCGCGGGCGGTCTCCCGTGCCGTCTCGGTCGTGATACCCCCGTCGATCGAGAGGTCCACGGGGGAATCTTCTCTATCGAGCCGTTCCCGTACCGCTTGAATCTTCGGGAGGGCGCCCGGGATAAACTTCTGGCCGGAGAAGCCGGGATGGACCCCCATCACCATCACCTGGTCGAGTCGGTCGATCCATGGCCAGACACGGTCCACCGGGGTATCCGGTCGGATCGCCGCCCCCACGTCGACGCCGAGCTTTCGAGCGAGGTCGATGACCACCGCTGGGTCTTCTCGTATCTCAAGATGGAAGACGAGCGTGGTTCCTCCGGCGGCCGCGAAAGCCTCCAGATACCGGGCCGGCTCTTCGATCATCAGGTGGACGTCCAGGGGCAACCGGGTGCAACGCCGCACGGCCGCCACAAGGGCTGGACCGAATGTGATGTTGGGGACGAAATGACCGTCCATAACGTCGAGATGGAACGCGTCCGCCCCACCCGCCTCCGCCTCTCGGATCGCGGCGCCGAGATCCGAAAAATCCGCGCTCAGGAGCGACGGCGCGAGCCGGAGAGGCCTCTTGGTCATCGACCGGCGAGCGAGCTTCTAAGGGTATAAATACGACCTCTGGAGTTTAGCCGCAGCCCCTCGGCAACGGGGGACGGTGAAAACCAATGGGAGATACCACGAGCTTGAGCCTTACCGGGCGGAACCGGTCACGACGGGCGATGTCGAGCGCGACGGCGGTCGTCGTGCTGGTCGTCACGATCGTCGTACTGGGCGCGATATCGTTCGTCGCGTTCAACAGCCTCGTTCCGGCCGCGACCTGCGCGCCAGCGGATTCCCCCGCTTGCGCGAAAATCACGAACTACCACGACGTCGGTTTGCTGTCGCCGTTCAAGACGGCACAACAGGCCCAACTGATTTCCTTCACGGCGATATTGTCTTCTGGAGAAACGGCGACCCAATTCAAATTCAATTTTGGTGATGGCACGACGTTGACCACCACCAGCCCGACGGCGGACCACGCGTACACCAATCCCGGCACGTACCTCGTCTACGTGCAGGCAGATATCAAGGGGGTTTGGCATGACAACCTGAACGCGATCCCGTCGGTGCAGATCTCGGCCTCCCACATCGTCGACACGCTAGGTGCCCAGCCGGGGACCAAGGGCGTGATCGACTCGAACACTTCCTCGACCACGAACCCCTCCGGTGTGCTCGCCACCAGTCAGTCGCTCACGCTGACGGCGGAGTACACCTCGCATCCGTCTAACCCGGCGTACTCGCTGGTCGACCCGCATTTCATCACATCGGGCGGGACTCTCGGGACGACGACCAACACCCTGCTAGCTGGGTTCAACCAGAGCACGGTGACGGCGACCTTTGCGACGGCCGGAGTCTACACGGTCACGTGGGTCGCGGGCTCACAGCTCACGTCTTCGAGTCCGATTCTGTATCAGAACTACAGCTGGACGGCCTACGTATCTAGTCCGTCAGGCGCCGCCATCGTCCCGCCAATCGTCAATGACCCTCACCCCGGCACGGTCATCGCGTACGAGTACGTGCCCGGCGGGGGCCTCAGCGAGGACCCCAACGTCGATTACGAAACGGCCGGATACGAAGTGATCCTGAACGTCTACGAGAGCCTGATCGGCTACAACGGCACTCAAGCGATCGACTCGGCGAACGGCTACATCCCGGAAATCGCCCAGTGCGTTCCGGGCAGCGCGTTGTGCGGACAGGACTTCCCCACCGAGCCAGCGGCGGGCGAGACCGATCTGGTTGCCGGCCACAACTACACGTTCGTCATCGGCGACTACTCGCACTTCTACGACCCCGCGACCGGCGTGTCGTGGCCGGTCTATGCCTCGGACGTACTGTTCACCATGGCGCGCGACATTGCGATGTCGTCGGATGGAGAGGCGACGCCAGGCTGGGTGCAGGGCCAGTCATTGTTACCCGGCGGTCAGTCGACCTATGACAAGGGTCTCCACTATCCGTACAACTCCACGCCCTGGAACATCTTCCAGCACGTGCTCGTGAACGATTCCGCCTTCTGTCCCTCGGTCGCGATGACCAACGGAATGGGCTACGACGGCTGTGTCACCTTCGTTGCGAACGGGTCGGGCGAGGTCGGGACGCCACAGAGCTGGCCGTTCTTCCTGGAGCTGATGTCCGCCATCGGTTCCGGTATCGTTCCGGCCGGTTGGTTCAGTGCGCAGGGTTCAACCCTACCGGGCTGGACGGACTACAAGACGTACCAGGGAGACCACCCGGACCTGCTCCCGGGCAACGCCACGAGCTCTAGCGGGGCCTCGTTCGACGCGGCGGTTTCCAAGATCGGGAACACGAGCTGGGACACGATGATCGGCCTGCTGCCGAACAACGAATGGGGCAATGTTCAGTACCACATGGCTGGAAGCGGCCCCTACTACCTGGCGGGCTACACGATCGGCACGTCCTACACTCTCGAAGCGAACCCCTCGTACGAGCCGAACCCCTCGTGCTCTGAGACCTACCTCGGACAGACGAACTACTGCTACCCCCAGGCCAACTCCTACGCGAAGCAGATCGACGTGACGTGGGAGACCGACCCAACGCCCGGGGAGGCTGCCATCGCATCCGGCGTGGCCGACTATCAAGGACAGTGGCCCACGACGCAAACGGCGCTGATGTTGCAGTTGATCGAACAGGGGAAGGCGAACTTGCTCAGCTTCCCGAGCATCTCGATCTTCTTCTTCCCCTTCGACATGGAGTTCAGCGCCGCGGCGGCGTCCGTCTACCCGACGGGCCCCATCACCGCGCCGGCGGACTTCTTCAACTACATCGGAATGCGGGAGTTCTTCTCGACGGCGTTCCCGTACAGCACCGACCAGGCGACGGTCAACACGGTGGACGGCGTGCAGTGGGGATTCGAGTACGGCGGCGTCATCCCACAGGGGATGGGCAACTACTACCCAACGAACATCAGCTGGCCGGACACGGACCCGACCACGAACCTCACCAACCCGGCGTCGCCGGCCTATTGGTGGTCGCAGATGCAGGACAAGAACAGCATCTACTATGACCCCGAAGTGGCCGCGTGCATCGCGATGACCGGCGGATGCCAGCTGCCGTTCTTCGGGCAGACCGGCGCTCCGAACTACGACCAGGCGGTCTCGCTGATGACCCAGAAGGTCGCGCAGTTCTCGAGCGGCGCGGTGGTCATCCACCCGATCGACATCAACTTCATCCAGTTGGTGCTGAACTCGTTGTTCTCGCCGCCCGGACAGAACCCGATGCCGCTGTTCACGCTGGCCTGGGCGCCCGACTACCCCGACCCCACGGACTACATCGGCGCGATGTACTACCCCAACGCGACGTACACCTACAGCGACGATTACGCCCTCCTGGGCGGGAACCAGACGCCGGCGTGCGAAGGATACGCGGCCACGACGTACAGCTGGAGCCAGCTGCTCTACTGGGCCAACCCCAACCAGCCGATCAGCCAGGCCTGCCAGGGCGCGGCGTTCACCGTGATGACGAACGCCGAGTTCTTCGCGGCCACGGACCTGAACCTGGCGAACCGGGCGCTGGTCTACGACGAGACGGAGCACATCGCGCAGAAGCTCGCGCTCTACGTCTACTTCTACCAGGAGAACGAAGTCTACGTGACCGCTCCGTGGGTCAACACGGCCTCGATCGACGAGCACGTGACGATCGGCGGCGGCGGAGATGTGGAGTGGTTCTGGCTGAACGGCAACCACCTGGCCTCGGCCACCGCGGAGCCACCGACCGGGTAGGGCGCGTCGTTTCCGAAGGCGGGGGACGCATCCAGCGTCCCCCGAACCCTTTCCCGCCTTTCTTTTTAGACCTCCCCGCGAAATCCAGGAGCCCCCCATCCCTCACGGTCCGCCGGGCCCTCGGGAATCGGGTTCCGCGGGGCCGGTCGCGCGAGCGAAGTCGCGTCAGTTCAACCGACGAACTCCGACATGTCGTCGCGGGCGCCCGATTCGTACGGGTCCTCGCCGGCACGAAGCCGCTGGGACTGCGGGGTCCACCGGCCGAACCGGGTCAGCCGGGACCAGCTGGGATGGAACGGCAGGGTTCGGAGGTCCTCCTCCCGGTCGGGGGCGTACCAGAAGTATCGCCACAGGAGGAACTCGAGGTACAGGGCGGCCGCGAGGCTCAGGGCCAGCCCGGTGGGGTTGAAGGGGGTGGCCCACGTGAGACAGATCCAGGTGTCGACGACGAAGTAGCCGAGCGCGAGCCACACCTTCGCGAACGAGCCGACGAGCCACTCGGCCCACGTGGGGCCGGGGTCCTGGAGAGCCTGGTCGCGAAGGGGCCCCTCCAGCTTGGGTAGGTAGCCCGTGGACCGGTACTGGGGCCGGGGAGGCGATGGGGAGGTGTCACCGGGATTTCCGGACATCGGTGCAGAGGCTCCGGGCGGGCGTCAGAGCGCCGCGGCGGCCGGCGGCGGCTGGGTCGGGTCCGGCGGAGGGGTGGGCAACTTGAACGGATATGGCTGGTCGAATGGGATCGGCTCCGCCAGCGGCTCGGGCTGGAGCCGGGCGGCGGCCTCCACGTCCACATACGGAGGCAGCACATCCTGTGTGATCGCTCCGCCGGCGCCTTGGGGTCCGGGATAGAGATGGCAGGCGACCCAGTGATCGCTTCGGTAGTGGATGAGGGGAGGCTCGACCTTCGAGCAGATCGGCATCACGGCGGGGCACCGGGTATGGAACCGGCATCCGGAGGGCGGGGCGGCGGGGCTTGGAACGTCCCCCGAGAGGATGATCCGCTCCCGATGGACCTCGGGGTCTGGGATCGGGATGGCGGCGAGCAACGCTTGGGTGTACGGGTGCAAGGGCCGGGCGAACAGCTCCTCCGTCGGGGCGCGCTCGACCACCTGGCCCAGGTACATCACGACCACGCGTTGGGACATCGACCGGATCACCGATAGGTGGTGCGAGATGAACAGGTACGACAGGTCCTGCTCCTTCTGGAGCCGGCGCAGGATGTTGAGGATCTGCGCCTGCACGGACACGTCCAGAGCGCTGGTGGGCTCGTCCAGGACGATGAAATCGGGGCGTAAGGCGAGGGCACGGGCGATGCCGATGCGCTGCCGCTGTCCTCCGGAGAACTCGTGGGGGAATCGCCAGAGGTGGTCCGGATTGAGCCCGACGGCTTGGATCAGCTCGGCCGCGCGCTCGTACCGCTCTCGGCGGGATCCCAAGTGGTGGATCTCGAGAGGTTCGGCGACAATGTCCCGGACCAGCATGCGGGGGCTCAGCGAGGAGAAGGGATCCTGAAAGACGATCTGGAGCTTCGCCCGCAGCTCCGCCAACCGGTGCCCGCGCATCCGGTAGATCGAGTACTGGTCCGCGACCTTCCGGATCTCGGCCAGCGCTTCGAGTTGCTTCGGTGTGGGGCCGGCTTGGCCCGCCTCGCCGCTTTCCGCGCCGGTGGCCCCATGGCCCAGCGTCTCGTAGAGTTCGTCCAACCGGTGCGCCACGTCCAACGGCGGACGGTAGTACGTGTGGCCCGCCGTGGGCTCGATCAGTCGGAGCAGCAAGCGCCCGACGGTGGTCTTGCCGCACCCGGATTCTCCGACCAGGCCGACGGTTTCACCGCGGGCGATCTCGAAGTTCACCCCGTCCACGGCGCGGACGTCGCCGATATGTGTCGAAAAGACCCCGCCGCGGATCGGGAACCATTTCCGGAGGTTCCGGATGACCAGTAGTGGCCCTTCTCCCCCGTTGTTACCCGGCACTCGCCACACCCCCGGGGTCTAGGTCGACCGTGCCGGGGGGCCGTGATACAGGTAACAGGCCACCGTGTGGTCGTCCCCCTCGACGGTGGTCGGTGGCCGGGCCTCCTTGCAGATCTCCATCGCGTGCGGGCACCGCGGATGGAAACGGCAGCCGGAGGGGGGATAAATTAGGTTGGGCACCGACCCGGGAATGGACTCCAGCGTCTTGTTCGGGTCGTCCATCCGGGGGATCGAGTTGAGCAATCCCTGGGTATAGGGGTGTAGCGGTCTCCGATAGAGGTCGCGGACCGCCGCCGTCTCGACCACGTTGCCCGCGTACATGACGGACACCCGGTTGGCCATCTCCGCGATCACGCCCAGGTCGTGCGTGATGAGCAGGATTGAGCTTCCCACGCGGGTCTTGAGGTCCCGCATCACGGATAGGATCTGGGCCTGGATGGTCACGTCGAGCGCCGTCGTCGGCTCGTCGGCGATCAGGAGCGCCGGGTTGGACGAGAGCGCCATGGCGATCATCACGCGCTGCAGCATGCCGCCCGACAGCTCGTGGGGATATCCCCGCGCGACCTGCGCGGGGTTCGCGATCGAGACGCCCTCCAGCAGCTTCACGGAGCGCCAGAACGTCTCGTCCTTGACCGGACGGCGCACGTGCCCTCGAATGCCCCAGAGCCCATAGCCGATCCCCCGGAGCCATTCGGCACGGAGCCGGGCCCGGAGGCCCCGGTCGGCGCGGCTCGTGGGGGTACCGCGTCGCATCTCCTCCAGGAGCAGGTCGTTGAGCTTTTCGCGGAGATGGTAGGCCCGCAGCATATGCCTCACGTAGGCGCGCTGGAGGCCCCCCAGGTGCGTGCGGCGTACGGCGTGCTCGAGCGCTTTCCGAGCCTCGTCCGGGCGCTGGCGCATCTCTTTGAGCACCGAGTATGCCTGGGTTGCCAGCGAGGGCCGGCCCAGCGCGTCGGCGAAGGCCTGCGTGGACTCCCGGGTCGGCCCGGTGCCCGTGGAGGGGGTTGCCTCGAGCAGCTGGTCGATCGCCGCCTTCACGACCTCCGGAGAGGGAGGAGGCCGGAGCAACTCGTCGAAGACCTCACCACCCGAATGCAGCAGAAGCGCCTCCGACAGTTGGTCGGCGATCGAAAAGATCGGGTTGAGCGCGGAGGAGGGCTCCTGGAAGATCATCGAGATGCCGGATCCCCGGATCGCGGCCATGCGCTCCTGGCTGAGCCGGATGCGGGCATACCGGCGCTTCACCTTGACCCGGTTCGTCTTGGGCACCGGTTTGAAGGTAGCTTCCTGGTCGATGCCGTAGAGGAGGTTCGCGCCCTGGAACAGGATCTCGCCGCCGATGATCCGGCCCGGCGGGTCGGCGTACAGCTTCGTGACCGAGAAGGCTGTTACGCTCTTGCCGCAGCCGGTCTCCCCGACGAGGCCCAGGGTCTCTCCTTTCCGGATCGTGAGGTCGACGCCGTCGAGCGCCTTGACGACCCCGTCGTACGTGAAAAAGTAGGTCTTCAGGTCCTTGATCTCGAGGACGTCCCCCGAGGCATGCATCTGCCCGGTGATGAGCCGGGGCGGTCCACTGCGGCTTGAGGTGGTGGGTCCGGGCGAGGCCAGGGGTCGTCCGATCTCGATCGGGACAGAGGGCGGCGCCGGGACTCGATCGACGGCCATTCCATTACCTCCGCAGCCTCGGGTCGAGGGCGTCCCGCAGTCCGTCCGATAGGAAGTTGACGGAGATGCAGAACAGGAACAGGGTGATGCCCGGGAAGAAGATCTGCCACCAGGGGAAGACGCAGGGCGTCGTCGTCCCTGCGATTGCGCACTGGAGCAGGAAAGCCGAGAGATTCGTCACGGCTTGAGCCGACATCGTTCCCCACTCGGGGAAGTAGATGCTCGGCCAGATCTGGTACCCGAGGAAAATGATGGCGCCCAGGAGGAGGGGGATCGTGCCGATATCCAGGGAGAGCTGAACGAAGACCGGATAGAGCGAGTTCGGAATGATGTGCTTCCGGAGGATCCGTCCGGAGCGGGCCCCGCTCGCCCGAGCCGCCTCAACGTATTTTTGCTCCCGAGTGACCAGCACCTGGCCCCGGACGATCCGCGTGTAGAGCGGCCACCACGTGATGACGAACGCGACGATCAGTATCCCGATCCGGCCGTCGAGCGTGGAAAAACGCGACCCGAGGGCCGACAGCGTCACGAGAACGAGGAACAGGCCCGGGATGGCCAGGAAAATGTCCGTGAACCGCATTATGGTCTCGTCCATGTAGCCCCCGGAGTACCCGGCCAGCGCGCCGAGGAGAAGACCGACGAGGGCCCCGGTGCCCACGACCGCCGCCGCGATCCCGAGGGACCATGGCGCGCCTTTGATCAGACCGGTCGCGATGTTGTACATCACGCCCGCGCTCGGGTCGACCGTGAGCGACCCTAAGGGGAGGGGACCGAGCGTAAAGTGGGAAAGGTCGATCGTCGGAGCGATGACCGAGGGCTCGCCGAAGGCGTAGGAGTAGCAGGGGCTGCCCGTGGGCGTCGACCCGATCGGATAGGTGCAGACAACCACGGCGCACGACGAGTTGGTTCCGACAATGGTGGCGCTCGAACAATAGGTAGCGAGACGGTCCCCCGGACCCGGGTAGAACGGCGAGTAGGCCGCGATCGCGACGAAGAGGAGGACGATGATGAGCCCGAACATCGCGAGGCGGTTCCGTCGCAGGAAGTAGAACGTCCTCTTGTACTGCTCCCACTGAGGGTTCGGTCGTCGTCCGGAAAGGGTCGGAGCCCCTTCCGTCGGCTCGAGCGTCTCGGAGGTTCGGTTGCTCTCCATCTACCCCAACCGTACGCGCGGGTCCAGGTAGGCGTAGGTCACGTCGACGATGATGTTCGCCGCCACGACGATCAGCGTCAGCAGGAGCGTAGACCCGAAGATGATTCCGAAGTCCGGCTCCGGCTGGATCGAGAGCGCGAGGAGGTACCCGATTCCCCTCAGGTGGAAGACGTCCTCGATGATCGGAAAACCGGTGATGAAGAAAGCGAAGGTCAGGCCGAGCACGGTGACCGTCACGTTGAGGCTGTTCCGGCCCGCGTGCCGGTTGATGACCTGCCGCTCCGGTACTCCTTTGGCCCGGGCGGTCCGGACGAAGTCGAGGTTCATGACCTCGAGCATGCTGTTCCGTACGAACCGAAGGATGCTGGCGATATATCCGTAGGCGATGACCAGGGCCGGCAGCAGCATTCGCTGGAGGGATTGCTCCACGAGATACGGCCCCCCCGGCGTGTTCCAGTGGATGAGGGCGTCGATCGTGGGGAAGCCCGTGGGCGACGTTTCGAGGTGCGGACCGATCCAACTCGGTAACGTGGAGGGGGTACCCGGAATGCAGGCGGGGTCCGGCCAAGACCCGAACCAGTTGTCGAAATAGTACGAGAGGCCGTGACAGGTCGGCGCGTACCCGCCGCTTAGCGCGACGGCTGCGAGCAGCACGATCGAGGCGAGCAGGAACCCCGGAAGGGCGTAGCCCGAGAAAGAGAGTACCCGGGCTCCCTGGTCCAGCGGCCGGTTCCGGTAAACGGCCGAGAGGTTGCCGAGCGGAATCGAGACGACCAGGATGATGATGAGAGCGAAGAAAGCGAGTTCGAGGGTGTACGGAAGGTACCACGACAGGACGGAGGCGACGGGGTAGGAGGTATGGCCCAGTTGGGCGCCGATGCTGGCCTCGCTGCTCGGGTTGGTGTATCCCCAGTGCAGCGTGAGGCTGTTCCAGATGTAGATGCCCCACTGTGCCGGCAAGGGCTGGTTCAGTCCGATCGCGTTCCGCGCGTTGTTCCAACAGGGCAACCCCGGCTTACAGTTACGGGCCAGAGGCCCCAGGTAGATCGCGATGCGGGTCGAGGGCGGGATGAGGCTGACGAGAATGAAGACGATGGTCATCACCCCGATGATGACCGGAACGACGAGCAGAAGTCGCCGGACGATGTAGATCCACATCCGCACGATCCCACCGCTCCCGTGCGTCCTCCGGGGTGACCCGGGGACCCCCGACTCATTCAGGCGCCGGTATTTATTGATTCATAAAAGGTGGGTCGGTCACCGCCGTGAAAATCGTCCTCGCCAAAGGGCGAAAACCGGCCCCACCGGCCTCAAAGAAGCGGGAGGTCGCCCGTGATCTTGTCGAGCTCCAGGCCTGGTGCCGGACCGATCCCCAGGCAGGTCCGGGTCCCGGGCGGGACCTCTGTGAAGCCGGCGTCATCGACCCAGACCGTCGGAATGCCGCTCCGGCTGGCCTGCCGCTGCCGTTCGACCATCTCGGCCAGCGTCGAAGCCACGACCGCGATTTTCTTCTGCCCTTCGGCCAGCCACCGGTCCAGGTCACCGCCGCGCCGCTTCTGCGCCTGAAGAACCAGCATCACCGCGGCGTGTGCCACTTGAACGGCGGCCTTTCCCGGGGTCAGCCGGAGCTCCCCCCGAACCACGAGGACCATCTTGTATGCCGCGTCCGAAGACGAGGGTCTAGCGGGCATATTCCGCCTCCCGATGAGAGCGAAGTTCCTGAGAACTTCGTTGGACCTCTGTCAGCTCCGCTTCTAACCGGGCGCGCTGAGGGTCCCCAGGCGGAAGCTGCCGCAGGGAGTGCTGGAGCCGGCGCGCCCGCCGCTGGTTCTCTTCGAGGCTGCGCACCAGGGACATGGGGTCCTCCTCTCCGGGCGATGGCTCGGGTACGGGACCCGCGGGCGGAACCCGGCTGAAACCACCGCGCAGGAAAGCGACCGCCAGGCCCACGCCCGAAACAGCGGCCAGAATGGCCTCGAGCAAGGGGTCGCTCCAGCCGGCCTGGAAGAAGCTGCCCGGAAGGTTTCCGAGGACGAATCCGACGAGGATCGTCACGGTCACGCTGAGCACGAGGCTCAGCGTCCCGACCTCGACCGCTCGCAGCAGAGCGTCCGGGCCACGCAGCCGCCATTCCGGGAACGTCGCTTTGGTGATGGCGTACCCCGGCAAGGCGAACACGAGGAGAAGCCCGGCAAAGATCTCGGGAGGAGAGGCGGTCACGAACGGCCCGGCCTACGCCTTCAGCTCCCCACCGGCGAGCTGCCGTTCGAGCTGCCGCCGCAATTTCCGGTTGCTGGCGATCCCATGGGCCGCCTTACGGGTCGACTCCCAGAACTTGAGCAGCTGCCGGACTTCCTGAGGCTTTTGCCCGCTGCCTCGGGCGATGCGTCGGATGCGGTCCCCTTTGATCACCATCGGATGGTCGAGCTCGTCGGCGGTCATCGAGTCCAGCATCGACCGGAACCGACGCAACCGGGCCTGGGAATCCTCCATCTGCTTGTCGTCCACCTTCGCGCCGCCGAATCCGGGGAGCATGCCGAGGATCTTCGAGAAAGGACCCATCTGGCCGAGCGAATCGAGCTGGACCCGCATGTCTCGCAGTGAGAACCGGCCGGTCATCATGTTCTCGGCGACCTTCTCGGCCTCCTCCTTGTTCGAGAGCTCCTCGAAGTGCTCGAGCAGGGTTTGGATGTCGCCCATTCCTAGCAGCCGGGAGACGAACCGCGTGGGGTCGAACCGCTCGAGCTCGTCCAGGTGCTCTCCGGTACCGATGAACAGGATCGGTGCCCCCGTGGCTGCGACGGCGGACAAAGCGCCCCCTCCCTTCGCCGAGCCATCCAGCTTCGTCAGGATCACGCCCGTCAGACCCACCGCGGTCTGGAACGCCTGGGCGCTCCGCCCCGCCGCCTGTCCCATCGCCGCGTCCAGCACTAGGAACGTCTCGTCCGGCTCGAGAACCTCCCGCACTCGTTGGAGCTCGGCGATGAGGTCGGGGTCGACCCCCGAACGCCCTGCGGTGTCGACGAGAAGCGCCACGTGGGGTGGGGCCTTCGACAAGGCCTCCTTGACGATGCGCTCGGCTCGCTTCTCGTTCCGGTCCGTGTAGAATTCCGCTCCGACCTTCTTGGCCAGCTGTTCCAGCTGGTCGATGGCCGCCGGTCGATGAACGTCCGCGCCGACCAGTAGTGTCCGGACGCCCTTCTTTTGAAAGTACCGGGCGAGCTTTCCCACGGTCGTCGTCTTGCCTTGGCCAAAGAGGCCGGCGAAGAGGATCTTCCGAGGCTTGACGTCGAAGGGTCGGTCCTTCCCCAGAATCCCGCGGATCTCCTCGTAGATGATCCTGACCAGGAAGTCGCGGACACTGGCCCCGGCCGGGGGTTTTTCCTCTCGTGCCCGCTTCTTGACGCGTTGGGTCAAGTCCAGAGCAAGCTGGACGTTAACGTCAGCCTGCAGGAGGGCCCGCTGGATGTCTCGGACCACCTCCGCGATCAGGGCCTCGTCAACGGTGTTACTCCGGGCGATGCGTTGCAAGACGCCACGGAGCGATTTACTGAGCGATTCGAGGACCATGGAACCGACCCGGGCGCACCCCGAACGGTACGCCGGCCTCGAAAGGACGTCCCGGGGTCTTTATGTCTTGGCCCACGAGACCCTCGGCCCAAACCCGTGAGCGACTCCCCGAGCTGAGCGTGTCGCGCCCTCGCTCGCGCAAGCCTCTTATTCTTGGCACGAGAAACTGCGTCCGGAGTCCGAATGGCCTCTGCATCTCCGGCTCCGGCGCGTCCCGTACCCCCGAAGCTGAACCCGGTCCGTGTCCGGGTACCGGAGGAGCCTGTCGAGGCCCGGGTTCAGGATTTCCGGGAGATCGTCCACGCCTACTCTCGAGAAGATGCGGTGCTCGAAGCGAAGCGATGCATCCAGTGCCGGCGGCCGTGGTGCGTCGAGGCGTGCCCGATCACGCAGGATTGCCGAGAATACATCAAGCTGGTCGCCGAGGAAAAGTTCGACGAGGCCGCGAAGGTAACCGTCCTGGACAATCCG
Source organism: Thermoplasmata archaeon (assembly GCA_030037875.1). Taxonomy (GTDB): domain Archaea; phylum Thermoplasmatota; class Thermoplasmata; order Lutacidiplasmatales; family UBA184; genus JAKIWV01. The sequence continues at coordinate 17,069 of JASHPV010000109.1, forward strand.
TTGGCCACCTCCCTGTGCAAGGTCTGCTACCGCTACTGCGAGGAGTCCTGCGTCATCACGAAGAAGGGCGTCCCGATCGCGATCCGACAGCTCAAGCGAGCAGCCCTCGAGTTTGGGAACTCCGACCTCGCCTACGTTCCGTCGAAGCCCAAGGGTCAGCGCGTCGCGGTCGTCGGCGGAGGTCCCGCCGGCATCATGGCGGCCTGGGAGCTCGGTATCCGCGGCTACTCGGTCACGGTCTTCGAGCAGCAGAACTATCCCGGGGGACTGATGCGCACGATCCCCGCCTACCGTATGACGGATGAGGACATCCGCGCTGACCTGAACCGATTCCGGGACCTCGATGTGGTCTGGAAGACCGACGTGCGAGTAGGGACGACGCTCAGGGCGGAGGATCTTCTCAAGGAGGGATACCAGGCCGTGTTCCTCTCCATCGGCACCTCCACGCACCGGGTCATGGAGATCCCTGGCGAGAATCTGCCCGGCGTGTTCCCCGCGCTCTCGATGCTCCGGGCCATTCACCGGGGCGAGTACCCCGAACTCGGCCAGAACATCATCGTGGTCGGGGGCGGCGACGTCGCCATGGACTCCGTTCGAAGCGCGGTCCGTCTCGCCCATGGGGGCCACGTCCGTCTCGTCTACCGACGGAGCCGCGACGAGATGCCGGCCGACCGGGAGGAGGTCCACGGGGCCGAAGAGGAGCACGTGGAGTTCGTTTTCCAGAAAGCGCCGGTCCGCATCGTCGGGAAGGATCACGTAGAGGGACTGGTCGTGCAATCGATGACGCTCGGCCCCCCCGATGCCAAGGGTCGCCGAACCCCCATCCCGGTTCCCGGGTCCGAGGAGACGCTTCCGTGCGACACGCTGATCGTCGCAGTGGGCCAGCGCGCCGACCTGGAGGGGTTCTCTCGCGAGCTCGACCTCAAGGTGGCCTCCGGCGGGTGGCCGGAGGGGAAAGGCCCGGGATACGCTACCTCGGTGCCCGGGGTCTTCGCGGCCGGCGGCAAGTCGGTGGTGTACGCCATGGGAACTGCCAGCGAGGCGGCCAAGGCCGTGGACGCCTATCTGTGCGGGCTCCGGGGAGAGACGCCGGCCCTGCGGCCGGATCCTCTCGGAGCCGCGGTGCCGTACAAGCTCCCGCCGGGATACACCGCCCCGATCCGCGACTAGGCCCGCGCCGTACGCTCCCTATCGGCGTGCGCGCGCGCGGAAGATTGATACCAAGTGGTCGGCCTAATTCCGTACCGTAGAGGAGCGGAGAAGTTGAACCGGCGCCGATGGATTACGTCAGCGTCGCTGGCCCTTCTGGCGGCCATGGTCCTCCCCGGCCTGGGCGCGGGGATCGCGGCGGGGTCGACCCCACCGAGCGGCCTTTCCACCCCGGTGACCAACCCCGCTTTGGCGCTCCCATCGGCATTGTCCGCTCCGTGGGCCGACCGGGTCGGATATGTGGCGGGCATGCACGCGGATGCGCCGGTCCCGGTCTCCGCGCAAGCGACGATTCAACTCTTCGTGACCCTGTGGCCGCGCAATCTGTCGATGTTCGCTCCGCTCCCGGCGGGCATAGCCCCGCTGACGTCGGCTGAGTTCGTTCAGCAGTACAGCCCGTCGGCCGCCGAGTATCAGTCGGTCCTCGACTACTTCGAGCAACACGGCCTCTCGGTCCTTCACACGTGGCCGGACCGGATGTCGCTCACGGTCGAGGGACCTGCTTCCTCGGTCGGGAGCGCCTTTGGCACGGCCCTCTTCCAGGGACAGGTCGCCGGGGCGCCAGTGCAATATCCCCTGACGGTGCCCACGCTTCCGTCGGCGCTGGAATCGGAGATCTCGTCCGTGTCGGGGCTTTCGTCGGGCTTCACCCAGTTCTCTCTCCCGCTCGAGCCGGTCGCCGCCTCCCTGCTCACCTCCGACCATCTGAGCCCGGACTTGGGCAGCACGACCACGGAAGTGACCCCCTCCGGAGCTCACGGCGCGTACGGCCTCGACGCGCTCTA
>JASHPV010000110.1 GCA_030037875.1 Thermoplasmata archaeon
GCTTCTTGTCCCATTGAAGGTACGCGAAGCCGCCGAGGGCCACCGCCACAGCCGCGACCGTCGTGCCGACTAGGATTCCCACGCCGCCCAGGGGGGTCGAACCCCCGCTTCCAGAGACGCCGGCGACGACCACCTGGAACTCTTGATAGATGCTGCCCCCGCCGGAGTCGTTGGTCCACACCTCCACGGTGTAGGAACCGGCCGTATGGTAGGTATGGAGAACACCGAGCCCGGTCGCCGTGGTCCCATCGCCAAAGTTCCAAAACGCGACGTACGGCGCGGTGCCCTGAGCGGGCGTCACGTTGAATGTGATGGGAGTGGCGGTCGTCGGCGACATCGGGGTGAACGATTCGGTCGATTCCAGCGCCGGATTGACGTACTCAAAAACGATCTTGGTGGTGTTGTAATCCGACGAGTTCAGCGTCAACGTCACGGTGTAGTCCATCGCGCTGAGGTAGGTGTGCACCGGATCCGCGGCGTTGCTGTAGGTCCCGTCGTCGAAGCTCCAGTTCAGCGTGTAGGCGCCCGTCAGGCCGGTGACCTCGCTGCAGAAGTCGATCGGAACCCCCGCATCACCAGGGTTCGGCGCGGCCGACACCTCCACGGAGGGAGTGGCGGGCACGATCGGGGCCGCCATCGAGTCGACGCACCGGAGCGGGGGCGGCACCATCGGGGCCGGCGTCCCGGCTGTGGCCGCCGTCGAGGCCGCGACCAGGGCGCTGGTCACTAGGAACGCCACGACGAAGACACTCCGCCACATGGTTCGGCCCCGGTTCGGTGAAATAAGAGAGCCTCCCTCCTCAGATAATCCCCGCCGGACAAACGTTTGCGGGCTCTCACGGGCGGGGGTCGGCGGCGTCGACCGGGAGAGGCCCGAGCTCCTTCACCCGGGCCTTTACCGCCTGCCAGAATTCCGGCACCCTCTCCTTCGGAAGCCGCCCGCCCCACATCGGCGACCGATACTCCGCCTCGAGCACGTCGGGGTCCTCCATGTCCCACACGAGCCGAAGGACCCAGTCGCCTCGGTCCTCCTCGAACGCATAGACCTGGCGGCGCGGGTCGGTGGCCACCGGATTCCGTTGTAGAATTTCGAGCGGGGGGTCGAGGGGAGCGGGGGGACCCATCAGGGTCATCGGCGGAGGCCGCGGTGGCAGCTTGAGCCGGATCCAAGCCACGACCGGCCATCGAGTGTGGGCGGTGCCCAGAGACGGCATGCTCCGTTCAGGTCTCGGGGGACACTAAACGGGTTCGGGAGATCCGCGGAGTAGAACGACGGACCGCCGGAGGCACCCCCTACGCGGTTGCCGGCCGGTGCCGGGAACCTCCCCCTCGGCTTCGACCGCTTCAACCCGAGGCGCCGGGCGGCGGGGGCGGGCTTCCCGGCGGTGGAGGAGGTGTCCCCGCCCCCGACGAGGGCCCGGCGGGAGCTCCGCTACCGGGCCAAGGGGCCACCGTCGCGGGGGCTGCGGGCCGTCGGCGGACGAGGAGCATCACGACCGCGCCGACGATGAGGCCGATGACGAGGCCAATGATGAGTCCCTCAACCAATGGCCCGGTGTTCGGGGGGGAAACAGGAGTGGAAATCGGGGTTGGAGGGGTAAACAGCACCTGCACCGTGGGGGCGCCGGAGTTGACGAGGAAATCTCCCGAGGCGGGGAACGGAGCGTACCCCGTGGCGTTCGAACTCACGGAATAGGCGTAGCTCCCGTTCGGGTCGTTGAGCGTGATCGTGGTCGTGGTGCTGCTGACCGAGTGGCTCCCGACCGTCACGGTCCAGTTCGTCCCGGCCGGCAGCCCCGTCTCGGTGAACGAGACCGGGTAGGTGACCGCGGCATAGGTGACCGGGATCGCGGAGGGGGCGGACCCGTTGACCGTGACCATGCCGCTGGCCGCCGAGACCAGCCGGTACCCGGCCGGGGCCGACCCCACAGACCAGGCGTACGTGCCGTTGACCTCGGGAACGCTGATCCCGGCCGTCGTGGACGGGTAGGCCTGGCCGGCCACGGACGCCGACCACGGGGTACCGGAGGGAAGGCCAGTCTCCGCGAAGGCGAGCGCGAACGTCGGAGGAACGTAACCCAAGGCCCGATTGTTCACGCTGTCGGCAATCCAGACCGTGTCGTCGGGCGCGATGGCGACCCCCGTCGGGGCCGACAGGTTGGTCGCGGAGGTCCCGAACGAGGTTCCGTCGGGCGAAGATTGTCCCACGATGAGCTTGGGGGCAGCGAAGGTGCCGATGGGAGCAACGAACTCGCAGACCCGGTTCAGCTCGTAATCAGCCTCCCACAGGTCCCCCGACCCGTCGATCGCCAGGGCGACCGCGTCGGACGTCACGTTGGGCCCCGTGGCGGTGTTGGTCACGAAGTTCGGCTGGCCAAGGACGACCGTCGCGGCCTCGCCCGTTTTGAAGGGCGCGGGGTAGCCGAGGATCCGGTGGTTGCTCGCGTCCCCGACCCAGAGCATCGTGGAGGAGACGGCCACGCCGATCGGGAACGAGAGGTTCTCCGCGGTGAGCCCGTCCAGATTCGCGG
>JASHPV010000111.1 GCA_030037875.1 Thermoplasmata archaeon
ACCCCGACCGATACCTGGGTCCTCGGCCGAGGTTACTTCGATGCTTTGCGTTCCTTCCGAGTTGGACTTCGTCCGACGGTTATCCAGATCCCGTCCGGGTCTAGGACGTGAGTGCTCCAGCCTTCCGTGGTGGCGGGAGTCCACCGCGTGGGCTTCGCTCCGTTCTTCAGGAGTTTCCGATGGACCCGCTCCAGCGCGTCCCGGGGGACGGCACCGAGACTAAAATCGAGATGATCCAGTGCATCCCCGGGCGTGTAAGGCGTGTAGAAGATCGACCCCTTGGGGTACCAATTGAGCTCGATCAGCCGGCGAGAGTTCGGATCGCGCAACAACACCCAGAGACCCCCTCCCCAAACCCGGGTGTCACCGCGCTTCACAACCCTGAGACCGAGGGCCTTGGTGTAGAAGCGGACCGAACGGTCGAGGTCTTTGACTCGCAATCCGGCACGGTCGAACCGCATGCTTCTGCCCCTCGCGGATATTCTTAGTTTAGCACGGCCCGGTCACCCGACTTCTGGCCGCCCCGACTGTCACATCCAGGGGGAAGACCGGGATCTCGTTTACTTCTTCGGGAAGTGAGATATCTCCCACAGGTTTCCCTCGGGGTCCTCGAAGAACGCGAATCGTTGACCGTCCGGGCGAGTCGTCGGCGGGGTAACGAAGTGTACCCCCTTCGCCTTGAGGGCCTCGTACTCACGGTCCGCATCTTCGAGGAATACCGCGAAGTACGAACGGGATAGTCCCCCCATTGCGGGGACCTTCGCTTTGTCCGCGAGTTCGGGGGAGACTCCCTGGGCCGATACCAAGGCCAGGCCCGCACTTCCTTTCGGTCCGAACGTGAGATACGAGAAGTTACTGTCGATTTCTTTGAGCTGGAATCCGAGCTTGTCCCGGTAGAACTCGGCGCACTGTTTCACATCTCGCACGATTAGTGCGTAGGCGTTCACGTGGTCGATCATTGGCGGGCGTGAGCCTGACTCGGCATCTAAACTCACCGGGCCCCCAGGTGGACGGCGTTCCGAACCTACTGTCGGGTCAGTGTGCTGTCCGATTGCACCCGTTGGTGCGTAGGCCCAGGAACGGTGCAACGAGAGTTGCAACCACCTCCCTTCACCAAGTTCCAATGGCGCTTACGCTGGAAGTGGCGTGACAAAGCTGCATATGGACTGATTCCCAGCACCCTAGTGTGGAAAAGCCCTTAGCGTGGGAAAGGTTCCCACCGCCGAGCGGTCACCTCGTCGCGGAAAACCGGCACCTTTCGGACGGTCGGAACCGCCCCGAACCTCTGGGTTCCCTAACTCTACACGAGATTCCTAGTTGGTAATCTACAAGGTCGAGAGAAACTCCCGCAGAAGAGGAATCACGAGATTGACACTGGTGAAGGCACCGAAGTGACCCACGCCGGCAAGTAATCGCGATTTGGAACGCGGATTCATTTTCTGCATCGCGTCGCGGTCCTCCTTGGAATAGCTTCGCTCGGCCTGCAGCAAGAGTACCGGGACCCTTAGACGGCGCAGAACGCTGGCCGGCCCGTTCCACTGCCTCCATTCTTCGAGTTCCAACGCAAACATCTCTGGGTCCGTGGCCGCCAGGTTCTCGAGAAACGATTCGGGACCGCGATAGTCTTGTATTTTCGCCGCAACCTGGAGAACATCCGTCAGCCCGCGCTGTCGTACTAGCTGGGCGAGATCGTACCGTTGCTGTCGATCCCGGCTCATGGGGTCGGTCAGGTCCCGCGGCTCGAGACCGTCAATATCAATAAGCGCGAAGATGCGGCCGGGATTACTCTCCGCAAGCGTGGCCCCGACCTTCGATCCGTCGGAATAACCGACGAAGACTACGCGGTCACATCCCACGGCATCGAGAACTGCGCGCACGTCATCATGGTACTCCTCAATTCGATGAGCCATGGGACCACGCGGCTTGTCACTCGTTCCGTGCCCACGGTGGTCCATCAGAATCAGCTGATGCTCGGGTCGGAGGGCATCCACGTACCCCGCCAGCCGCCATGACTCGAGGTCGCCCGCGGCTCCCGCATGGAGAAGTAGAGTCGATCCGTCTCCCTCTACTTCGTAGTGAATTTTGACCCCATTCCGAGTGACGAATGGCATCGGGAATCCTGGCGAACGGAAACTGGTTTTTGCTCTTAACAGGCTCGCGAAAGCGCGAAGCCTTCCGGGAGCGACCCTCGCACCCGAAACTCACACCTTTACGACAACTGACGGCCACATCCGATGGGCGTACGCCACTATCGCCGAGTAGAGACCTCCGAACGCCCGGATTACCGACCGGCCGCAACACCCGATGCGAACCGCTGGTTCCGAGTCTTGTACCCTCGAGTACCGTGGAACCCTTACGCCTAGCGGACTGGGGCCCGCGGTCGCCGTGCTTGCTTGAGGGTTCTGCTTCGGGGTGAACACCTTCAAGGATGGGGGGAAGCTTTATCGAATGTAGTACAAGTAACACATGGAAACCATGGACCTCATGAGCGTTCGAATAGACACCAGCACTAAGCAACGCATGGCGGCGTTGCCGGACATCAACTGGGCCGAAGTGATTCGCAACGCGGTGCGCGAGCGGCTGGACCTCGAGGAGGAGCTCCGGATTCCGTTAGACAAGAGAAGAGCTCGCCGCGCGGCTCGTCGCATAGACTCGTTTCGGGGGAAGGTCAGGCCCGGACGATTCGACTCCACGACGGAGGTTCGAAAGTGGCGAGAACTCCGGAAGTAGTCCTCGACGCCTCGGTTGTATGCAAGTGGTTCCTGCCAGAGCGTGATTCGCGGATTGCGCTCGAAATCCGAGACGAGCATGTGGAGGGGCGTATCCGGATCCTGGCGCCGGACCTCATGTGCTTCGAAGTGGCAAACACGCTTCGCCACCGGCGCGGAATCGGAGTTGACCAACTCTCAGGGGCTCTTCGGGAACTATTCGATGTCCAGCTCGTGTTCGTGAGGCCCTCGGTCGAGCTACTCTCCGCAGCCTCGGGCCACGCATATCGAAAAGGACTGACGATCTACGACGCGTGCTATCTCGCCCTTGCCGACGCGTCGGAGTGCAGCCTGGTCACGGCCGACCGGAAGCTGCTCGCTGCGTCTCCCAACTCGGTCGCACTCTCTCAATGGAAGTCGGATAGCTAGCAGCGGGCCTCGAGACTGGCGTGCCGAACCTTGCCCTTAGAGCACTGATCGAGGGGTGCAACAACCATTGCAACTAGTCGCGGCTCTGGTCTGACCATTCAACTCGAGATACCCGCTTCGCTATAGTGCCCCACGTTAGAAAGGCCTCAGCAGAATCACTGGGTGTTTGCGGACCACAAATTACGTGATTTCTGGCTCGGAGTTGTGCTAACTGTGCTCCCGAACTACTCTGCTTTTACCGGCCATGATGACACTCGAGCCCCGGATCCGCATTCTTCAGCCCCGCCGATCTACCATCCAGGAATATGCCCACTCGGCCACCCCTCCGTAGCTCGTCGACGAGAGAGAATTCCCTGGGAAACGCGCACCAGGTGATTCGAACATCTCTCGCGCGGGGTACCGAAACGCTCTCGGACCAGGGGCAACCGGCTCTCCACGGCCCCGGAGGAGGGCTTTTTTTCGGCTGAGAGCGCGTGACGATGATTTTGTCATCCACGCCGTCAGGGCGGGTCAACCGAGGACTTATCACTCATCCCTGCCCACTGCGGCTCCAAAGAGTTGCTGAGGTAAAATGGCCGTTGTTGGCGCTCTTTGGGCCGCGTTACTTTGGGTTGTACTCGTCGTTGTGATGGGCGCGTCAGATTCCCTTACCCGGATGAAATACCCTCAGAAGGTATCCGTCTGGCTGGGGGCGTTTTTCGCCGGTCTTGTAGGGACAATCCTCCTCCTAGATCCCGGCGCGTACCTTGTGCTTCTGGTCCTCGTGGGCGGGTTCCTAGGGCCCTACTCGCTTACGTGGCAACTGTTCGAACGTCAGCACGGGAATGTGAACATTTTTCCAGTTTCGCTCTGGCCGTTTGGCATCAATGCTCCAAAGTCGATTTGGTACGCCATGATGGGTATCGGCTTCGCTCTCGTGGCGGTTGGTTTATACCGGTTGGTTCCGTAGGCACTCGAACTGGAGCTACCCGTCAAGGGTCGCAAACCCCAGATTTGCCGTCAGCGGGCTTCGGCTCTTAGGACGTTGACAATCTATCAAATCCGGGCTGTTCCGGGGGAGATTTGGCCTTTGACTACCTCGAACCTTGCACATAGAAATCGTAGCGCTCTCTCGGACCGACCAGTTTTCCCTGTCGTAAAATCGTCGACAGACGAGCGAAAGACTACCTTTTCCCTCTCGGAGAGTGCGCTACTCTAAACACGCGACAACCAACGCAACTAGTCCCGGCCGAGAATCACTTACTCTGTCGTCGGCATGGCCCTGCGTTTCAAATGCGCCACGTTTGGAAGGGTGCGTTCGTCTCTCGGAGGTTTGGGCGTTCTCAACGTGCCCGAATGGAGCAAAAGTTCTGCTGAGTTCGGGGATGTGTCTACGCGATTTCTGGCTCCGGATTGTAGTAACTGTACTCTCGAATCACCCTGCCCTTGCGGACAACGATGACACTTGCGCCCTGGATCTCGTTTCGACGGCCGGTCTGACCCACTCTCCAGGAATAGGTCCACTCGGCCACGCCTCCATCCTTCGTGGACGAGAGAGAGGTCACACGGAAGCGAGCGCCGGGCAAATCGAACATCTTTCGTACGACCGAACGAATCGCGTTCGGACCCCGGGCCAGCGTCTCTCCTCGACCGACGCCATCCAGGAAGAGCGCCCGGGTCGAATACAGTTGAGCGACCGCGTCGGCGTCGCCCGATTCCCATGCCTCTTTCAAGTCCCTCAACGTCTTTCGGTTCATCTCTCGATTCTTCTGACAGTAGCGCTTCTCGAGTTAAGACTCTGAGTTTCCCGCTTGTTCCGAGAAGTCGAACCTGCGTCGGGTGGATCGCCAACATCCGAAACGGGTTCCTTTCGGCAAGACTTGTGGGGGAATCTTAGCTGCAATAGACATCGCACCCAGGGTCACTACGCCCTTGGGCAGGGCCACCCGTTGCATCCGCAAGGGGTCAAACGCCGCGGTTCGCGCATGCCTCTACACTTAGAGAAATACTTAATTGAGCGTAAAAGTGTAGAGGCAATAATGGCAATCGTCCGTAGAGTCGACCGCGGAGACAACCAGTACTACTACCTTGTTCAAACGTACAGGTGGGAGGGGGCTGTCCAGAGAAAGGAGAGGTACCTCGGCACCTCCCTCCCGCGGGATCTCGAGCGCCAACGCGCGTCGCTGGAGCGGGAAGTTTGGCAGGCGACTTGGTTCCGGGCATTTCAGTCAATCCGGGACGCATACCAGCTGCACCTTCGGACGCTCCCGGCAGAGGCCATCGCAAAGGAGCGACGGCAGTTCATCATCGAATTTACTTACGACACGAATCGAATCGAAGGATCGACCCTCACCTATCGGGAAACGGCGGACCTCCTCGAACACGGAATCAGCCCCCGTTCGAAACCGATGCGTGACATCCGGGAGGCTCAGCTCCACGCCGCGCTGATGCAGAATCTCCTGGATCACCCGGAACCAGTCGATTTGCCACACTTGCTCTCATGGCACAGGGCGATTTTCCAAGAGACAAAGCCCGAGTATGCGGGCAGGATCCGAGATTTCGAAGTTCGGATTGGCCGGAGCAGACACATCCCCCCACCTCCGCTCGAGGTCCGACCAATGTTGATTGAACTAATGCGCTGGGTCAATCGGCGGTCCCACGAGACCCACCCGGTCGAGCGTGCAGCGGAGTTCCACTTCCGATTCGAGAATATTCACCCATTCGGGGACGGCAACGGTCGGATCGGTCGTATCGCGATGAACGTGCTACTCTCGGAGGGCGGGTATCCAATGCTGAACATTCAGTACGGCAAGCGATCAGGCTACTACCACGCACTAGAGCGGTCGAGTGTCAGCTCCAATCCTCTACCCTTCGTTCTTTGGTTCTTCCGCCGCTACCAACGGGAGGGCAAGCCTGGCTGAGGGGGTCCCCGGGAAAATGAGTTCGAGTCGTCGATAGTTGGGCGCAGCGATCGCCACCCGAGTATCCGCCCCCTCGTTCACAGAGTTTCGGAAGAAGCTGCAATAGTCCTTGCAAACAGCTGACGAAGACTTGCCCGGGGGTTAGATTGAGATTGTACATCAAAGCGGAAGCATTCCAATCCGCATAGGCCGGTCGAATCGGAACGGGCCCACTTAGTAGTGAGGGGGCGCCATAAGGGCTCGAAACGAATCACCCTCCACTCGAGGGCCGTATTGTTTTGAACAGCCGAGCCCTACCTGTCCCCGCCCAGGAGTCTGCGCAAGCGCTGCGCTAGTGTGGGAGCGGCCACTCGCGGGGGAGAAGGTGCCGCTCCAGTTCTGTCAGATCCGGGAGGAGCAAGTGGGAGCCAGGTCCGAAAAGAGGCGGCCGAGTTGACTATAATCGTGTTCCCCTTGACTTCGTGATCCATTGTCAGGGGGAGCATCGCCGCGTAAGGTAGGACGTC
>JASHPV010000112.1 GCA_030037875.1 Thermoplasmata archaeon
TGCAGCAGCGCCCGGATGCTCATGTATAAGGCCTCGGTCGCGCCGGCGGAGATGATCGTGGCCGTGGTGGCCGGCAGGCCCAGGTCGGCGAGGACGATCTCCTTGAGGCCGATCTGGCCGGCGGCCAGCGGATAACCCTCGTAAAGGCGGTCGCGGATCGCGGCGATCAGCGCCGGTTGCACGACCTCGGGCGGCACCAGGTGATTCGTGTTCTGGCTTAGCCACGCGACCTCTTTCCGGTGGGAGTGGGCGTACAGGAACGCATCGAACGGAGCCTCGGGCAAGGGAGATCCCACCTCCCTCCCTCAACCGAACGGCTCGATAATCTCTGCGGGTCGGTCGGGCCGCGGGCGTTCCTACTCGGCGCCCGCGAGGTAGCTCGTCACGATCCCCATCGACTGCGTACGCGTCTCGACCCGGGGAAATCCGGCCTCCTGCATCAGGCGGACCATTCCCTCGCGGGGCGGGAGGAGGCGGAGAGAATTCGGAAGATATCGGTAGGGTCCGGCGCTATGGAGCGCGGCCCCGAGCCACGGAACGACATGGTCGAAGTAGGCGTGGAACAGCCGACCGATGAGCGGCGAGGACGGTTCCGTGATCTCGAGCGTCAGTACGGTGCCGCGGGGCCGCAGTACCCGGCGGAACTCCCGGAACGCGCCGGGCAGGTCGACCAGGTTCCGCGCGACGAAGGCGGACATGACCACGTCGAATGATTCCGCGGGGACCGGCAATCGGTGCGCGTTGGCGCGCAGGTACCCCACGCGGGGGGCCGTCGCCTCGGGCCGGGTCCTCGCGTCGGCGATCTGGAGCATGGCCGCCGTGAAGTCCGCTCCCACGACCTGGGCCGAAGGAAAGTAACGAGCGGCCAGACGGGTAAGATCCCCGGTACCACAGCCGATGTCCAGCACGCGTTGGATCGGCGGTTCGCCGGCGCGGAACCGGGACAGGTCCCACAAGGCCCTCGGGCGCCACAGGTAGTCGTTGCCCATCGAGGCCGCGTGGTCGAACCAATCGTACCGTCGGACGATGTGGGTGAACATCGCCTGGACGTCTCGCTCGAACGTCGAGGAAGAGCGGTCGGGAAAGGGGGAGCCGTCGGGCGCTCGATGTCCCCCCAGGGTGACGGGCGCTTCGGGCGCGTCGTTCGCGGTCACGGTTCGGCTCGGTGACGACCCGATCACGACGCGAGCGACCGCTGGAGCTTCTCCAGGATCGGGGCGAGGTCAGCGTGGAGCGCGACGAGCCCCGTCTCGAGCGAGGCTTGGAGAAGGGCCCGGGCCTCCTCCGGGTCGCCCCGGTCGAGGGCCAGCGTGGCGAGCCGGAGCTGAATCTCCGAGGTCTCAGGCTTCAGCTTCACCTGTTGAGCCTCGCGAAGAGCCATCTCGTACCGTTCCCGCGCTTCGTCAAACTTCCGGGCGGTGTGAGCAATGATCCCCTCGATCATCGTGATCTGCGTCTCGGCCAGTTGGTCCCCCAGAGGGCCCAGCAGGTGGCGGGCCCGGGCGATGGCGGCCCGGCCGCGGTCAATCTGCCCCACCTCGGCCCGCAGTTGTGCCTCGTTGAGCGCGCAGTAGCCCATCCAGATCCGGGAACCCGACCGCTCGGCCGCCTCTCCGGCGAGGGAGATGTCGTGGATCGCCTCCTCCATCCGCTGCACGTTGTGAAACACCAGGGACCGGTTCATGTGCACCCGCGCCAGCGCCGCGTAGTCCTTCGTCTGCGCGAAGACTTCGCCGGCGGCGTCGTAGAGCCGGAGCGCCTCATCGGTCTTTTCGGTGCCCCGGGTGATCAACGTGTTGGCGAGGTCAATGAGCGCATGGCCCCGTTCCCAGCTGTCCCCTTCCTTCTCCGCGAGGGCCAGCTCCAGCCGGTTGTGACGTTCCGCCTCGTCGAATTCGCCGAGCCGCATGCTGGCCGCCCCCAGCACCCGGTGCGAGACTAGGATGCCCCGCTGGTTGCCCCGCTTTTCGAAGATCGCGAGCGCCTCCTGGGCGAGCGTCCGGGCGTCGGCGTTTAGGCCTTGGTTCTGCAGGTCCCGGGCGAGCCACAGCAGCGCGAGCCCGAGGTCGGGCTCGCGGGAGGGGTCGGTTCGGGCCCGGTTCACCGCGTCGCGGAGGATCTCCTCCGACCGGTGGAGGTCGCCAAACTCGTCGAGGATCCGCCCCAGTTCGATCATCAGTCGCAGCTCGGTGGCTGGGTCCCGATGGGGGAGCCGCCGGGCGCATTCCAGCGCTCGCTGCAGGTGTACGATGGCCGCGTCGTACGCGTACGCCGCGGTCGCGAGCTGCGCGGCGCGGCGGTTGTAATCCAGGGCCCTCGTTTCGTCGTGAGCGAGATAGAATTGGCGCGCGAGCTCGAAGATCGAGCCCTGGGGGTCCCGGGAACCCTGCTCGATCGCGAGGGCGGCCTTGCGATGGAGAATCCGCCGTCGAGTCTCCGTGAGACCGGCGTAGGCCTCCGCGCGAACCGCCTCGCGCACGAACTCGTACACCTCGCCCCCGTTCTCCCGCAACAGCCCCCCGCGGACGAGCCGGTCGAGGGCCTCGGCGAGCTGCTCTTCGTCGAGGCCGGCGGCGGCCAGCAGGGTGGGGAAATCGAACTCCTTGCCCAGCACCGCGCCATACACGAGCACCCGACGGTCGGTCTCGCCGAGGGTCCGGACGCGGTCCCGGAGCACATCCTCGAGATCGCGGATGCCGGCGTCCGGCCGGGGGATCGCGGGCGCGGGACCGAATCCCATCGACCCGCGCACGAGTTGCTCGACGAAGAGGGGATTGCCCTCCGTTTGCGTGAACCACCGGATGATGGCGTCCCGGCTCGGCTCGTGGCCGCCCATGAGCCATCGGACATACTCGGGTAGTTCGTTTTCGGACAGCGCGCGGACCGGAATCCGGCCCACGCCCTGGGACTCGGCCAGGGCACTCAGGAAGGCGGCCGTCCGAGTAGGCGCCTCACTCTCGGGCATGCTCGTGGCGATCACGAGGATGCGTCGCTCGGGGAGCGACCGAACGAATTCCCGGAGGAACTGCAAACTGGAATCGTCGGCGAAGTGCAGGTCATCGATCGTGAGAAGCAGGGGGGACCGGGTGGCCAGGTCGTTCAGAAAGGAGGAGACCCGGTCGTGGAGCTCGATCCGGCTCTCGTCGACGCGTTCGGCCGGCCCGGCCAAGAGGCCGAGGAGGTGGTCCTCGGACTCCCCGCCAAACCGGGTTTCGAGGAAACCAACGGGCCGGCCCGGTTCCAGAAGGTCATGCTTCGCGGGGGCCAGCAAGAGCGGAAGGCCCGTCGTATCGACGTCGGAATCCAGCGTCGGGGGAGCGTTCCGAAGGGACCGAACGAGGTCCTGGATGACCGCAAAGGGCTGGGGCGGGTCGGCCGGCAAGGCCATTCCCTCCAAGACCTGGAAACCCCGCTCCCGGGCATCGGCCGTAACGGTGCGGAGGAGGGTGGTCTTTCCGACGCCGCCCTCCCCGATCAGCAGGACGCAGCTTCCGGCGCCCCCCTTGGCCGCATCCAGGTGCCGGATGATCCCTTCTCGGATCTCCGCGCGGCCGAACAGCGGTTTGGCCCGGCCGGAAGACGTGGATCGCGTAGCCATCCCGGACCCCGGATAGACTATCCCATTCCTTTGTCTTAAGCGGGCGGTCCCGACGGGACCATCGCCGTAGGGACGGGCCGGACGACCGTCCGCGGGACCCCCAAACTGTTATGGGGAGCACCGCAGGTCGACGGTCGTTCCCGTGTCCAGCAGCTCGGCGACGCCCGGCAAATCCGAGGGGCCCAGCGTCCAAACCCTAGGTCTCTGGGGCTTCGGCGCTTTGGTGGTCCTGGCCGTCGTGTTCTACCTTTGGTGGGGGCTGGTCTACGGCGTGTGGCTCGATAACGGAGTCTACGCGGTCGTGGTCACTCTCCTGCTGTTCGGAGCGGCGGGTCTCTGGCTTTTCTGGCCCGAGCCCCCCGCGGCCAGCCCGCCCGCCGCGTAACCTCGACCGGCGCCCCGTCTAGAGCGGGCGTCCCGCGAGGACCCATCGAGTCTCGTGCGCCTTTCCACACGAGATGCACTCGGCCGGCGCCCCCGGGTCGATCGGAAGCGGGCCTTCGGGCACTCCCAGCACGGCGCCCTCGATCGCCTGTTCGATCTGATGGCCGCACGCTTCGGTGCCGCACCACGAGACGAGCCGGACCGTGGACGAATCCTTGAGCTCCTCGAGACGGTAGGCGACGGAGAACGATTTCTGGAAAGCGACGCGGGCCCGCGCGGCCAGGGCCTTATCGTAGTCCGCCAACGCCTGAAGGATCGAATCGTCCAGCGACCCCGGTCCCAGGCCCTTTTTCTCACCGAGCCGGTTCACGGCCGTGACAGTGCCCGCGGCGGCCTCGCGGGGACCCACTTCGATACGGAGCGGAACACCCCGAGACTCCCACAGGTAGTACTTGGCTCCGGGTCGTTCTTCCGAATCGTCGACGTACACGCGCACGTTGCGCGACCGGAGTCGGTCGGCCAGCGCTCGAGCGGCGTCGACGGCGATCGGTCCGCTGTTCTGGGACACGATCGGCACGATGACGACCTGGTAGGGGGCGATGGAACTCGGAAAGACCACCCCCCGGCGGTCGCCGTGAAAGGCGACCGTGGCGCCGAGGAGACGTTCCGACAGACCGAACGTGGTCTGATGGACATACTGCATCTCACCTCGAAGGTCCTCGTACCGGATTTCGTACGGCCGAGAGAAGTTCTCGCGGTAATGATGGACGGTTCCGACCTGGAGGGTCCGGGCGCCTCCGACCGGGAGGTCCAGCGCGATGGAATAGTACGCCCCCGGGAATTTGTCCCACTCGGGCCGCCGGGTGGCGACGAACGGGAGGGCGAGAGCGTCGGCGATGCCCTGGAACGTGGCCAGGTTCGACCGACACCGGGCGGCGGCCGCCTCGTCGGTCAGTTGGCAGGTGTGTTCCTCGAAGAAATGGACCTCCCGGATTCGGAGGAAAGGGCGCGTCGTCTTGGTCTCGTACCGGAACACGTTCACGATCTGGTAGACGTTGAGCGGCAGGTCCTTGTGGGACCGGATCCAGATCGCGAAGATGGGATACATCGCGGTCTCGCTCGTGGGCCGGAGCACGAGGGGAATGTCGAGCGGCGTCGCGCCGCCCCGGGTGACCCAGAATACTTCCGCGTCGAATCCCTTGACGTGTTCCTTCTCCTTCTGAAACTCGGTTTGGGGGATGAGGGTCGGGAACTCGACGGCCCGGGACCCGCTCGCCTCGATCCCCTGAATCATCAGCCCGTCGAGGAGACGACGCGCCTGGAAGCCATACGGCGTCCAGACGTTCATTCCCTTCACCGGGTATCGCTTGTCGGTCAACCCGGCGACTTCGACGGCCTCGAGGTACCAATCGATGAAGTGTTCGCTCTTGTCCGGAAGCTCGGCCATCGGTGACTGCCGCTCGGGAGGTTCCCACCGTATAAGGAATGGCCGAACTGAGTCCGATTTGCCGGTTGCGCGGGGGATTTTGTCGAGGTTGTAGCTTCGATTGAACCAGAGGGCTAATAGTGCCCTGCCGGCCTTTAAGGAGGTGCCATGCGACTCATCGTTTGCGTCGATCGGGACGACGATATCGGTCGCAAGACCGGCCTCCACGGTCCCATCGTCGGCCGAACGGCCGTCCTCGAAGCGGCGGGAAAGCTGGGCACGGCGGACCCCGAGGACACGGACACGAACGCTCTCTTCGGAGGTCTCCGAATGTATGACGAGCTTCGGGAGGACGACGAAGAGGTCGAGGTCGTCGCCCTGACGGGCTCGGCCAAGGTCGGGGTCGCCTCGGACCGCATCATCGCCGAGCAGCTCGACCAGGTGCTCAAGGACCATCCCGCGGAGGCGGCTTACTTTGTTTCCGACGGCGCGGAGGATGAGTATCTCCTTCCGATCCTCGCATCTCGGGTACGGATTGACGGTGTCCGCCGGGTCGTCGTTCGCCAGGCCCCCGGCATCGAGTCCACCTACTACACGGTGACCCGGGCGCTCAAGGACCCGAAGCTGCGGGCCAAAACGGTTCTCCCGTTCGCACTGGTCCTCATCGTGCTCGGACTGGCCGCGGCGGCCGGTCAGCTGGTCTGGGGGTTCATCGGACTGCTGCTCCTCATTGGGGTCTACCTCATCTTTTGGACCTTCGACATCGATGAGGCGATCATCGACTCGGTCACCTCCGCCTCGGCGGATATACGACAGGGGGCGATCGCCTTCGGCTTCGGTCTCTTTGCGATCGGCGTCATCGGCGCCGGCTTCCTCGTGGGATACAACCACTACCTGCCCACGGCGGCGAACAACCTCGACCGGTTGCTGTCGTTCTTCCTGGCCGCGATGATTTGGTGGCTGGTCGGCGGGATGATCTGGGAAACCGGCCGAGCCATCCGCCGCTATGTGGCGAAGGGACACATCCCCCGTTCCTACCCCATCGCCGTGCTGTCGATCATCTCCCTGGGGTTCGTGGCCTACGGGATCACCTACCTGGTGGAGTACATCGAGGGTCTCCAGCCCGGCTCGAGCCTGCCGCTGATCCTCGGCGCCATCACGGGGGGCCTGGCGACGCTCGTCTTCGCCGGGTTCCTGACGCAGTATCTCAAGAGCCGCACCGCGGCCGCCACCGGCGCCGCGGTCGAAGGCTGAGCTCGACTACTTCGCCGTCGACGTGGCGGTCTGGCGCAAGGCGCGTTCCACATCGACGGGCGGCACGTCGAGGTGGCATTTCTCCCGGAGCACTCGCGTCACGCCGGCCGCGTCCCGTCCCTCGGGCAACGCCCGGGCCGTGAGGGCTCGCAGGTCTTCCCAGTACGTCCACGGGAACACGACCCAGACCCACCGGTCGGCGGGTACTTCCTCCGCAAAGTAATCGGGAGCGAACTTCGAGTGGGTGATGTGGAGGCAGGTGGCCGTCTCGAGGCGCGCCGGTCGTCCCTCGGCCCTCACATGGTCCGCCGCGAGCGCGAGACTTTCCCCGGTGTCGGTGATGTCGTCGACTAGGAGGACCGTCGCGGCGTCGATGGAGCCCGACAGCCGCTCCGTCAGGGCGGCGTGGCCGTCCTTCGTGGCGGTCACGCCCCAGTGCGCCGTCTGAAGCGCCAGGAGGCGCTTCACGCCCAGATGGTCGGCCACGAGACGGGCCGGTACCCACCCGCCCCGGGTCAGGCCGACGATCACCTCCGGCGTGCGGCCGGCGGCCCGGACCTTCGCCGCGAGAGTGCCGGTCCAGGCGTCGAGGTCCGCCCAGGTCGCCCGCCGGCACGCCGGGAGGTCGGTCACGGCTCGCCGGAGGGGCCCGAATCCTCTACGGGAAGAACCCGCGGATCCGGAGCGCGTCGACGACGCGCTGGATCGCGACCACGTAGGCGGCCGTCCGGTTGTCGACCTTCCGCTCCTGCGCGACCGCATGAACGCGGGCATAGGACTCGGTCATGACCTTGTTGAGCCGGTCGTTGACCTCCGCGAGCGACCACGAGTATCCCTGGATGTTCTGGGCCCACTCGAAATAGCTCACAGTAACGCCCCCGGCGTTCGCCAGGATGTCCGGAAGTACGGTGATCTTCTTCTCGAAAAACACCTTGTCCGCTTCGGGCACCGTCGGGCCGTTCGCCGCCTCCGCGACGATCTTGGCCTGGACCTTGCCGGCGTTCTTGCTCGTGAGTTGATTCTCGAGGGCGGCCGGGATGAGCACGTCCGCCTTGAGTTCCAGGACTTCCTCGTTGGAGAGCGGCTTCGAGCCCGGGAATCCCACCACGGAGCCGGTCTTCTTCTTGTGTTCCTCGACGCCGTGGAGGTTCAATCCGTCGGCCTTGTAGATGCCGCCCTGGGAGTCAGTGACCGCGAGGACGTTGGCCCCGAACTCGTCGTGGAGGATGTTCGCGGCGACGCTGCCCGCGTTCCCGAAGCCCTGAACGGCAATCGAGGCCCCCTTGAGCTTGAGCCCGACATCGGGGGCCGCCTCCCGGATGACGTAGGCGCACCCGCGGCCCGTCGCCTCCCCCCGTCCCTCGCTTCCGCCGATCGCGATCGGTTTACCGGTCACGACACCGGGGACGGAGTAGCCCTTCTCTTGCGAGTACGTATCCATGATCCATGCCATCGTCTGCGAATCGGTGTAGACGTCCGGCGCCGGGATATCCATCTCCGGACCGATGAACGGGATGAGCTCGCTCCCGAACCGGCGAGTCAGCCGCTCGAGCTCGCCATGGCTCATGTGCTTCGGGTCGCAGATGACGCCGCCCTTGGCTCCTCCGTACGGGAGGTTGACGACGGCGCACTTCCAGGTCATCCAGGCGGCGAGCGCCCGGACCTCGTCCAGGGTCACCTGGGGGTGGTACCGGATTCCGCCCTTGCACGGGCCCCGGGCCATGTTGTACTGGACCCGATACCCCGTGTAGACCCGGTAGCTGTTGTCGTCCATCCGCACCGGGAAGTTGACCGTCAGTTCGCGCTTCGGGTGCTTGAGCACCTCTCGGGTGCCGCTGTCGATCTTGAGAAGGTCGGCGACGATATCGATCTGGCGCTTGGCCGTTTCGAACGGGTTGATCACGGGACTGGATTGGGGCATGCTGGGCCACCTACGCGACGGGCGACATGCGGGGGCTATTTGAGCCCACCTCGGGCCTGCGAGGGCGGCGCACGCGGGTTCGCGGGAACCGGGCTACGGCTCTCGCCATCGGGCCAGCCGCATGGCCATCGCCGCGAACAAGAGGGTGAGCACGACCATCCCGGCGACCTCCACGGGGATCGACGAGAGCCCGGGCAGGACGGAGATCGTCGGCACCGAGAGCCCGGCGGCGTGGTCGGCGAGCTGACTCGCGAACGTGGAGGGGGAGAAGAAGGCCACCCACCGATAGTCCGCCGGAATGGCGGCGATGGGATAGAACACGGGCGGCAGCACCGAGAGCGACGTGAAGACGACCGCGCCGATCGGCCAGATCTCCCGGAGCTGAC
This sequence comes from Thermoplasmata archaeon, assembly GCA_030037875.1. Taxonomy (GTDB): domain Archaea; phylum Thermoplasmatota; class Thermoplasmata; order Lutacidiplasmatales; family UBA184; genus JAKIWV01. The sequence continues at coordinate 8,970 of JASHPV010000112.1, forward strand.
GAAAGAACGTGGAGAGCAGGAACCCCAGGCTGGTCGACAGAAGCCAGGTCAAGAGGACCACTCCCACGAGGCCCACGACCGCGAGCGCCCCGATCGGAACGACGATCGCCAACACGAAGAGGAACAGGCCGATTGCCGGGATGGTCCACGCGAGTTCTCCCAGAGCCATCCCGAGGATCCAGGACATCGGGCGCAGCGGACTCGTTACGAAGACCTGCTGCAGCTGCCGTTCGAGACGGAGGTACGCGCAGTCGGTCATCATCCCGTTCCCGGTGAACAGGGCCGTGAACATGATGCCGCCCGTGACCCCGTACGGCAACACCGAATGGGGCGCGACGACGTAGAGAAAGAAGAGGAAACTGAGGGGCGTAAGGAAGATCGCGATGAACAACAATGGTTGCCGGCGGAGGGCGAGGAAGCCGTAGAAGTAGCAGATCCGCCAGATGGCATTGGCCTGGGTCCTCCAGGTCATGCCAGCGCCTCGGGGTCCTCTTCCTCAATGGCCCGGCCGACCAGGGTGAGGAACGCTTCCTCGAGCGTCACCGGACCGACGTTGATCGCTACCTTCCGTTCGAGCGAACGTCGAGTGAGCTCCTCGGCCCGGTTCCGCGTCGTGAGGAGGGTGAGCCCGCCCCGCTCGACGAACACCTCGCCGTACGCGGCCAGTTCCTCGCGGGTAAAGCCCGTGTCGAAATGGAGGCGGATCTCCTGTCGGACCTTCGACTTGAGCGCGTCCGGGGTTCCCTGGTAGAGAACATGACCGCCTTCGATGACGGCGAGCTCTTCCGAGAGCTGCTCGGCCTCGTCGAGGTAGTGGGTTGTGAGCAGCACCGTCGAGCCCTTGCGGGCCGCGTGCCGGATCACGTCCCAGACCTGACGCCGGGCGAACGGGTCCATCCCCAGCGTGGGTTCGTCGAGAAAGAGGAACGGCGCCTCCGTCGCCAGCACCATCGCCACCAGCGTGCGCTGCTGGAGCCCGCCCGAGAGCACCATCGCGGGAATGTGTTGGTAGGGGAGGAGACCCATGTCCTCCAGCACTTCGTCGGCGCGGCTCCGGGCCGTCTCACGGGTCGCGCCTCTCACGCGCAGGTATTCCTCGACATGCTCCCGCGGGGTGAGGTGGTAGAACGGCTTCCCTTCTTGCGGGACGATCGCGATCCGCTCGCGAATCTCTCGCGCGTGTTCGACGACGTCGATTCCGAAGAGTTGAATGCTCCCCGCCGTCGGAAGGAGCAGCGCCGAGGCGATCTTGATGAACGTGGTCTTCCCCGCGCCGTTCCGTCCAAGGAACGAGAACAGCCGACCCTTCGCGATCGTCATCTCGACGCTGTCGAGGGCCCGGACGATGCCACTCGTCCCCTGGTACGTTTTCGATAACGTCCGTGCGACGAGGGCCTCCATGCGGTCGCCGAGGGTAGCGCGAGGATAAGGTCGTCGAAATTCCGTCAGCGCCGGTCGAAATGCCGCCATCCCGCGAGCGGGAGGGGCCGCCGCAGTCCGTCGCCTTCGAGCCAGGCACCGCGTCCCTTTTCGACGACCCCGATCACGCTCAGCCGGCAACCGATCCGCCGGAGCGTCGCGCGAACCCCGGCGAACCGAGAAGGCGCCAGGGTCGCGAACAGCTCGTAGTCCCCACCGTAGAACGCCGTGCGGAGCTGCCGAGGGAACGACCACCCGCGGCGGCGTAGCCGAGGGTGGAGCGGGAGCGTCTCCGCGCGCAGAACGATCTTGCAACGACTGGCCTCGGCCACTAAGTGGGCCGCGTCCGCGATGCCGTCCGACGTGTCGGTCATGGCGTGGACCACCGGGCCCATAACGCGTCCCTCGGCGATTCGAGGAACCACTCGCAGCGAACCGGTGGTGTCGTTCCGATAGGCTCCGCCGAATCCGACGTACCCGGTCGTCACCACAAGGTCTCCCGGCTGGGCTCCGCTCCGGGCGGGAATCGGGCCCCGACCAATCCAACCCACGGAGACCCCCACGACGGTTCGAGTCGGGCTTGGTTTGGTGTCGCCGCCCACGACATGGCAGCCGAATCGGGCCGCCATTCGTTCCGCCCCCAGTAGGACCGATTGAGCCCAACGTGCCGGCGTGCCCCGGGGAGCCAGCAGGTCGATCAGCATGGCCGCGGGCCGGCCGCCCTTGGCCGCGATATCGCTCAGGTTCACCGCAGTGGCGGCCTGTCCGATCAGGTTCGGCGGGGTGGTGTTTCGAAAGTGAACGTTCTCAATGAGCGCGTCGGAGGAGAGCAGCACGAACCGGCTCCGCCCGACCGGTAGTGCGGCGGCGTCATCGCCCAGCGGAAGAGGACCCCGATGGCCCGCGGGCAGGTGGGTTTGGGCCCATTGGTGGAATGAGCGTTCCGCGAGCGAGGGGAGTCGGCGACGTCGTCGCGTCGTCGGCATGCGTCACTTATACGGCACGAACTCCTTGCCCAGAAGTTCGCGGCCCAGAATGATCCGCATGATGTTGAGGCCCCCCTCGGCTCCGACCATGTAGGACATGATGCCGCGGAAGCCCAACTCGAGGCCGACGTCCTTGGTGTACCCGGCGGCGCCGAACCACATCATCACTCGGCGGACGGTGTCGAACGCCACTTGAGGGGCCGTGAGCTTGACGCTCGCCACGACCTTGTCGACCTCCGACCGGTGAGATGGGTCCCCCTGCATCACGTAGCGGTCGATGAGCCAGGCCGCCCGTCGACACTGCCACTTGACCGCCTCGATCTGCGTGTACAGGTCCGCCATTTCGAACTGGATCCCTTCGAACTTCCCCAGCGGTTGCCCGAAGGCCCGGCGCTCCTTGATCCATCCGATGCCGGTTTCGAGCGCCCGCTCGGCCGCTCCGACACAAGCCGCCGAGACGAACGTTCGAGCCAC
>JASHPV010000113.1 GCA_030037875.1 Thermoplasmata archaeon
CAGAGGGAGCGGTGTGTTGACCATCACCGGGATCCCGGTGTTGGACTGACCCCCGGGCATGCCTTCCGTAGGCACGGCCTCGACCGTACCCGAGTCGGTCCAAAGCAGCGGCCGACCCTCGCCGGTGGAGACCGCCGACGACACCAGAAAGACGTCTTCCTTCGCGGAGATCCCCTGCCCTTCGTGGGCCACGAGGATCGTCCCCATGCCGGCCCCGTCCCGGCGGAGCAGGAAGTCTTGAGGGTCGAACGTGCTCTGGTAAGTCCGGTCCTTGAGCACATGGTCGATCTCACCGTAGAAATCCTTCAGTAGGTCGGCCTTCGAGATCGCGATGACCAGCGGGATGTTCTTCGCTTTCACGTAGCGAAAGACGCCGCGCGCCAGGTTGACCTGCTGGGCCTGGTCGCGGAGGGACGGCAGCGCCGGGGACAGGAGGAGAATGATCCCGTCGGCCTCGACGACGAACCGGCCGAGGAGGGTGAGCCCGCGACGCCACAGCTCCTGCCGGTCCGGGCGCCAGGTGTCGAAGTGCGGAATGACCCGGCAACTCTTGTCATCGATCTGGGCCTCGGCGTTCGGAAGCCAGAGCCGGTCGTAGGTGAAGTAATCCGAAATGATGCCGCCGGCCTCGTCGATCGTGTGCATGATCATCGGCCGCGAGGTAGGTTCCTTCGGGTCCTTGCTTCCGAACCGGAAGCGCATCTTCATTTCGACGAACTGGTTGAACTTGGTCGGCAAGGGATACTTCGTGAGGACTCCCTGCTCGTCGCGCGACGCCGCGAGCTCGACCCAGAGCTTCTTCGGGTCTTCCATCGGACGATTGACGTAGTAGCGGGTCGTCGCCTCCAGGCTGCCCTCGGGGTCCGTGGGGTCGGTGGTCTCGTAGGTGGTCTCCTCGAGGATCACGTCGGAATCGAGGTCGCCGTAGATCGGGATGGCGTTCGAGTCCGAGCGGCTGGGAACGTACGTGATCGGAAGGTTGAGGCCGAAGTGACCCGACAGGAACCGGAAATAGGTCGTCTTGCCGGAGGCGGGGATTCCGACGACCGCGATGCGCGCCGCCGCGGCGGCGGGACCGACCTCGTCCGCTTTCCGGGGCGCCCGGCGCACTTTCGTCTTCGGAGTCGTCTTGACCGTCATCGGTTACGCCCCCGGCGCGGGCTTCAACGCATCTCCGCGAGGCATATTTCCATAAAATCAAGCGCCCCGTCGGCGACCGTGTCACGCTGCGTGTTCTTGAGACGTATATCCTGCAACAAGCCAAAAATCTCCTCAACGGAGTTCTCGTGCTGGATGGCTCCTTCCATGAGCGACTGGTCCGCGCTGCCCACCCGGGCCAGCTGGTAGGTCGTCCGGAGCTCGAGGAGCTTCTCGAAAATGGACTCGAGTTCTCGGCCCAGTTCCGGTTCTTTCCGGTCGAGGCGTTGCTGGGTCTCGTCCATGAAACGGACCAGCGTCTCGGTCTCGGGGTCGTTCTGGATCCGGCTCTGGAGCAACGCGAGTCGCCGGCCGATTCGCCCGCGGGACTCCGCGGGCAACCGGTCCGCCTCGACCCATGCGTGGAGAAGGGACCGCGCCGCCTCGACAACTTCCCCACGTGCGTAGTGGATCCGGGCTTCCCAATAGTACCGCGTCAGCGCGGGCAGCAACGACTGCGCCCGGAAGAGCCGGTTCATCGCCGCCGCGTAGTCTCGAGCGACGAACGCTTCGACCACCTCCCCGAGCGGGCCATATCGCTCTTTGAGGTGCTGAGGTAATGTTCCCCCTTGGAGCTCGAGCACATCCACCTCCGATGGCAGCGGACCTCCGCTTCCATCCGAGGGAGGCGGCGGTAGGTCCTTCCGATTCTTGAGCTGGGTAATGGTGGCGTGCTCCCCGGGCGCCTTGAGGGCTTTAGCGGCCCGGGCGGCGTGTTCCGCCATTTCCTCGGGGTGGAGCTCTTCGAGCGGTCGGGTCCCTTCGTAGCCGATATCGATGAACGAGTTCACCATCTGCGCGAACAGGTCGGTGCTCGTCACGACCTCCTGATAGGTCACCTCGGCGGCGATCCCCGCCGCCTGGGCCCGGCCGCGGAGCTGTTCGACGAGTCCGTTCATCTGTCCCGAATCGACACCCTTGTCCCGTTCCGATCCGCTCCCGATTCCGATGACCCGGAGGCTCAGCTGAGAGGAGTTGGGAAGGACGTGCGGCACGAGGTCGATCCGCCGGCTCATCTCGGGCGTGAGCGGCTCGGTCGAGGGGGCGCGGAACCGACTCGAGGCGTTGTCCCATCCATCAGTGACGAGCACGAGGGTGCCGACCACTTCGCCGGTGGGCTTGCGCAGGAGGTCCGCTCCGAGCGCTATGCCATCCCAGATGGCCGAGCGTCCCGATGGGGTGAGCATCGAGATCAGGCTCTCGATGTACGGCAGATTCTCGTGACGAATCTCGGTCAAGGGCACCGCGACGCGGGCCGTGTCGGTGAAGGTGACGAGTCCGAAAAACGCCCCGGTCGCCTCCGCGTTCTCCAGGATACGGTACACGGCGGTCCGGGCCACTTCGATCTTCCGGCGTTCTCCCTGAACCCCGGACGGGTCCGGGAGCGGGGCGAGCATGCTCTTCGATAGGTCGAGGACGAGGACGTGCCGGGGCCGGACGACCGGCGGCGGCGGAGGGGCTTCGAGGTCGTCTCCGATCATTACAAGGTGACCTACGAGAACGCGACGGCGCGCCCCGACGACAGATCGAGCATGCCCCCCCGCGGCTCCCCGTTACTCCCGGTCACCTCTCGTTTTAGCGCCCGAAAGCTATATGGTTCTTGTCCCACCGCATCCCGTCGGAAATCGGCCCCGGCTCGGCGGTGGGACCCTCCCGTCCGCGATGCCCGTTGCGCGCACCAAGGGTTATAAACCAAGCGCGAGTCCGCGCGCCGCAAATGGGCAGTATCCGTCAAACGTACATCAAGCGAGTCGCCATCGACCTGATCCGTCACTATCCCGACGCGTTCACGGGAGACTTCGTCCACAACAAGGAGAAGGTACTCGAGCTCACGGACCTCCGGGTCGACGTTAACGGGACCCCGACGGTCGTCTACAAGAAGCTCGCGAATCGCATCGCCGGCTACGCGACCCGGTACGTGAAGCGCCGACGCGCCACGTAGAAGGAGCGCGCGCGAGCGTGCCGGCCGTTTCCGCTCCGACGGTCGTCGATTTCCTGGAAGCCGAGCGGGAGCGCCGGAGCTGGGGCGGTCAACTCCGTCGGCTCCGCGGAGCCCGGCTCGTCAGCAACTCGCGATATCCCACCCTGCTCCGCGCCAATCAGATTCTCGTGGGAGCTACGGAACCGCCCGTGGAGTGGGAGGAGATTCGAGCGCAAGCCGAGCCCACCTTCCGATCGTCCGGGGTGAAGGGCCGGCGCGTGATGCTCTTCGGCGACGAGGCCCGGGGCCGACTCGGCGGCCCGCTGGCGGCCGACGGGTTCCGGGAACGTTCTCTCGGGCTCCTCACCTTCCGGGGCGTCGTCACGGCTCAGATGAACCCCCGGGTATCGATCCGGCTCGTCGACCTGTTCCTGCGTCCGGCCTGGTTCACGCTCTCGTACCGCATCGAGCAGGAAAACGCTCCGCCCCATGAATCGCTCTCGGAGTGGGAGGGATACTACTCGAGTCTGTCCGACCGACCGGGGGTGCGGACCTTTGCCGGGTTCGTGGGTGAGACGATGGCCGGCACGTGCGGACTGAGCCGCATCGGCTCGCTGGCATCGGTCGATCGGGTCCAGACCGCCCCCGAGTGGAGGGGGCAAGGCGTAGCCACCTCACTCGTCCTGCGGGCCACGGAGGAGGCGTTTCGGGACGGAGCCCGAGGCGTCCACATGACGGTGCGCTCCGCGACGCTCGCCGACCGACTGTACCGGCCGTGCGGGTTCGAACCGGTCGCTCCGATATCGATCTTCGAAAAAGGAATCCCCGCCTGACCCGGCGGGTCTACTCCAGGATCTGGAACCCTTCCTGGAGATGGACGAATTCGACGGGGGTTGTGAGAGTACCGGCGAGGATCCCGTGGGAGTTCGCGGTCACGCAGGCCCCAACGATCGGAACCCCAAAGTTCGCCGTAGATCGGTGCACCGGTACTTGCAACGTGTCGCGGAGCACGGCCGCTTCCGCCTCGGTGGCACGGGGATGCACCACTACCCCTTTGTTGGTCGCCACGGCGGCCATACCGACCGTGCCGAGACCCGCGACGGTGCCCCGGGCAACCGGGACGCGAAGCGCGGCCCCGATCCGGCTCGCCGCGTGTTCCGAAAGATTGGGATGGACCAGCGCACCCAGGTCGTTGGCGAGAACGTTGTTACCCAGCGCATTCTGCAGGGTGGGAACGACCGTCACGGGTCCGAGAGCATCGAGACGTTGTCGCTCCCGGGCGCCCGGCTCCTCCGCTAGGACAGCCCCGTACGAGTTCAACGCCAAGAGTGAGCCCACGAGTTCGGAATCCAGTACCGTGGTTCGGATGACCGGCACCCCGAAAAGGCGCTCGGCTTCATGCCCCAGCGCCTCGGGTATGGTAGGGGGAGCTACGACGGCCTGGTCGGAGACCCGGAGGTAGACCCCAAGGTAGGGGCTTCCCGCAATCGATGCACGGTTGACCGGCACTCCGTCGCTCCGAATCGGCGGCCTACGTTTCCTCGGCCAGGTCGACCTCGATCAGGCCGTCTTCGAAGCGGATGGCCTTGACCCGGATCTTCGAGGGGATGTGCTGGGCGCCGTGCTGCCAGATGAACGTGTTGAGCCGCGGGTCGATCCAGATGTCCGCAGGCTCGCCGTGCATGTGGCGGACCATGAACCGTCGGACGGTCTCCAAGGCATGGCCGGCCCGGCGATGTCGCGCCGGCTGGTGCTTGCTGGCGCGCAACGGGACCACAAACTCCCGTTCGAGCTCTTCCGTGCGGGCGCGGTCCGGAGTGCGAGCCATCGAACAACTCCTACGGCTGCAGGTGGCCCCGCTTCCAGGTGCGGCGCTTGGGGTGGCGCGTGACGCGCCGGTTCGTTCGCTGCATGACCCAGGCGGGAACCCGGCGGTTGCTGTTGATGCGCCGGATCATGCGGATCTTCCGGGCGAGACTCTTCCGACGATTTGCCATCGATGATGCCTTCCTTCCATCACTCAGCGGCGTGTGATCTTGATCTCCCGTTTTTCGGGCATGATGCGTTCGAGCAGCGCGCGAAGCGTGCCGTCATCGATCTGCCGTTGAAGGCGGCCGGAGGCGGCGAGCGACATGATCTGCTGCTCGATGGCGTTGGCGACGTCCGGCTTGGCCAGCCGGATCCGGGCCAACCGCTCCCGGGCTTCGGGAGTCAGCAGCCGACGCATCACCTCGAAGCGTTCGGCCTCTCGCCGTTGCGCCTCGGCGTTCTGCTGCGCGACGGCCATCGGATCGACCCCGGCGGCCTCGCGTGCCTGCATTTCCTGCAGTTGCCGGGCCCGTCGCTGGCGCAGCGCCGTGAGTTCGGGATCCTCTTGGTAAGCCATCGCTCCTCCGTCGTGGGTGTTAACTGGTACGTCTCAGAGATACTTGGCGAGTTGGGTGTCCTTCGCGGCCAGCCCCTTGAGAATCTCTTTGGCCAGCTGGTCTAGCAATCGGTGCCCGTCGGGGGTCAATGCGCGTCCCCCGTTCTTCTGTTTGCGCACCAGTCCGGCACCCTCGAGCTGTTGGAAGATCTCGCGTACGATCGACCGAGAGCCACTTCGTGCGTGATAGGGCGCCGACCCGCGGTCTCGGCTTCCACCGTACTCGGAAGAGAGCCGAGTAACTCCGCGCGCGCCGCGGATGTACAGCTTTCGGAGAACGGATGCGCTGCGGAGATACCACCATCCCTGCTGATAAGGAGCGTTCTCGGTGTGCACCCCGGTGCGGGCAAAGGCCGCCCACTCAGGCGGCTTGACGACCTTTCGGGTCTCCAGCTCTTGGGCGAGCCGGGGGAGCAATGCGGATGGCGGTACATCCGTCGGATGAGGCATGCGCGCGGCGCCACCCGGCCTCCCTATTTAAACCGCTCTCTTGCTGTTTCTTTGGGATTTTGTTCGAACCGTCCGACAAGAGCCACGCCTTGCGTCGACCATCGTTCACCGTTCACCGGGGCCGGCAACTCGTTCTAGCCGCCTCCTGATTGTCCCCGGATGTACGTCCTTCGGGG
>JASHPV010000114.1 GCA_030037875.1 Thermoplasmata archaeon
GCTCCCAGGAGGAGTAGGAGGGGGTACTCCTGGGCCTTCATGGCGACACGGAACAGCTCACCGCAGTTCTTCAGGGAGTGCGGTGGGCGGGAATTCCCCGGCGCAGCTCGACCGAGTCGCCCGCGCCGTCGTCCCTATCGCGCGGACGCGGGGCTCGAAACGGTCACTGAATGGATTCCCGGGAACTGGTATGGGACCACCGCCCATTTCTTGCCGCCGTTGGCGCTCCAGAATAGGCTCCCGTTGTTCGTCCCGAAGTAGATCCCCGGCGGGTCGAAGTCGTCGGTCGCCATTGCGTCACGGTGGTTGCCGAAACCTCCGGGGAACTGTCCCTTCCCAACGAGGGGAGTCCACGAGTGTCCCTTCTCGGACCACCGGTAGACTTGGAGCTGGTTCCCCAGGCTCAGCCGGGGCATCGGGTTGAGCGGAACGAAATACGCTTCGCCTGGGCGGGCGGAAGGCGCCCCGACGACGAATCCGAAGTCGTGATCGAGGGCCCGGCCGACGCGGGTCCAGTGGTCGCCCCGGTTGCGACTCACGAAGATTCCGTCGTGGTCCTGTCGGTAGATGATGTCTGGATTTTCGGGGTCGAGCGCGATTTTGTGGACGCACTGGCCGAACTCGGGAGCTTTGTCGGGAAGGAAGCTTACCCGGACGCCGTGGTTACGGGGAATCCAGTGGACTCCGCCATCCTCCGTGCGGAACACGCCCGCAGCGGAGATCCCGACGTACATCCGGTTCGGATTCTTCGGGTCCTGGAGAAAAGTGTGGAGGCACATCCCGCCGGCGCCCGGGTTCCACTTCGCCCGCGTCTCATGTTCGTTCAACCCGGTAATCGGTTCCCACGAGTCTCCTCGATCATCCGATCGGAAGAGCGAGGCGGGGTCAATTCCGAGCCAGATACGCCCCGGCTCGTCCTCGCGGCCCGGCACGATCTGCCAGATGTTCACGATGGGCCACTTGGGAGGCGGCTGGTCGAAGCTGACCTTGCGGTCCTTCCTCGCGGGCATATCCGGGGCAGAGATTTCGGTCCACTTCTTCCCCCAATCCTTCGAGCGGAACAGCATCGGCCCAAAGAACAGATTGTTCACGGCGGCATACACGGTGCCCGGCTCCCGGGGGTCGGCGCGGACCATGTACGTCTCGCCGCCCTCGTGGTAAGGTCCCCGGACCTTCCACTTCTTTCGAGCCGCGTCTCCGTCCAGGACGTAGGCTCCCTTTCGCGTTCCAACGAACAGGCGAACTCCGCGGTCTGCCATTGTTTTTCAACCTCCCTGAATCGAATGAAGAATATCCACTTGGTCCTTGGGCGCGAGACGGGTTTGGAGCCCGTCCAATCCTCGGACGTCCTCCCCGTTCACGAACACTCGGACGAACGGCCGCACCGCCCCGGACTCATCTCGGAGACGCCGCCGGAGCTTCGGGAACTCTCCTTCGAGTTCGTCCAGCAGTCCTCCGACCGACTCGGCGTGCGCCTCGACGGTGAGCCGAGAAACGAACGGTCGGAGCATTCCGTCGAGTTTCACCTGGGGCACGGACACCCTCCCTGCTGACGCGGCCATGGGTCGGAGTCCCAAATATAGCTAGGTGGGGGGGTGGTGCAACAGGGCAGAACTTCGCCCGCCTTAGTGGGTCTCTTCCCAGTCCGTGGGCGCCGGCGGTTCCTCGGACCATTCAGGTCTGGGCGCCGGTGCAGAGGGTCGGGCCAGGCTCGAGCGCGGGCTGGGTGGGGCTGGCGCGGCAGGTGTGGCCACGATTGTGGGTTTCTTCGGCCGTCGCCGAAGAGCCACGAACACGACGAGCGCGATGATTACGAGAAGGGCCAAGCCGATCGCGAGTTCTGTGGAGAAGAGTCCCCAGATGGAGGGAGCGGACCGGCTAACGACGAGGGTCAGGACCTGAGTGGCGTTCTTCCCGAACGCGTCCGATGCCGTGACACTGATTTCGTACGTGCCCGTAGAAGTGGGAACACAGCTGAACGAAGCAGCGACAGTCGTAGGACAGCCGGGAGGCAGACCCGAGTAGTTCAGACTGATCGGGGCGGTACCTCCCGAAACAGTTGCTGTGAGCGTGACCGGACTTCCCAAGGAGATCTTTTCTGAAGAGGACGCGAATTGGACCGACGGAAGCGGGTTCACCACGAGATGAACTACATCCCCCGCGGTCTTGCCGAATTTATCCGATACATTGACGGTCACGTTGAACGCCCCGGTCTCGGAGGGCGAACAACTCAGCACGCTCTCGTTGACCGTGGAGCATCCAGCCGGTAGACCCATGTAGGTCCACGAGAAGGGACCGGTACCCCCGCTGAGGGTCGCACTCAGGTTTGTGGAAACTCCGGCGTCGGTCGTCTCACGAGAGAGGGCTACATTGCTCAACGTCGGGTCAGGATTGACAATCAGGGTAGCGACGGGCGACGTCGCGGGCGCTCCCCAAGCGTTCGTGAAGGTCACCGAAACGGCGTAATGGCCCGGCGCGGTCGGCGTACAAGCGACGCTGTATTCGCCAGCGCCCGATGGACAACCTTCGGGCAGCCCGGTCCAAGTTGCAGTGAATCCTGAATATGTTCCCCCTGTCGGCGGGGGCGCGAGCAGACTTACTGAGATGCCGACATCGGCTGACGCTGGTGTCACGGAAGGGGATCCGACGGAGAACGGAGTGATTAACACTGTCAGTGCACCGGGTCCCGAAACGGTTAGCGTCGTGATATTCGAGGCCGGCGCCTCTACCGTCAGGAGTGGGGTCGAACTCCAGGAGTCAAACGTCGTTCCAACCGGGGCGCCAACTGACGCGGTGTGGCTGCCAAGCGTCAGCAAAACGGTAGAGCCTAGCGTCACCGTAGAGCCATCAACCGTAATTGACACGGGCTCGAAAGAATTCGACAGGAAGGTAATGGGGAAGGCTGTCGGCGTGAACGTTGCGTTCAAATCACCCTGCCCGACAACAGTGACAGTCGAGTTAGCCGAATCTGCCGGTTGAACAGTTAGATAGCCGAACTTCTCCCAGCCTGAGAATGTATACCCAGCAGACGCGATGGCGCCATCCAGATAGGTTTCGCCTCCGGTTACGGATGAGTTAGAAGCACCGTTCGAGTAGGTGTTGTCACCATTGAACGTGATCTGACCCGCCCCAACCGGGATTATGTGAAATGTCAGAGTTTCGGGCGCACCGAGAGAGTAGATCACGAGCACAGTGGCTGTTTGGTTTACCACCAGGTGCTCTGTCCAGCTCCCAGCTTCTCTGTTCCAGACCGCATTTACGTCAGACGCGGACCAAGAAACAAAAATAGAATCATCCCCCGGGGCGGCACTTATTGTGTAGTTTTCCCCTGGTGTCAGCTGCAAAATTCCCCCTGACTCGACAAAACCGAAGTCATTCACGATTACCCCGCCGCCGTTGCCCCCGGACGCCGTGAAGGTCACTGCAACAGGGTTAGGAATGAACAGCGCCAGAATAACGCCCGATAGTGTCGTCCCGTTGAGAGTTCCGTTCTCGAGCGTAACGTTGGTGACCGAGCTGAAGTTCAGCATGATGGAGCTCGGCTTGTAGTACCAACCACCGAACTGAAAGCCGGTTGCTGGGTCAGCAGTGAGGTTGTACGTCCCGACCACAATCCAACCCGACGATACTAGTGTATGGGTAGTCAGAAATCCACCCAGGGAAACCGTCCCGCCATAGAATGTTGAGTTCGCTGTATCGTAAGCCCCCAGACCAACCCGATCCGAATGGACAGAAGGGGAAAAATCGGCGGTGAGCGAAGCAATGGTGTCGGTCCCAGTCACGAAGAGATAGGTCAATGGCAAAGCCGAGGAAGCAACAGTTTCACCTGAACCTTGAGAGTTCCAGCCTATGAACTGGAAGCCCAGCGGCGGATAAGCCAAAATTGTGTAGACGCCTGGGATTAGGTCCAGTTCTCCACCAGCAGGAACCGTCTCCGTTGTCCCTTCGGAATTCTGAAGCACTCCTGGACTGACGGCCACCTGACCTCTCGGATTGTCGGCGAAAGTCACCGAAACTAAGAACGGACTAAGAGAGAATCCCGCTTCCAAGGAC
>JASHPV010000003.1 GCA_030037875.1 Thermoplasmata archaeon
TGCACCACGCGTACGCCGCTCTCGCCGGAGCGTCCAACCGCTGTCGAAAACTGTACTCGAGCGTGTAGGTCGGCATCGTTCCGCTTGGACTCAGACGAACCGGAAGTTGAAGGGAGGATAAAGCGATGGGCGTCGTCACCGGAGTTTGAGGCTTGGACTTGTCTCGGAGCTCTCGATCACCATGTCGGGTGGTCCGGAATGGTTGGATTTTGGAGGGGGACTCGCGATATACACGGGACAGGTGGACCGACCCCATGCCAGCCACCCCTCCCCTCGTACGAGCGCCACGAATACGACTCAATCAGGGGGGCGAAATCCCGATGCTCGGGCTGGGAGTCTATCTGTCGCATCCCGGTTTGGAGACTCGACGAGCGGTGGAGTGGGCCCTCGAAGTGGGCTATCGTCACATTGACACGGCCGCGCTCTACGAGAACGAATCCGACGTGGGAGAGGCGCTTCGGGCGAGCAAAGTCCCTCGGGAGGAAGTGTTCGTCACGACCAAGATGTGGCACTCCGAGCACGGATTCGAGAGCTCGCAGGCCGCCGCTCGCGACAGTCTCCGCCGCCTCGGTCTATCTTACGTCGATCTCTATCTCATCCACTCCCCTCGGGCGAGGTCGCCCGAGCAGCGCGTGGCGTCGTGGCGGGGCCTCGAGAAACTCCATCACGAAGGGCTTTGTCGGTCCATCGGAGTCAGCAACTATGCCATTCGACACCTAGAAGAGCTACGCGGGGCGGATGTGGTCCCCGCTGTGAACCAGGTCGAATTTCACCCCTTCGTTTACGATCCTGAACTTCTCGCTTATTGCCAACAACGGGGGATCCGCATCGAGGCGTGGGCCCCGCTGACCCGGGGCCGTCGATTCGACGACCCAACGGTCCGGGAAATTGCGACGGCGCACCGTCGAACTCCGGCGCAGATCCTTCTCCGGTGGGGGATCGAACACGGACTGATCGAGATACCGAAATCGGTTCATCGGGACCGCATCGAAGAGAACGCGAGAATCTTCGACTTCCGCCTCTCCACCGAGGAAGTCACCCGGTTGGACGGGTTGCGGGGTGGGGGCAGTATCAGTGGGTGGGACCCGGCCGCGGTTCCCTAACGCTCGCCGCCGACGTTACTATGCAATCAGTTACAGCTCATGCCGACTTTTCTCAGACGGCGGCCATTCGTGCCTTTGAAATGGCCTGGAGCTAGGGGAGCGCACTTCGGCAACTCAATTTGGGGGAAGGACTTTCGGGGCAGCGGTCTAACTGATCAGTTGGGTTGAGAACGGGATCGATGCGAGGTTGCAGCGGCCAACGAACCGAGGGCCGGTGCCGAGGGCGCCGGAGGTGATTCCATGGCCGAGGCAAGCCGGGCTACGATGGAAATCGATCTTTCGAGCCTAAGCTTGAACGTGAATATGGTGGGAATCAGCCTCGCGATTTTTACGTTCATCCTCTTCTTCGGTTACACCACATCTGCTAGCAAGAACCCGATCCTGCTCCAGCTAACGCTCGGGGTGAACGCGGGGGCTGTGTTCTCTTTCGCCCTATCCGCGCTATACTACTACGTTCTGCTCTACTCCCGCCCTTCCAATCACCCCAAGGTCGGAGCGCACAGCAACAGAGCCACGGTGTGCTTTTCGATTGGATTGTTGGCCTTGTTACTTGAGCCCGCCCTGATCTTGTTCACGATCAAACTATACATTCCCGCCGTCGTGGCGCTTGTTTTCTTCCTCGTCTATGTCCCGATTTATGTTCTTGAGTACGGGACGATTCGAAGTATCATAAGGGCGAAACCGCCTCCTTCGGGCGGCACTGGAAGTGAAAGCCCGCCCACGGTTCGCTGATTTCCTCCCTGCAGCCGGCCGCTCGCCGCGTGGAACAAGCGGAGATCAGGGCCGCGCCTCGAACACCCGATTGAATGGAGTCTCAACGGCTTTGCGGACCCGAGCGAAACCCCCGTCCCGGAACACCGCTTCGAGGTCGGAATCGCTCGCTTGGGCACCGAGCCCCCGTCCGAGCTCTTGCGACAGCGAGCAGGGGACACATACCAGGAGGGAAGCATTGTAGAAAACCCGACCGACGGGGTTCAGGTTTTCCTCGAGGTGCTCGTGGGCGAACGGCTCGACCACCATGAGGGTCCCGTCGGGCTTGAGCGACTCACGCGCGTGCTTCGCCGCACCGACCGGGTCTCCCATGTCATGGAGGCAGTCAAACAGTGTGACGAGATCGTAGCCGGCGCCGGGGAAATCCTTGGCCATGGCGACCTCAAAGTCGGCATTCTGGGTAACACCTTGCGTGACGGCGTCGTTTCGGGCCCATTCGATGGACTCGAGGTGGTAGTCGAATCCGATGAATTTGGATTTCGGGAAGGCCTTGGCCATGATAATCGTGGAAGCTCCCAATCCGCATCCGACATCGGCGACTTTTGCCCCGGCTTGGAGTTTCGGGACCACTCCATCGAGGCTCGGAAGCCACCCACTCACCAGATTTGCAAGATACCCGGGCCGGAAAAACTTCCGGGTGCCCACAAAAAGGTCGTTATGGTGTTCGTGCCAACCGAAGCCCTTGCCTGACCGGATCGCCTCCGCGATCTTCCGTTCATCTTTGTAGACCGATCCCACGCTGTAGAAGGCCCCCGGAATGTACGCGGGACTGTCCTCGTTGGTCAACGCGAACTTTTGCTCGGGTGTCATGGAGTACCGGTGCCCGTGGGGGTCGTACTCCACGTACCCCGAGGCGGCCTGAGCGGCCAGCCATTCTCGAAGGTACCTCTCGACCAAACCTGTTCGCCGGGCCATTTCAGCGGAGGTGGAGGGGCCGGCCTCGGCGAGATCCTTGTAGAGTCCCAATTGTTCTCCCACCAGGACGGATGCGCCGTGAAAGGCTGCTCCCAAATCTTGAAGGAACTTGCCCATGAACGCGTTCAATTTCTCCGGATCGACTGCCATGTCCGACACCCTGGGGGGAAACGCATCCGTTAGATTAAGAGAGGAGGCCGCCCCGAGCTGGCGCGTCGCAGAAGCCGAGAGTGGAGGGGGAGGGATCAGTCGGAATCCGGGAAGACTGACTTTGCGCCGAATCTCTCCGGAATCCGAGTGGCCTGCCCGTTCGACAGCCCGTTATATCTGATGGGCATTCTGAGGGCACCGGAAAATCCGGGGGAGGCAGAGTCTATGCCGTACGTGAAAACGAAGGACGGGACGGAGATATTCTACAAGGACTGGGGCAGCGGACAGCCGGTAGTTTTCAGCCACGGGTGGCCGTTGTCGGCGGACGACTGGGACACACAGATGCTGTTCTTTTTACAGCACGGCTACCGCGTCGTCGCGCACGACCGCCGGGGCCATGGCCGCTCTACGCAGGTGTCGGGCGGTCATGACATGGACCACTATGCGGACGACCTAGCGGCGGTGATGGACGAGCTCGACCTCAAGAAAGCCATCAACGTGGGGCATTCCACGGGCGGAGGCGAGGTTGCCCACTATATCGCCCGCCACGGCGCCAAGCGTGTGGCCAAGTGCGTGTTGATCAGCTCGGTGCCGCCGCTGATGCTGAAGACCGACGCGAACCCAGATGGGACACCCATTGCCGCCTTCGACGGTCTCCGCGCCGCCCTCGCGGCAAATCGACCTCAGTTCTACCTAGACCTCACGATGCCGTTCTTCGGATTCAACCGGCCCGGCGCCAAAATCTCGGAGGGTCTCCGGCAGCATTGGTTCCTGCAAGGGATGATGGGGGGCGCAAAGGCGCATTACGAG
>JASHPV010000115.1 GCA_030037875.1 Thermoplasmata archaeon
CTGGTCGAAGTACAGGTCCCGAAGGCTCAACCCGGCGACGGGGGTGCTTACCTGAAGATGGAACGAAAGGTGGGGGACTTCGCTATCGCCGCGGTGGCCGTGCAGCTTCACGTCGACGCGCAGGGAACCGTTACCCAGGCCTCCATCGCGTTGACGAATCTCGGGCCCACCGCTCTGCTCGCTCCCAACGCGGCGGCGCAGCTCGTGAAGAGAAAACCGACCGATGCGGATATCCTGGCCGCGGCCAAACTCGCGGCGGAAGCCGCTCAGCCCAACTCTGACCTCCGAGGTCCGGCGGAGTTCAAACGAGGCGTCGTGGGGACGCTCACCCAGCGAGCCGTGAAGACCGCTCTCGCCCGGGCGGGAGGGAAGAGCTGATGGCGAGCACCGCCATCCCCCGGCTTACCGCCCCTCTCCCGATACGCGGGGCGACGCGCAAGATCCACGTCACCATCAACGACGTTCCGTTCGACATGGCGGTCGAGGACCGGACCCTGTTGGTTCACTTCCTGCGAGACGTTCTCGGCATGACCGGCACCCACATTGGATGCGATACGACGCACTGTGGCGCCTGCACGGTGCTTCTCGACGACCGTCCGGTGAAGTCGTGCACCGTGCTCGCGGTGCAGGCCGACGGCCGGAAGGTCCGGACCGTCGAGGGCTTGGAGGTCGGAGGCAAGCTCAACCCGGTCCAGGAGGGATTTGCCGCGGAGCACGGGCTCCACTGCGGGTTCTGCACCCCGGGGATGATGATGACCTCCGTGGCGCTGCTCGCGAAGAATCCGAACCCCTCGGAGGAGGAGATCCGTCGTGCGATCTCGGGGAACCTGTGCCGGTGCACCGGCTACGTGAACATCGTGAAGGCGATTCAGCACGCGGCCAAGGCCTCCGGGGGTGGCCCATGAGCATCCACGGTGGCATCGGGCAGAGCCTCCCGCGCAAGGAGGACGCCCGGTTCATTCGCGGGAAGGGAAACTACGTCGACGACATCCAACTCGCGGGAATGCTATACCTGGACTTCGTGCGCAGCCCGTACGCCCATGCCAAGATCACGGCGATCCATTCGGAAGAGGCGCTGAAGATCCCGGGCGTGCTGGCCGTCATCACCGGCAAGGACCTCGACGCGGCCAAGCTCGCGTGGATGCCGACACTGATGTCGGACACCCAGATGGTGCTCCCCGTCGACACGGTGAAGTTCCAAGGGCAAGAGGTCGCCGGGGTCGTCGCCGAGAACCGGTACGCCGCCGCCGACGGGGCCGCCGCCGTCCAGGTCGATTACGACCCGCTGCCGGTCGTCACCGACCCGATCAAGGCGCTGCAGCCCGATTCTCCGTTGGTTCGTCCGGAGAAGGAGAAGAAATCGAACCACATCTGGCACTGGGAGACCGGCGACCGGCCCGGGACCGACGCGCTGCTGGCCAAGTCCGACGTCGTCGTCCACCAGGACCTCTACATTCCGCGGATCAACGTCTCCTCGATCGAGACCTGCGGCTGCGTGGCCACGTTCGACACCATGGGTCGTCTCACCATGTACATGACCACCCAAGCGCCCCACGCCATCCGCACCGTCTTCGCGCTCGTCTCCGGGCTGCCGGAGCAGAGCATCCGGGTGATCTCGCCGGACATCGGCGGCGGCTTCGGGGGAAAGGTCCCCGTCTATCCGGGCTACGTCGTGGCGATCGTCGCAGCGCTGAAGACCGGCCACCCGGTCAAATGGGTCGAGACCCGGATGAACAACCTGATGTCGAGCTCCTTCGCCCGGGATTACCATATCTCGGCCGATATCGGGGCGACGAAGGATGGAAAACTGACCGCGCTCAAGGTCAAGACCATCGCCGACCACGGCTACGCCGACGCCGCAGCGAACCCGTCCAAGTTCCCCGCGGGTCTGTTCCACATCATCACGGGCTCGTATCCGTTCCAGAAGGCGTTCGTCGAGGTCGACGGCGTCTACACGAACAAGCCACCCGGAGGGATCGCCTACCGGTGCTCGTTCCGCGTGACCGAAGCCGTGTTCACCATCGAGCGCCTGGTCGACGAGATCGCGCGCAAGGTCGGGATGGACCCGGCCGATTTCCGGATGAAGAACTTCATTCCGCCGGAGGCCTTCCCGTACAAGTCCGCCCTCGGCTGGACCTACGACAGCGGAAACTATGGGGGCGCGCTGAAGCTGGCCCAGCAGATGATCGATTACGCCGGGCTCCGGAAGGAGCAGGCGGAGAAGCGCAAGAAGGGCGAGCTGATGGGCATCGGCATCTCCAGTTTCACGGAGATTGTCGGCGCCGGTCCCTCGGCCCAGTTCGACATTCTGGGGCTCAAGATGTTCGACTCGGCCGAGATCCGCATCCATCCGACCGGCAAGGTGATGGCGCGGTTCGGGACGAAGAACCAAGGCCAGGGTCACGAGACCACGTACGCGCAGATCCTCGCGACCGAGCTGGGCATTCCGGCCGAGAACATCTCCGTCGAGGAAGGGGACACGGACACCGCCCCGTATGGCCTCGGCACGTACGCCAGCCGCAGCACGCCGACCTCTGGCGCGGCTGCGGCGGTCGCCGCCCGCCGGATCCGGGCCAAGGCGCAGAAGATCGCCGCGCACCTGCTCGAGGTGAGCCCGGACGACCTGGAATGGAAGGATTACAAGTTCCAGGTGAAGGGCGTCCCCGAGAAGTCGAAGACGATGGCGGACGTGGCGTTCGCCGCCTACACCAACCCGGCGCCGGGGGTGGAGCCCGGGCTCGAGGCAATCGACTACTACGACCCGCCGAACATGACCTATCCGTTCGGGAGCTACATCTGCGTCGTCGACATCGACAAGGGGACCGGCCAGGTCCATGTCCGCCGGTTCGTGGCCGTGGACGACTGCGGAACGATCATCAACCCGATGATCGTCGACGGCCAGATCCACGGCGGGCTCAACATGGGCCTCGCGCCGGCCTTGTACGAGCAGATCACGTACGACGAGGAAGGGAACATCCGGGGAAACTCGTTCCTCGACTATCTCGTACCAACCGCGGTGGAATCGCCCCACTGGGAGACCGGTAAGACGACGACCCCGTCGCCCCACCATCCGTTCGGGGCGAAGGGGGTCGGCGAGTCGGCCACGGTCGGCGCGCCGGCGGCGATCGTGAACGCGATCGTCGACGCGCTCTCACCCTACGGGGTCACGCACATCGACATCCCGGTCTACCCGTGGAAGGTCTGGCAGATCCTCCACGACCATGGGGTGACGTAGGGCTTCGGCCGCCCTAGGGGGAACCGATGCAGGTCAGCGGCCAGTTTCAGGTGCGAGCCGGGCCGGGAGCTGTGTACGCGTTCTTCTCGGACGTCCGGAAGCTGCTCGACTGCTTGGACGACCCGCACACCGTCGACTCGGTGCAGGGGGACCAGTTCTCGGGGACGATCACGACCGGGGTCGCCTTCATCCGCGGGACGTTCCGATTCAATGGACAGTACACGCAGAAGACGCCGGGCCAGCGCATCGTGACCCAGATCCGGGGGTCGGGGCTCGGCAACGCCGTGGACGCCATGCTCAGCGCGACCCTGACGGCCGCCGGCACCGGGACGACCGTCGCCTGGAACGCGGACGTTAGCCTGACCGGGTCGGCCGCGTCCCTTGCAGAGCACCTGATCCGCTCGACGATCGAGAAGAAGGCCTCGGCCCTCTTCGAGAAGGCGCGGCAGCAGCTCGAAGCGGCGCCGTCGTCGGCCTAGGCCGAGACGTAGCGCGCGGGAGACCGCCGGAATTTCGCGAGGCAGCTCTCGGAGCAGAATCGGTACTCGGCGCCCTTGTAGGTCGTATGGAGCGGGCTGGTGGCCTCGACCTCCATCCCGCACACCGGGTCGATCGATGCCGGCGCGGTCGAGAGGGGCGTGGCGTCTTGTTCGGCGGCGGGCAGCGGCGCGGTCCGCCGGACCTTCGTGATCTCCGACAGGATGCTGAGGGCGATCTCCTCCGGGTCCCGGGCCGCGATGTCCAGTCCCGCGGGGTTGTGAAGGGCATCGAGCTGGTCGGTCGGCAGGCCGCTTTCCTTCAGCGCCTCGAGGACGGCTTGGCCTCGCGTGTGGCTCGAAACGAGGCCAACGTACCGCGGCGAGCGCGGGAGGACGGATTTGAGGGCCGTTTCGTCGTACAGACCGGTCGAGGCGACGACCACGAAGGTCCCGGGCGCGACGAGCTTCGGGAGCCGCTCGAGGTCGGGCTGCCAGTGGACCCCATCGGGAAAGTCCGAAGGGCGGGCGCCCGGTGCCACCACGGTGACCCGGTAGCCCAGGAAACCTCCTAGGGCGGCCACCGCTTTCGCGACGGGGGCTTCGCCGATGACCACGAGCTCGGGTTCGGGCAGGTGCGGTTCTACGTAGATCTCCATCACTCCTCCACTTTCGCATTCAAGGCGACGCGTTACCACGCCCGGGGAAGGGTTCCCTCCCTCTTCCGCGTCGGGCGAGAGACGGATCAACCGGGGCCGACCGTCCTTCATTGATTCGAGAGCCTCGGCCACGAGCACCCGTCCGGTGCAACTTCCCCCGACCCAGCCCGTGACGGTTCCGCCGGGACGGATGATCGCTTTGTAGCCCGGCTTACCGGACGTCGGGGGCCGAACGCTCACCACGGTGGCGAGCGCGAACGGCTCCCGATGGTGATCGAGTTCGGTGGCGAGCGCCAGCACGTCAGTCACGATGCGTCCCCGGGGCAGTCCTCGAACGGGCCCCTCGCGATGCAAGGCAAGTCGGTCGGCGACCAGAGGCCGTAGGGTAGCCGCCGTCGGGGGGCCCGACCCCTCGAGGGTCCATTCCAATCGGGCCAGCTCTTCCGGAGTGTCGACATCGATCAGGATCCCCGGGTCCGTCACCGGCACTTCGACAAGGTCCGCGCTGTGCCCGGGGAAGAGCGCCCGGCACCCCAGGTCGCCCCGAAGGGAACCGAGTTCCGGTATCAGTGCACGATCGAGAAGTACGGGGTTCCCCCGCACGCCTTCGAAGGTCGGGATGAGGATCTTGGCATGGCCCGAGGCGTGTCGCTGGATGAGCGCCTCCAATGTGGCGGCCTCGACAAAGGGCTGATCCCCCAGGACCACGAGGAGAGGCCCGGTCGAGGCGGCCGCTGCTGCTCCCCGCCGAATGGAACTCCCCATGCCTTCGCCGAACTCCGGGTTCACGACGACCGTGGTTCCTCGAAGGTCGACGCCGGCCCGGACCCGGTCCGCCTCCGCTCCCAGGACGACGACGGTCTCAGCCGGGTCGATGCTGCGCACCGTTTCCAGCACGCGGGTCAAGAGGGGCCGCCCCAGGATGGGCAGGAGCGGCTTGGGTCGACCCATCCGAGACGACGCGCCGGCCGCGAGGACAAGGGCCGTGACGCGAGCCGGCTCCGAGATGGCCCGGCGCCGGCGCTTGCCTCCGCTCGCCATGCTCGAGCTGCCGATACGGGAATCCCTCTAAGCGTTTGCCGAGCCACGCCGAGAAATCGCTCGTCTGCGCCGTTCGCGAATCCTGAAATGCTCCATCGAGCTGCATCGACCGTGCACGTCGCGCATTTCTCGCAGCAACTTTCCGCGCTCGCGGCGAAGAGGGAACCGTTCGCCATCGCGAGCGTGATCCGGACCGAGGGTTCTACCCTCGCGAAACCCGGCTTTAAGATTCTCATCACCCACGAGGGAACGGTTGCCGGCGGGACGCTGGGCGGTGGATGCCCCGAGGGTCCGATCGTGGCCGTGGCGCAGGAGGCCATGCAGACCGGCGAGCCGCGGGTCGTTCGGGTTCACCTGGTCGATACCGAGAGCGCCGTCGAGGGATTGGTCCGGGAGACCAACCCGGACGAGATCTGGGTGCAGACGAACTGCGGCGGGACCCTCGAGGTCTACATCGAGCCGATGCTGCCGTCTCAGCGACTGGTGATCGTGGGTCAGGGCGGCAAGGACGAGATCGAAGCCACCCTGGTCCATCTCGGGAAGCTGCTCGGGTTCGAGGTCGTCGTGATCGACCCGCTCCCCGTGCTACCCGAAGCCCCTCACAAGGTCATCGAATCGTCCACGGTGGACCCCGCCGAGCTGGGTCCCCACGACTACGTGGTCGTGCTAACGAAGGGCGAGCGAGACGTGGCGATACTCGAGGCGATCTCCCACAGCCGGGTGAAGTTCGCCGGACTTCTGGCGAGCCGTCATCGATTGAAACAGAATCTGACCGAGCTCGAGCGCCATGGAGTGGACCCGGCCTTCGTGCGCTCGCTCCACGCGCCCATCGGTCTCGACATCGGGGCCCGGACCCCGGAAGAGCTGGCCGTCGCCATCCTCTCCGAGGTGATCGCGACCAAGTACGGCAAGCTCCCGAACCCACCGGCGTCCGCCGGCTGAGCCGGAGTTCAGCCGGGCGGCGGTACGAGCTGGATGAGGGGAGCCTGAGCGGGGTTTCGGCGCGGAAAGTCCTTCAGGTACGCCCCGTAATAGGGCACACGCCGGGCGACCACGCGCCGGAAGGCCATCCGTAACTGGTCGTCGTCCAGGCCATGCGTCGGGATGAGGTCATCGTTCCGGTTGAGGCAGCCCTTGAGCTCGCCCTTGTGGGTGACCCGGATCCGGTGGCAGTTCATGCAGAACTCCGGGTTCGCCACCGGGTCGACCACCTCGACCTCGGCGCCGTCGAACAGGTA
>JASHPV010000116.1 GCA_030037875.1 Thermoplasmata archaeon
CTCGACGTGGTAGCGTTCCAACAACGTACGCCGGTCTTCGGGCAGGGTTGCCCGGTATTGGTCGAAAAATTTTCGCGACTCCTCGGAATCGGCCCGGTTCTCGTAGTGGACGATGAGAGGCGGTTCTTCCCGGATCCTGTGCCGGCCCTGGACCGTTTGCACCAGTTTCGGAAATGCGTGGAGGACCGTGCGCCGACGTGCCCGACGAATCGCTTCCGCAACGACCTTCCGCCCGGCGCGGGTTGAATGCCTCGAGATGGTCTTGCGGTCGATATGGGAGTACCAGGTGTCGAGATACCGCGCGATTCCGAACTGTTCCATGTCGCGGCGGTAGGCCCACAGGGCGGTTCGAGCCGCCCTCTGGCTTACGTTGCGGGAGAACCGGTTGTATCGGCCGACAAGAATGAGGCTCGTCGCCAAACGTTTGACGTCCCACTCCCAAGGGCCGGGAAGGGTCTCGTCGAAGTCATTGATGTCGAAGACCTGATTGCGTTCGGGGGTGCCAAAGACGCCGAAGTTGCTGAGATGGGCATCTCCGCACAGCTGGGCTCTGGCCCCAGTCGTCGGAGTGATGGCCAGGTCGCGTGCCATGAGAGCCGCCGACCCTCGAAAGAACGCGAAAGGGGAGAGGGACATTCGGCCGTACCATATCGGGACGAGGGCAGGCACCCGATTGCGGCTCGCCGCCTCGAGGCTGTCGATGGGGTCGGGCCTCCCTTGAGGGGCGGTCCACGACGCGTGGCTCGACCGAGGGACTTTCTTCCGGGCGGCCTTTCCGGCCGCGAACCGTTGTCGGCGCGACCGAGTGGGAGCGGGGGTTCGGCCGATGGAAACTGCCACGCGTAACGCCCCTTCGAAAAACGGTCCGGCTACTACTTAGACCAATGGGAGACAGTGGCCGCGACCGTCCTCGTAGTCCCGCTAAGCGGGCTGAGCCGGGGAGTCGGAGGACCCCGCTACCTGCTTACCGGTCGGCGGAGTCGAGGATCCTGCGCCCGAGGGCCGTTGAGTACCGAACGTGGGAGGCGTGCGAAACGCGGTCATGAGCCGGTTCCACGAGTTGATCTCGACGATGGCGATCGAGAGGTCGACCACCTCGCGCTCCGAAAATTGGGCTTTCACTCGATCCCACGAAGAATCCGGAACATGGTCCCGGAACATCAAGGTCAAGCTCTCGGTCCAGGCGAGTGCCGCCCGTTCCTTCTCGGAAAAGGCGGGGGACTCCGCCCACGCCGGGAGCGTATCTAATTGCGATTGGGGTACGCCAGCCCGGCGGGCCCGACGATAATGAACGTCGAGACAGTAGGCACACCCGTTGATCTGCGATGCCCGAATCATCACCAGCTCGAGAAGGCCCGGAGGGAGGGTGCCGCTCCGGACGTAACGGGCGAGCTCCTCGAGCCCCTGGGTCGAGCCAGGGGCGACCGCTTGATACTCTATTCGAGCCGACATCGGCCGGTCACTACCTTTCCCTAGTGCCACTTGGAGCGCGGCCACTCCATTCTCGGTCTGGACTCACGGTGCGTCCACGACAAGCACGTTGTTCTCGATACGGACGCGGAATGTGGGCTCCGGGACCGTGGCCGGTCCTCGAACCACTTCGCCGGTATCGAGATTGAACTGGGATCCGTGCCACGGGCACGTCACGACGTGGCCGGTCACCGGCCCTTTCTCCAAGGGTCCGCCACGATGGGTACACTTCTCGCCGATCGCTCGCAACTCTCCCCCCACGTTGAAAACGGCAACCAGGGTTCCCTTGACCTCGACGCGGACGGCCTGTCCGGGCTGGGGAGGCTTCACCTGTGGGAAGGAGATCGGCTCCATGGTGGTACTCGGTGCGGGTGAGGCACTCGCTCCTATTGAAGGAACTCCTGGCCGTGTACCGGCTGACTCTACACACACCAAACCCCGTGACAGGCGGTTTTGCGCTTTCCGGCGACAGCAAAGTGTGCATTTTGGGTCGGCGCTGGGGTTCCTCCTCGGTCAGGTGCAGGTGTAACACCCACGTTGAGACCCAATGGCCCGGCAAGCACCCTGCGCTCCTCGCGAGGTGGCTGCCCGGCGCTTAGGGGAGTATCCTCGACAGACCTAGGTGGCGGTGAGTGTCAACACGCCATTGTAGGAAGAGCCAGGGCAGGTCACATTGAATTGCAATGTGTCGTTAGTATTGGCCGGAATCGTCAGGGGAACATTCGCACCGGTCAGGGTAAATCCGGTCGTAGCGGAACCGACCGTCGATATCGTGCAGGTCCCCGTCATGTTGCCGGGAACGCTCAGCGCGAGCCATAGGGTCTGGCTCTCATTTGCAGTGAATCCGTCCCAAGAGTAATTCTCGAGTCCACAGGCCGTGACGGAAGACTGAAACTCGATTTGGCTAACATCGATGGCCGGCGAGGCGACTAGTGCGAAGTAGCCAACCGCCGCCACAACCAAGATTATGACGACGAGTCCGACCAATATCCAGACCCAAAGTCGGCGCCGGGGTCGTGCCGGAGGAGGGGCTCCGTAGGGAGGCGCACCGTATGGTGGCGCTCCGTAGGCAGGGGCACCGGCAGGAGGCGTACCCCAACCGGGCGGGGCCGGAGGAGTGCCCGCACCGGAAGAGGATAGCGGAGCGGAGGGCGCCGGGGGTAGCGGGCTCCCGCAGTACTGACAGAACGTTGCCGTGGGGGAGTTTACTCCGCCGCACTGGGGACAGTATCGTGCCGCCACGATCGGGCTCGAAGCACCGGTTCGTACTTATCCCCGATGACCCGCACGTTGGACGGCTCGTTCACTGAGCCGAAAGGGCACCTGGGAGCTTCGCGAGCATCGCCTTGGTAATGCCAAAAAAGCGCCGGCCGTCGATGCGCTGCACCGTCTCGCCTTCCCTGAACACAATGATGGAAGGCGTGATGCGGATCCGGAAGTCTTCCCATAGCGGTTCGTCGAGGCTCGTGATGTCCGCGATGGCGAGCGTTGCGGGAAGTTCTCCCCTTAGGGCGACGTACTGCGGCATGAAGCGCCGCGTGACCGGGCACCACGCGGCGCTGAAACAAACCACATACGTGCCGGATCGGTTCAGCCGACCGCCCGCGAAATCCGTCGAATGTAAGATCTCGAGCCCGGTGGTGGCCCAGGGGTCCTCACCTGGCGTTACCGCCTTTGGCATTCCGTCTCCCGTGGTTTCCGGCAGCACCAGGAGCCATATGAGTACGAACTATCATCCTCCCGTTCGCCACACAGTGTGATGCACCTCAGCCGATTTCACCGTGACCGGTGTGCGGGGAAGCTCATGGCCCCGGTTGCAGCGCCCGGTTGGGATCCCTCCACGCGGTCCGTGTCGTTACCGAGCCGGTCGGCCCATCCACCTCGGCGAGGACTCCCGCCGACCGCCCGAAGAAAGCCATTTCCAAGGAGTACCAAAACACGTTGAACCCGCCGGGTGCGGCCCGCGCCTCCCCGAAGTGGTGGGTTTCTCCCAGCAGCCAGCTCGCGCGCAGGGCGGGCTCATAGCTCCGGGCCAGTGCGTCTTCAGGTCCGAGGACCGGTCCTTGGCCCGCGGGGGTCCGTGGGATCTCGAGGGATTGAATGGGCGAAAGCAAGCCCCGGAGCAAGTGGTACCGGGCGAAGCGCAGTCGGAGCCGTCCGCCGGTTTCCGACCGGCCGAAGAAGAGAAAAACGAACGGGTTGGCTTGAGGGATGACTTCGTCAAAGCTGAGGCGTCGTCTCGCCACCCCCGCGCGCCATCGGGCGAGCAGCCGAACGCCAAGGTACAATAGAGCGGCCGCGAGGAGCAGCCATGCCGTTACTTCCCAGGTCCAGAGCGGCACCCGGCCTCTTTCGTAGAGCATGAGGACGTAGGAAATGACGGTGAATGACATGGCTCCCACGTTCATGATCCGGTCGGCGTCGAAGTGGTACTCGCGCAGCGAGAACGGGGCGAAGATCGGCACCGACCAGTGGTCCATCGCGTCGAGCAGGACGTGCGAGAGCCCACCCACCTCGAGCGCGACGAAAAAGTCCAGAGGAGAGCCGGTACCGAACCGGGGACCGAAGGCCCACGCAAGCGCGGGCGGTACCAAGAACGTGCCGGCGGCCGCGAGGATCGTCACCCCCACGATCGAATGAGTGATTCCCCGGTGGCGGAGCAAGGGGAACCGGCTCGATAGCGGATACAGTATCACGTCCGCGTCCGGAAGGGCTCCTGCGAAGGCGGAGGCAACGACGTATTGCAGCCCGGACGGGCCCCAGAGCCCGAAGCCGAGCAGGTACGCGAGCAGAATGTGACTGAACGGATCCACGGTGGCTCCCGCCGTTTGGACAGGCTGTTAGCTCCTGAAGGTTTGCCCGCCCCGCAGAATATTGGGGAAGGAGATTTAGGCCACGACGGGTCCGGCTTGCTGGGGGAAGTACACGCCGCAGGTGGGCGAGAAGCAAACCATCGAACATACATTCACGGTCGAGGAAGTCCGCGCGTTCGTGGACGCATCGGGAGACAGGGGCGTGCACCACATCATCCCCGATTCTCGGGGCCGTCTGATGGTCCACGGGCTCCTGTTGGGCACGCTCCCGACGATCGCAGGGGGTCGGTTGAACTTTCTCGCTCGGGAGATGACGTTTGAGTTCCTCCGACCGGTGTTCACCGGAGAGCCGGTTCGTTGCGACGTCGTCCTAACCCGATGGGACGCGGAGGGGGACCGCGCTCGGGTGAACGCAGAATGGGAATGCGTGAATCACGATCAGCAGATTGTCATGCGGGGCCGCGCCAGCGGCGTCGCCAGGGCGCCAGCAAGTCCGGGCTGACTGGAACCGGCCCGACCGGACTTCCGTGTCGGGCCGAATGTTGCATGCACTGATCGTGCTCAGCTCCCCTCCGCGAAACGATTAGGACGGACGAGCCCGCCTGCGGCGCCCGACCGGAAATATTGATAACTCGGCCGGTCTGGTCCTCGCCCGACGGGTGGTGCCCGCAATTTCCCCTCGAACCCTGCGTAGCGCCTCGCAACGCGGCCCGCGCTCCTCGGTCACACGGCCACCGGGATTCTCGATCCGTTATCTGGACCGCTCCGTACTCCCGGAGAAAGATTTCTATCAATTCGCGGTTGGTTCCTGGATCAAGCGCAATCCCGTCCCGGCCGATAGGTCCCGGTGGGGAGCCTTCGACGAACTTGGTCAGTACAACATCGGACGATTGCACCGGCTGCTGGAGCGTAGGGCTCGGCCTCGTACCGCCCACCTGCGGGCGGTGGCGCACGAGGTCAGCCGGTTCTATGGATCGGCGATGGACTCCTCCCGCCGGAACCGACTCCGCTTTGGGCCGATCCAGAAGGACCTGCGCCGCATCGCCTCGCTCCGGTCCATCGACGACCTCGTCCGATTACTTGCGGCATTCCATAACATGGGCATACCCGCGTTCTTCTCGACGATGGTCTACCCCGACAGAAAGCGGAGTGACATCTACGCACTGTACCTATGGCAGGACGGCCTCTCGCTTCCAGACCGCGATTACTACTTCGCTCCCGGTTTCGCGTCCCAACGGAGGGCTTTCAAACGGCACTTGGTTCGGGCGTTTTCGCTGCTGGGCGACTCCGCCCAAGCGGCTCGGAGCCACGCCCGGACGGTCTACGAGATCGAGACCGAGCTGGCCAAGGCCAGCCGTTCTCGGACCGACCTCCGGGACGAACAGAAGAACTACAACAAAACCACCCTGGGGAAGCTCGGGGCGCTCTGTTCGAAGATATCCTGGAGCAGTTACCTCCGGGGCCGGGGCGCGAAGCGCCTATCGTACGTGGTCGTGGGCCAGCCCGAATTCTTGAGAGCCGTCAACGAACTGCTCCGTCGCCGACCGCTCTCGGATTGGCAAACGTACACCGCTTGGCACCTTTTACGCACGAGCGCGCCGTTCCTTCACCGGGAGGTCGAGAGCGAGTTTTTCCGGTTCAACAACCGAACGCTTCTCGGGCAAAAGCATCCCGAGCCGTCCTGGAAGCGCGCCATCCGGACCGCCGACCGTGCGATAGGCGATGCGCTCGGCCAACTCTTCGTCGCCGAGTACTTCCCGCCAGCCGCTGCCGCTCGGATGAAGAAACTTGTAGCGGACCTCCGAGAGGTCTTCCGGGACCGGCTTGAAAGCCTTCCATGGATGACGTCGGCGACCCGTCGCCGTGCTCTCGCGAAGTTCGCGCGATTCACCACGAAGATCGGTCACCCGAAGCATTTCCGAGACGATTCGTCGTTGCGAATCGACCGACGGTCATACCTGGCCAACATTCAACGCGCCGTCGAGTTCGAGTCCCGCCGCAAGATCGCCCGTCTGGGCCATCGGGTGGACCCGGACGAGTGGCGCATGACCGCTCCGCAGGTCAATGCCTACTTCGACCCGACCCAGAACGAGATCGTGTTTCCGGCGGGCATTCTGCAACCTCCCTTCTTCGACGCGAAAATGGATGATGCGGTCAACTACGGGGGGATCGGGCTGGTGATCGGCCACGAGATCACTCACGGGTACGATGACCAGGGCCGCCGGTTCGATCTAAACGGAAACCTGCACGACTGGTGGACGAAGAAGGACGCACGCGAGTTCCAGCGACGGGCCAAGAAGATCGTTGCCCAGTATGACGCGTTCGAGCCCCTGCCGGGAGTCCACGTCAAGGGGGCCCTGACCCTCGGCGAGAACATTGCCGACCTGGGCGGAGTCAGCATCGCCTTCGAAGCGCTTCAGCGCCGATTGGCGAAGAACCCCGCGGGCCGAAAGCGGATCGGCGGGTTCACCCCCGAGCAGCGATTTTTCCTCTCCTACGCCCAGATCTGGAGAGAGACGGTCAAGCCGGAGGATGCGCGTCTGCGCCTGACGACGGACGAGCATTCCCCGGGCCGCTTCCGCGTGATCGGGGCTGTTCTGAACACCACTCCTTTCTTTCAGGCGTTTGGAATCCGTCCGGGGACGCCCATGTTCCGCCCGGAAAAGCGCCGCGTCCAGATCTGGTAGGTCCCGCGCCGCCGGTGAACGGATCGGACGGTCAGCTATCTTTATGCCAAGTCACAGGTCCGGCTTACCCCCACGGAAGGTCGACGGTCTCGGATCATGCACCTCTCACTGAAGAGACTGACGTTCATCGCGTGCGGTCTGGTCGCGCTTATTTGGCTCGTCCTGAGCCTCATCGCGCTGGCGGCCGGGTTCACCGGCGGGGATCCGCTGTACGTGGTGATACCCGGGAGCACCGCTCTGGCCCAGTTCTCGCTGTTGGGCAAGGTCTACCTCGTGTCCTCCGCGCTGTTGCCTTTCATCGTGATCGGCGCTCTCGTGTCGGCCTAGCGCGGCCGGAAGCGTACTTACGCGGGCAACGCGGAATCCCGTCCGCAAGGCCCGTCAGTCGGCTCGTTCGAATGGTCGCGGGGGCCGACCCACGGTCGGCCACGGGTTGGTCCACACTCGAGGCTAACTCGCCGGGTCGGCCATGCCGGGCGTCAGCGACGCCGCGCTGCGGCTCGCTTTCGCCCACGGACTTTTTCGTCGATTCTTAGGTAAATGTGCGTCAGATCGGGTTCGAGACCGCCCGTACAGTAGATCGTGCCGTTCTGATAGCCGGTGAACACACTGCTCCCCAGACGCGCCCGCCACAGTTCGTTCTCGCCTCGGAGGTCCCGGTCGAGCCCCCCCACTTTGGACAGGAGATTGCGAACCTCGTACGACGTGGGGAGAGGCACCTCGCGCCAGGTCCGGGTCGGTACCCCACGGTACAATACGCCCGCCGTGGCTCCGGAGTGACCCGCCATGTGGACCCAATGCGAGCACCTCCCTCCCTATCAACCCTACGATGGCTCCGGCGCCACCTCGTGCCGTCGCACCGACCCGGAGGGATCGCCCGCCGGAACTTCGCCCCCGCTCAGCTCGGGGGCTCCGGCAACTCCGGCGGAGGTGGAGTGCGGCGTCGGATTGCGATCAACAAGCCCACGGCCAGCAGGACTATCGCGACGCCAAGGGCCACGAGCTCGGCGTCGGTGAGGCCAAAGAGTCCTTGGTGAAGGACGGGGGGTGACACGGCCACCGTCACCGAAGTGTGATTTTCGTCCGGCGTCGGCGATGCGGAATCGTTGACCCAAAGAGAGACCGAATAGTCCCCGGCGGCCTGGAAAGTGAACGACGCATTGGGATCGGGTCCAAGGTTGTAGGTCCCTAACTGCCAGTGATAGGCGTAAGGCCTCACTCCCCCCGAAACGACGGAGCTGAACTGGACGTTCAGAGGGGCAACTCCGAACGACTCCGACGCAGAGATCCCGACTTCCAGAACGGGGGGCGCGACATCCACCGTGAGATGCCGTTCAACCGAGCTCGCGTTCGAGTCGGTCACGGTGAGGTTCACCGTGAACGCTCCCGGTGCGGAGTAGAGGTGCGAGGGATTCTGCTGGGAGCTCCCTGAGTCATCTCCGAACGACCAGTTGTACGTGTACGGCGGAGCGCCGCCGGCGGCATTTGCGGTGAACTCCACGTCCAAGGGCGCCATTCCCTTGTCCGGACTGCCCACCGGTTGGGCGTTCAGGGGAGAAGGGGCGGGAGGCGAACAGGAGACGTTGTCGAGACTTGGCGTACCTTCGGGAAACGTGAAGCACATCGACGAGAGAGTCCAGTTGAAGATCGCCTGACCGTAGTAGGAGGAGGGAAATGGGGTCAGAAACTCCGAACCGAGATTGAGATCGTCGAGGTACATGTTCACGTCGTCGTTGGCCGGGTATCCCCAGCATGAAATGCCGTTCGCCCGGATCATCTCGTTGACGTTCAGCAGCACGGCGCTGAAGTTGACCGCCAGTGTCCGCGCGGTCGCGTTCATCGCGCCCCCCGTGCCGTTGTAGAAGTAGAGCACTGTCAGTTCGTTGTCATCGGTCCCCTGACAGAAATGGGAAAAGTCCCACGGTTGGTCCCCGAGGGTGGAGTTGACCAACGTCGGCAGCGACGCGACGCCCTCGAAGGGGAAGTAGGTGAACGGGGATCCCTCGAACCCGGTCGACATCCACAGCATGATCTCGAGCGAGTAGTTTGTGGGGCCCGAGACGTTCCCTGGGTTTGGAATGTACGAGGAGAGGAAGTTGTCCCAGACATAGTCGTACGCCGCGGACCCGAGACTATCATTGATTGAGTACGAATTCGTGAGCCACAGGCTACTGTTGGTGGCGTTCGACACCGGCTCCGGCAGTTGGAACCCGGCCGACATGTTGCCTGGAGAGCCTCCCCAGAGGTCCTGTCCATACTCAATGTGAGGAAAGCCGAGAACGCCTTCGGCGCCGCCCACGTTGCTAAAGTTGACCTGGTTGGAGACCGCGCCATGGGTCCCTCCGGTGTAGCAAACGTTGTCCACGCCCGCACTCCCGGTCCCCAAGCCGAACAGATTGGGAGTAATGTATCCGTATGGAAGGAAGGAGACCGGGAAGGGATCCGAAGGGGTCCCGTTCGCGCAGATCTCCGGCGCGCCACCCTTGGGCGGCACGAGTGTGACGGTCGCCGGGTGATCCGCGGCGGCAAGGCGTGGACTGCCCGGGTTCACTTGGCGCGACTCGGCGACCGAGTCCGGAGGAGTACTCGAGAGGGAACGGAATTGCTGATGGAGAGGCGATGCGAACGACGTCTCGCCCGCTTGGACTCCGCTCGCAGCCAGTACAACGCTCAGGGCGACTGTTAACAGGAGCACGCACGATCGCATCGAACATCGACGCGGCACGGGGGAAGCCGCGAGTGCGTCCCTCCCCGATTCGCGAAGTTACGCAATCAAAATCCCCTGGCCTGGGATATGAACGTATTGTGGACGACG
>JASHPV010000117.1 GCA_030037875.1 Thermoplasmata archaeon
GCTAAGATTCGGACGCCCCGCGGAGCGACGCCAAGGCGACGGGCAGGGACGTGGGGCGGAATCCGGCCTCCGCCAGCCGGCCTGGGACGAGCCCCGGGTGGCGCTCGGGAGCGAGTGTGTGCGGGGCCGCGGCCCCGCCCAACGCTTGCCGCAGGGCGGCCGCGAATTCCTCCCGGGGGATTGACCCTGCGAGCGCGACGTGGAACCGGCCGGTCAGTGGGCTCTCAACGAGCTCTCGAAGGGCCCGCGTAGCGTCGCCAACGAAAGTGGGTTGAATCCGGTCCGGGGCGCCTTCCCGGCGACGTCCGAGTTCCCCGGCCAATCGGCAGTCGCATTCCCGGTGGCTGTTCCAGCCGAACAGCGCGGAAACGCGAAGGACCGCTACCGATCCCCGGAGCCGGTGGAGGAGCGACTCGGCTTCCGCCCAGGTGCCACCGTACCAGGACGGATTCTCGGTCCAGGGCAGCGGATTCCTGGACTCCGGGGCCGGGCCCCCTCCCTCCGGAAAGATCTCGTCGGTGGAAACCACGATCACGCGCTTGTGCTCGGAGACCGCCGCCCGACCTACCGCTTCGGTAGCCAGGACGTTGATGTCCCAGGCCGCACCGGAGGGGATCTGCCCCGGGAGGGGTCGCTCTTCCTGGCAGCGCTGCCGGTCCCCCTCCTGCAGGAAGCTCACCACGGTATCGCAACCGTTGGCTCGCACCGCGTACTCGAGCGGGCCCATGTCCCGTGCGTCGACCAGGTGGACCGCATCGTATCGGTCCGCTGCGTGGACCGCCCCCCGCTGACCGACGCCCTCGAAGGTCCAGCCGGCGGGGGCGGCCAAAACGAACTCCTCGGCAAGGCCGGAGCTCGGACCGATCACGAGAACCCGGGGCGCCATCGGTCTGCCGAGCGAAGCTCGATCTCAACGCCTTCGGGACCTGCCCCTCTTGCGCGGCGAAGATAACGGTTCGAGAGGGGCGAGCCACCCTAGGCGTTCGAGTTCCGAAACCACGTAGGCCGCCGATTCCGGGGGCCTCATACGCGTCGTGTCCACCACGATCTCGGCGTGTTCGGGAGGCTCGTAGGGGTCGTCGACCCCGGTGAAGTCCTGGATCTCTCCCGCCCGGGCCCGCTTGTAGAGCCCCTTCGCATCCCGTTGCTCGCAGACCTCGATCGGGGTACGGATGTAGACCTCGACGAACCGGCCGACTTCCTGACGGGCGTAGGCGCGCGAAGCCGCGTAGGGCGAAATCAAGGCGACGATCGGGATGACCTCGTTCCGGGTCAGAACCTTCGCGACGTACGTGACACGGCGGGCCTGCTGCTCCCGGGAGGACCGGTCGAATCCCAGGTCCGCACTGAGGCCCTTCCGCACCTCGTCGCCGTCGAGCACTTCGACCTTCCACCCGCGGGCCGCGAGGAGCGGCGCGAGCTCATGGGAGATCGTCGTCTTGCCGGCGCTGGGCAATCCGGTCAGCCAGAGACAGAACCCGGCTCCGGGCGATGTGGGCCCCATTCGGTCGTTTCACGGCAAGGAGGGGATAATGAGGGTTTGCCCTCGCGCCGGGGCTCAGGGAGGGGGCTTCGGGGAGTCGAGCAGCCGCTGTCGGCCGCGTCGGGCCTCTCGGCCCACGTAAATGAAGAAGACCCCGAAACCCACCAAGAGGAGCCCCGCCTCGATGACGCCCCAGAGCAGGGAAACCGGGTTGAGCGCGAATGCGACGAGCAAGAGGACCCCCGCCACGATGGTCAAGCACCCCCCGATGGTGAAGATCCTCTCGTTGAGCATCCCGCGCCCCCTCCTCCCCCAAGCGGGTACGCCGTTCAGGCCGATGAAACCGGCTGGGCCGGCGCCACATTAGAATGTAGGATCTACAGGGCTTTGTCTGATATCCGGACGAGGATCGTGTTGCAGCTCCGGCATCGAAGCCCCTGGACGTTCGCCGACGAGTTCACATGGAAGCGGGTCGGTACGAGCACCTCGAGGCCGTCCGGCCGGACCCGGGTCTCAGCCGATTCGTGCGACCAAAAGAGTCCGGAACCGTTGGTGGTGGTCACGAAACCGCTTTCGAGAGGCCCGCCGCACGTGGCGCACCGGTGCTCCAACGAGATCGCTCCGTCCCCCTGCGACTCGCATCGACTATCTTTCTTTTGCGCCGGTAGCGACCCCGATTCGGGGACACCAAATCGGCAGTTCTTTAGACCCCCAGAGTTTCCGGCGCCTTCGCGGAGCGTTTCTCCTCATCTGTGTTCGTAGACCCTCCGGACCCTCGGACCTCACCGGCCGGAACGGTTCCGGGCCGCCACCTGCACGTGAAGGTGATCCTTCGGTTGCGGGCTGCTCCCGGACCGCCTTACAGGTCAGACGGTTCCTCCGTCGCAGGGCCCTGCATCTCGCCAAGCTCCTCCCGGGGCGCCCCCTCCGGGCCAAGCCGGTGGCGAGCGTTTCCGAAGCACCGGGGATTTCAGGCGGCTATCTGCGTCATTCTCGTGGCGGTGATGCTCCTCGAGGGGATCCCGGCCTTAAACACTCCCGCCACGCCGAACCACTCTGCCCCGGCCTCGAAGAAATCTCCTGCCGCAAAGCTCGCCCTCGCCTCCTCCGCCGCGGCGGCTAATGCGAAGGCGGGAAAGCGCCCGGCGTCGACGGTGGTGACCGTTCCGGTATCGAAAGCGAACGAGGCTTCGCTCTGCCGCGTGGGCGCGTTGCCAAGCTGCGCGAAGTCGGCTCCGGTGGTCTCCCTTTCCGCGCCTCCGCCCAGCGATCCCATCTCGTCGTGGACCAACATCACGCCGCCGTCCGGCTCCCCGAACGTGGCCTTCGTCGAAGATGCCGCGATGTCGTACTTCCCGGCCGGCCACGACAACATTCTGTTCGGAGGGTACGGAGACCCGTACTCTTCGGTACCGGTGCCGGTCGAGGACCTACAGGACACGTGGTCCTTCGCGAACAACCGATGGACCGAATTGATCAGCAATGCCACGTGCACTCCGGCCACCTGCCCGGCGCCACGCGAAGGCGCGATGTTGACCTACTATCCCACCGAGAACGCGCTGCTGCTGTTCGGCGGGTACAACTACTCGTCTGTTACGGAGACGGAGAGTTACTTCAACGACACCTGGCTTTTCGAGAACGGGGCATGGACCAACATCAGTTCCACGGCCGGCGCGGCGCCCCCGGCCCGGTTCTGGGGCTCCATGATCTGGGACCCTCTCTTTAGCGCCATCCTGCTGTTCGGGGGGTTCAGCTCTTCCGGCACCACATTGGGGGACACCTGGTTCTTCGAGGCCGGTACCTGGCTCAACGTCACGCCGTTCCTCGGCGGCGTGAACGGGTACAAGGCCTACCCGATGACGGCACCCGAGCCCCGCTACCAGGCCGCCATCGCCGAGAACCCGGCCGGCATCATCATGCTCTACGGAGGCGCCGACGACGGCGTCACGATCGAGAACAACTGCGATCTGGGCGCCTTCTACGGCACGGGAGACTCCACCGTCGGCTGGTGGTTCAATGCGACCGGCTGGTACCCGATGAACGTGACCGAGAATGGTGGCGCGTACTGCGCGCCAATCGCCTCACCGCTCCATCCGGCGGCTCCGGCCGCTCCCGCGGGAGTGACCGGCGCACCGGCCGCCGATCCTAACTGTAACAGCAACCCGGGCATCTTTTGCAGCCAGTACGCCCCCTGCGGGCGAACCGACCCGGCCCTGGGCTGGAGCATCAAGAACGACCGGTTCGTTCTCTACGGCGGCTACGGGGCGAACGTCATGGCCGCGTGCACGGGTAGTACCTACCTCAACGACACCTGGCTATTCCGCTTGCCCGCCATGAGCAACCTGAACAGCGAGACTTGGGGAAATGTCTCGGATTCTGGGGACCCTTCCGCGCGAGACGCGGTGGGGTACTCCACGGATTACACCGACAACTACTTTGAAATCACGGGCGGATTGGGCACGAACCCCTACGAACCCATCTTCAACTCGACCTACCGGTTCTACGCGGTCGTCCATGCGAGGCTCTCCGGCCCGTCGGACATCCTCACGGTGGGCCCGTACTTCGCGGTCCCGTTCATCGTCGACGCGTACGGCGGCTCGGGCGATCTCGTCTACGATTTCGCCATCCAGGGAATTCGGAACGGACATACCATTCCCGACGCCGACGGCTGTGGACCCCTCGTGGCTCCCAGCACGGGAGCGTACGCTCCGTACTACTCGCTCCCGTACACTGGAATGGTCACCATCAACTGCGCGCCCCCGCAATCGAGCTACAACATCTACCGGCTGACCTTGACCGTTGTCGACTGGCTGAACCAGTCCGATACCGCGACGGCCAACCTCGTCTTCACGGTGACCCCGTCGGAAACGATGGTCATCTACTCGGAGTACCAGCAGTACTTCTACTCGGACGTGAGCTTCGACAACACCTTCACGCTCACGGCGATCGTCGCCGGCACGCCGGCGACGAGCATCTCCGCGACCCTCGATGGAAGTCCGGTTACCTTCGTTCAGCAGAGCAATCCCGATCACTGGACCATTACCCCGAACATGGCGCACGTCGCGCCGGGCTCGATCATCAAGGCGGAGGGTTTCTTCGCCGGCTGGACCCTGAATGCCACGTTCTACATCGACATGATCACGACGCCGTCGTGGCTCGTCACGTTGTTCAATTTTGCCGGCGCCACCCAAACGATCAGTAGCCAAGGCGCCGGACCGTACAACAAGACGTTCACGATCGACGAGGCCTTCGACTGGAACGTCGGGCAGGCCCTCGGGGTCAGTCTCCCGATTCCCCTGGTCAGCGGCGCCTACGACCTCATCCCCGACGTGAAGGTCCACTTCCAGGCGAACTCCTCCGGCGACATCTCGCTCATCGGAACCCTCTCGCTCACTCCGCCGTCGATCGACATCGGCGCCTTCGAGCTCAAGATCACGGCGTCGTTCACTCTCCAGGGCAGCTTCGCCCTCTCGACCACCGGCTCCGACGTCACCGGCATTCAATGGCTGAGCGCCAGCGCGACCGTTTCGGTTACCGGGGACTTCTCCGGCAGCGTTCCGCTGTACGGCTTCAGCATCCTCGGCGTCACGATCGGCTTCGTGCTCGACGTCTCGATCAATCCCTCCATCACGCTCACGATGGTCCTCGCGCCGGCCACCAACGGGAACGACCTCATCCCGGGCGTCGGCGTCGCGATCTCAAGGTTCTTCGGCAGCTTCACGCTCCCGTTGAGCGTCTCCGTCAACTTCGGCATCGGGATCGCTTCGGTCGGCATCGGCGGCTCGATCTCCGTCGCGGTCCAGTTCCAGCTCAATCCGGGCATCGAGGTTTCCGGCGGCTGGGTCAACGGCACGATCTTCGTGCAGGCCTCGGCCCTGTGCTGGTCCACCTCATGGAACATCGCCTCCGGAACGATCTACAGCTGGGGGAGCGCCGGGGCGGCGCTCGCCGCCCTCGGCCTCGACACGATCCCGTACAACAACGGGACCGGGGTCCCCTGGTCGCTGAACCCGCGATACTACGTCGGCCCGGGATACGACCAGGACGTCTGGAGCCCGACCGGGACCCAGGGCCCGGCGATCTCGGACGTGTATCCGTACACCGAGGTGACCGGCGCAGCAGGATACAACGGGGCGTACCTGTTCTATTCGGACGACAACGCCAGCCAATCCCCCTCGAAGGGTCTCGAGGTCTCCGCCCTGCGGCTCGACCCGTCCACGAACGCGCTCGACCGCGTGGCGATGCCCACCGTGCCGAACTTCGTCATCTCGAACCCCAAGGCCATGACGCTCCCCGACGGGAACCTCTACGTCGTCTGGGACGCGCTGCCGGCGTCAGAGGCGACGCTCTCGAGCCCCCTCCAGCTCACGTCGATGGACCTCCAGGGCGCCGAGTTCTATCCCAGCTCCCAGACCTGGGGCGCGGTCAAGACGTATTCAACGTGGGACATCCCCCAGTCGTTCCAGGTGGACGCCACCGGCACGACGGGCCAGATCGTGGCGCTCATGGCCGCCAGCCCGCTCCTTGGCGACACCACGCCGGAGCGTCTGGTCGAATACGACATCGCCTCCGGGAACGAGCTCGGGAACGTCAGCGTCTCGCGTTTGACGGAGGTCGCCAGCCTCCGAGGCGCCTCGAACGAGGCGCTGGTGCTGAACTTCGGGAACAACTACTCCACCGTCGACCTGCAGACGGGTAACCAAGCCGCGCTGGCGTATACGCCTCCCGCCGGCTATTCGCTCCTGTCGGCCAGCTTCGCGACGGGCTCCGCGTCGACCCTGGTCCTGTTGTACCGGGGCAATGCGACCGGACTGCTCGTGCTGTACGACGCGAGCACGGGCCAGACGATCGCCGCCGACAACGTGACCGGCGCCGCATCCGCGGCGCTCGGGGTATCGAACGGACCTCTCTACTACGTCTTTGTGAGCACCGCCAAGGGCCTCCAGAGCTTCACCGAAGCCGACGGGGGCCCGTTCCAGAACGGGAGCGCCGTGAACGAGACCGGCATCGACAGCTTTGGCGTGGTCCAGGCCGGCACGTCCCTCCTGGTCTACTCGGTCGCGACCACGGGAATGAAGAACGCGACCGAGCCGATCAAAGCCCTCGACCTGACCGAGGTTTCCGCGGCCCTTCCCGTCATTCCCGGGCGACCCAGCCCGACTACCACTCCCGCCGGACAGTCTCCCCTCGACTACGCGATCTACCTCGGCATTGTGGCGGCCGCGATGGCAGTGATCCTGGCCGTGATCGCGATCCGGGGCCGCCGACCGCCCCGGCAGATCACCGCCGTCCCCACCGGCGCCGGGGACGCGTCGACCCCTCCGGCCTCCTCCGGACCTCCCTCCTCCCCCCCTCCACCGTCGGGGTGAAACCCAGTGGTCGATACCGAGATGGGCCGACGCCCCCGACTCGGCCGGAGGCTTCTCCTGGGAGCCACGGTCGTTGCGATCGCATCGCTCTTTTTCCTCCCGGTGGGGTCGGTGACCGCGCCTCGAGCCGACGTCCTATCCCCGGGGTACCACGCCGAGCTCGGGCCCCTTGCGCGGGCGATGGCATCGCCGTCGGCGCAAACCGGTGCCCCTTCCGCTCACCCGCCGGTCCCCGTCCCGGACCCAACGCCCAACTGGATCGACGTGACGAGCAGCGCGGCCAATGCCAGCCCTCCGGACCTGTACTACGGCGCCTCGGCGAATGACCCCGTGGACAACGAAACCGTCTACTTCGGGGGGTGTTCTTACGTCGTCTGCGCCACCAACTACACGTGGGTCTTTTCTCGAGGTACCTGGACGAACATCACCAACCCGTTCGACGCCCCTCCCGCCCGTTACGGCGAGATGATGGACTACGACCCCAACATGCAGGCCGTACTCCTGTTCGGCGGGATCAACGTCTCCGGGTCCTTCCTGGCAGACACGTGGATCTTCCAAGGCGGGGTCTGGACCAATCTTACCTGGGTCACGCCGTCGGGCGATAACCCCGCACCGGAGGCCTACGGTTCCATGGCCTTCGATCCCGACCCGGAGGTGAACGGCTCCGTCCTGTATGGAGGCGAATGGTCCGGCGGAGACCTCAACACCACGTACGTCTGGGAGGCGTGGTCGGGG
>JASHPV010000118.1 GCA_030037875.1 Thermoplasmata archaeon
ATATACCGGGACCAACCCATCTAAATCCTACGGACCGAGACCGGTCCCATTGCTTTAGCGAAAATGGGTGCCCATTCGTGAAGTTTAGCGTAGGAAATGGTGTGGCGGTCGCCTTCGTCCTGGGAATTCTGGTACTCAGCTCGGTCGGATTCCTCTTCGCTTTCGCCCCTGCGGCGACGCATCCTTCGACGGCCGGATCGGCCGCCGGCGGGCTCCGTTCCGATGCGAGCTACGGGCACGGCGACCTGACCGTGTTGGCGGGCCAGACCGTCGTCCTGAGCCCCGGAACCACCGGGTCCGCGGTCTACTACGAGGCCGGCAATATCTCGGTCCAAGCCGGCGGCACGCTCATCGTGGAGAAGCTTACCATCGACTGGGTTCAGTTCATTGGAACCGCGGGGACGGTCGCCCAGCGTCTGGCCAACGTGTTCTGGTTCAGCGACGCCGGCACCGTCACGCTCTCCCAATCCACCATCACCACCGACCCCAACGTCCTGAACGCCTTCGTCAAGCTCAACGTCTCCGTCACCGGAATGATGGCCCTTGGCGCCGACAGCTCCTTCGAGTTCCCCGGGTGGGTCACCGTCAGCGCGGGCGGCAGCCTCTTCCTGAACGACAGTACGAGCACGAACAACCCGCAGGTGGGGGTCCAAACCATCAGCTCGACGGTCCTCGCGGACGAAGAGTTCTCTCCCGCTTTGCAGGCCGCCAGTGGTGGCCAGATTTTCATCGGCGACAGCTCGGTGGAGAACTACTACGCGGACGACTACGGCTCGTTCGGCATTCCGGGCGCCTCCCTGGTCGCCGACAACGAGACGTCGACGGCTCCGTACGCCTGGGGTGGCTTCAGCCTCGCGGCGCCGGTCGCGCAGGGCATCGCCCAGGCCTATGCATGGGAGAACACCCCACTGTACACGGCATTCCTCCAGATCGGGTACGTTAGCTTCGCGGCCTACACCGCCGGGGGCACGGGCAACACGTTCTCGTACGGAGGGACCGCCTACCAGCTGGGGAGCATCGTCTTCGGGAATGAACCCGCCGGAGCGATCGTCGACGTTCCCTTTCCTTCCACCGCGCTCACCGCCATTGCCAATTCGGGCGGTGTCTCTACCTTCTTGCAGGACAGCGGTCAGTTTGGATCCGCCTCCTCGGAATTGGTGAACTTCAACTTCGACATGAGCAATGTGAACATCACGAGCCTCCAGGTCGACCTGGTTCCGCAGCTTCAGTTCAACATCACCGCCACTGGTGCGGGCTCTCGAATCACGGCCGCGGACAGCACCCTGGACATCAACTTCGACCCCACCCCGGGAACCCCGGTCTCGTCCGGAACTCCCCCGCCGTCCCCGTGGCTCTCCAACAAGCTCCTCCTATCGGATGGCGCCAACGCCTACCTGGGGAACATCACGGTGTCCGGCGCGCCGTACGCCCCGTTCACGGACTCTTCCGCGGTGATCCCGAACGGGAGCGCCAGCGAGGCGTACTTCTACCAGTGGCTCGAGGTTCCGATCACCGGCGGGCGGGACGCCATCCCGGTCGCCAACGGCACCACGGCCGCGGCGTACGCCGGGTCGAGCGCCACCTTGGCCGCCACGGTCGCCGGGCTCAACGACCTCGGGACCACGGACCCCAGTTTGGCGGCCTACGTGGCCCAAGCGTTGGCGAACAAGGGCCTCGCCGAGTCCGTTTCCGGCGGCCAGGGAATGGCGTGGAGCATGCTGCTGTCGACCATCGTCGACTCCTCCCTGCTCCCGACCGGACAATTCGTCGGGACGTACAACGTCACCGTCACAGTTCCCCCCGGCCTTCCGAGCGAGGTCACCCATGTGGCCGCGTCCTTGACCCCGTATCCGCAGGTCGTCTCCCCCGGTACTCCCTTCACCTCTCCGTCGGCCGCTTTCCCGAACTACGAGGCCATCCTGGCGGTGACGGGAAGCACCTCGCTCGTCGCGAGCGTGGTGAACTCCACCGTGGCCATCGGGCAAACACTCCAGGTCAACGTGGTGGTCAAGAACAACGGCACGGCCCCCACGAACAACTACACCGTGGAACTGCTCTACCCGGGGACGCTCAAGAACACCGTCGTGGCGTCTAGCGGCCTCATCACCGCTCCGATCTCGTCCGGCAATAGCGTCACCGTGCCCCTCTCCTGGGTGGTCAACGAAAGCGTCACCGGTCTCCAGGACAAGGCCCACTTCACCGTCGTCTTCGGCGTGATGGCCATCTGGAACGGTGGCCTCCCCGACGGCGGGACGAACTCGAGCG
Source organism: Thermoplasmata archaeon (assembly GCA_030037875.1). Taxonomy (GTDB): domain Archaea; phylum Thermoplasmatota; class Thermoplasmata; order Lutacidiplasmatales; family UBA184; genus JAKIWV01. The sequence continues at coordinate 2,266 of JASHPV010000118.1, forward strand.
GGCTGACGGTCACGATCACCCCGGCGTTCATCTCGCTCAGCTACACTCAGACGACCGGCAAGCTGCCCACCAACGGCACCTACATCGTCTCCACCGGCGTCGCGACGTATGCCGGAAAGGGCACCGGCACGTTGACGGTCTTCGCCACCGGCAAGGGCGGCACCTTCGTGCTCCAGTCGGGTCCCATCACCAGCGGCTCTTCGTTCGAAACGGACCTGGGCGCTGCCTCCGGCATGGCGGCGGGGTCGACCTACACGATCGTACTCGAAGCGTCGTACAACGGACGGTCGTACTCCGAGGACGTCGGCACGCTGACCGTCGCCGGCTCCGCGCCGGCGCCGAGCCTCCTCTCTTTCCTCACGATGAAGTTGTTCGGCCTCGCGCTGTGGATCTGGCTGGCGATCGCCGCCGGCATCATCGTAGCCGTCGTCGGCGTGATGTTCGGCACGGGCCGATTCGCCCGCGGCCGGCTGGTCGAGTGCGGCGAATGCGGCAACCTCATCCCGGAGGATGCGACGGTCTGTCCCAAATGCGGAGCCGAGTTCGAGTCCGACCTGGTCCGATGCAGTCGCTGCGGTTCCACGATCCCCGCCTCCTCGGCGGTCTGTCCTGAGTGCGCCGCGACCCTGCTGGCGCGCGCTGGACCGGAGAACGCCGACCCGGAGCGACAGGGTTACGCCGACTTCGTCGAGCGGTACCGCACCGACGGGAAGAAGGAACTCGGGGCCAACTACAGCGAAGGGGCGTTCTGGGACTGGTGGAAGCGCCAGCCGAGCTACGTCTCGTTCAGCCAGTGGCGCCTCCAGCAAGCTCAGGGCACCCGGACCGGTATGACCGCTCCGATGATGACGGAGGCCGCACCGGCCGACACCTCGACTGCGGCAGCTCCTCCGCGGCGTCCGCCCACCGGCGGAACCCCGCCCGCAGGCCCGGCGGCCGCTCCCGCCGCGAGGGCCCCGCCGGCGG
>JASHPV010000119.1 GCA_030037875.1 Thermoplasmata archaeon
GCGCTGTCCTGGAAGATCAGACCGAACGAGATCTTGGTAAGCCGCCAGGAGTCGGAGAACGTTCCCATGTGGGTCGCCGAGGAGTGAGCCGGTTCTACATGACTTCCACGGGATATCCGGGTTAGGGAGCGCGGGAAATACCTTCGTAGCGTCGCCCCCGGGGAAGGAAAGTCGCATGGCAGAGGAGCGACAGTTCACACGCTTTCGTCCCGTCGCGGACGCCGACCGAATGGTGTTCACGGTACCGGACGACGGGCTCTGCCTATCCACGTTCCTTGTCCTGCGGCCCCGGGGGCACCCCGATCGAGTTCTGCTGGGGCATCTCAACCCGGAAGCCCCGTGGGGACACATCGGAGCCGTCGACCCTCGGCGCGCGGCGCTCTGGTCAAAGGGATGGATGCTCCCCTCCTCGCAGCTGATCTACTACGAGTCTCCCGACCAATCGGCCCGGCGGATCGCACGGGAACAGCTCGGTCTCGAGCTCCCGGAATTGCCGTCTCCGAAATTGATGTCCGATAGCGAGCAACGGCCCACGGCGGCGCCGGGGCACCTGCATTGGGACATCGGCTACGTGTATCTGCTCGATGGATTCCCCGATCAACCCCCGCGCCACCCGGCATGGACCGAACTCCGGTTCCTCGATGTGTCCAAGACACCGAGGAGAGAGTTCGTCCGGTCTCAGGACGACGTCCTGCGCCTCGCCGGGATCCCGAGCGCGGACTAATCCGGAGTACCGACGGCCCGAGGGTCCGCAGGACGGGGGGGTCCGCTACCACTCGTAGGGCGGGGGCGCGGACGGGGGCGGGGGCGCTGGGGGACGTTTTCGGTGCGAGACCCAATATGCCACGTTGACCCCGATGGCGATGCCGACGGCGACCGTCACGAGCACGATGATGTCCAACGAAAGGGCGGTCAGGCCGAACAGCACCACGCGGGAAAAGGCGACCGCGATGTTCTCATTGCCCCCGGAGATCACCCCGGTTCCGGTCTGGGGGCTGATGGTGTACCCTCCGGGCCCGGAGATGTTGTAGGAGTAGGATTCGTTCGGGAGGTCGAAGCTGATGATGAGCCCCGAGCTGGCCCGGTAGACTCCGTTGACGTCGGCGCTCCAATGAGCGCCGGACGGCAATCCACCCTCGGTGAAGGTGATGTTGTACAGCCGGTCGAAGAACGAGGTCTCGACCACCGGACCGTTCATCGTGACGGTCGCCGGGTTCGCGGGCCCGGAGTAACTGCCATTTCCAACGCCGGTCCATGATTCAAAGGCCCACAGCGGGAACGGAACCACGGTGACCTGGAGAAGGACGCCGGGCAGGGACCAGTCGAGAGCCGGCGTGATCACCGCAGTGTTGGCCGGGACGGTCGTGGCCAGGAACTCATACTCCAGGACGAACGAGATGACTTCCAACACCGGCGCCGCGGTCACGTCGAGGGAACCGTTGGTGGTCGTCGCGACGTACCGGATCCCGGGAGCCCCGATCACGGGAGACAGTACCGTGAACGCTTGCGTTCCGTTCGGGGCGTAGAAGGTGATCGTCGAGCCGGTGCCCTGGAGCGTGCTCCCGTTGAGGGTGACGGACCAGAGCGTTCGGGGGGCGAGGCCCGCCTCGTCGAACGTCACGTTGTAGAGCCCGGGGCAGGCCAGGCGGATCGGGGCGTTGTAGACTCCGCCGGTTCCGAGGTAGACGTACGTGGACTGGCTCGGGCAGCCGGGGTAGCTTACGTTGAGCCAGTACGGGCCCTCCATGAACTGCTGGTAGACCGTTCCGTTGCGAAGGACGGGGACCAGGCTGGTGGTGCGCAAGCGATTGAACTCGACGTGGGCGAAGGCCGGGGTGACGGACGAGTCCAGAGTCCCCCAGGGTGCGGCGTGGAATCGAACCGAGGCCGGGGCGGCCGGGAACTGGTACAGGCTGCCGTAATCGTGCGTGTCGTTGGTCTGGTTGTTGGCGCCAAACGTGAACGAATAGTTCTGGGCCCGGTAGGTGAACCACGGGTAGAGACAGTTCGTCGCGGTCGACCAGCTGGGAGCGGTGCAATAGGTGGTGTCGTAGGGGATGGTACTGGTGCCGTTGACCCACGCCTCGCCTTCGACGCCGGAACCAAACCCGATGTCGTACGGATACGTCTGGTTCCCGGGCGAGCCCATGATCGGCAGCGAGAGCTGCATCTGGCCACTTTGCGCCCACCGGCCGGGCCAGTAGCTGTCGCAGACCTTGTCGCCGGGATAGCACCCGTTGTAGTACCCACCCTCCGGGATCGCCGGATTGAGCGAATGGCCGTCCTCATAAGCCAGCGAGACGGCGCCGGGGATGTCGGCACCCCATTCCAGGTCGTGCCCGAGCGCAGCGGTCGTATAGTATGGGGGGTAGCTCTTCCCGGAGGAACTGTTCGTCAGGGAAACGGTCCCCGATGTGCCGGAGGTCCCATCGGTCACCGTGATCTTCCAGGGAAGGCTGCTTTGCGCCGCCCCGGTCTCGTTGACGTAGATCTGGTCGTTGCTGTGGAGGATGAAGATCGACGAGGTGCCCTGGAGATCGAGCGGCCCAGAGAACGCGGCGTTCTCCAAAGAAGCGACGACCTGCCAGACCACCGCGCACGCGAACCATTCGTTCGAGCCGGCCGTGTAATCCGGGTAGAACTCCCCTCCCGCAAGGCAGTCCTTGGCCCCGCTGTCCGACCCGGAGTACTCCGGGGGCGCCGGGTAGAACTGGAACTCGAGGAAGGCCTGGCCGTCCAGCGAGGAGGGGTCGTAGACGACCCCTCCGAGCCA
>JASHPV010000120.1 GCA_030037875.1 Thermoplasmata archaeon
ACGAGGGCAAGGTCCGGTACCTCGGTCTCTCCGAGGTAAGCCCCCAGACGCTCCGTCGGGCCCATGCAGTCCACCCGATCACCGCGGTGCAGAGCGAGTATTCCTTGTGGACCCGCGATCCGGAGGACGGGGTGCTCCCCGTGTGTCGCGAGCTCGGTATCGGATTCGTCCCGTTCAGCCCGCTAGGCCGAGGATTCCTCACGGGTACCGTGCGGGGGGTCGGGGAGCTCCCCGACGGGGACTTCCGTCGCCGGCTCCCTCGATTTCAGGAGGCGAACATGCCGAACAACCTCGGCCTGATCGACGGGCTCTCGGCTGTGGCGGCCCGGAAGAAATGTACTCTGGCTCAACTTGCCCTCGCGTGGCTGCTCGCACAAGGCGACGACATCGTTCCCATTCCCGGGACTAAGCGGCGCAAGTACCTTGAAGAGAACGTCGCCGCCGTCGAAGTCGGCCTTTCGGCCTCCGACCTCCGGTCTATCGAGGAGGCGGTCCCAAAAGGTGCAGCGCACGGCGCCCGATACAGTCCGGCGCAGCTCACGCTGGTGAATCAATAACTCCCCGACCCATCGATTGCCCGGACCCGCTCCGAATCCCGGAACTGAGCGCTGTGAGCTGATAATGGCGGGGAATCGCTTTCTGAGGGCGGCGATAACAACGGTTCGGATACCGCCTAGGGCGGGGGCGGGTCAGGCAACCGGGTGACCGTTCCCGGGCCCTCTGCAGAGGGAGTCTCTCCGGGCGGGAAGAGGAAGTGGGGGAGTTCCACGAGCGACGGGATCCGGGCCGCTTCGACGCGGGGCCACCAGTCGAGCCGGTCTACGAGGATTCCTCGCAGGCCCGCGCGTCCCGCGGCTCGAACGTCGCTCCAGAAAAGGTCGCCCACGAATGCGACGTCCCCGCTTTCGACCTCGAGCTTCTCGCAGGCCGACGTGAATGCCTCGGCCGCCGGAGTTCGAGGTTCTTCGGGACCCTCTCCAAAAACCTCGGGGAGAATCGGCAGGAGGTGCAGCTGCCCGAGAAGCTCGCGGGCTCGCGAGCCCGCATGGCCTACGAGAACGCCCATTTTCAGGCCCCGGGAGCGGAGGGCCTCCAGGCACGGCCGAACATCTGCAAACGGCTCGATTGGCCCGGGGTACTTCGGGAACCGGGCAACGACGGCCTCGGTTTCGGTTTCGGGCAGCGGTCGGCCGGCGATCGCCCATAGCATGTCTCGCAGCGCGTCATGGTAGGCCGCGGCGTCGGCCGGTGGCGCATCGCCCACCAGCCCCTGCCACCGGCGCCGATCCCAGCGTCGCAATCCTTCCCGGATCGAGGCCCGAACGTGTCGCTCGTTGAGCCGGGGGCCTTGGGGTTTCCACGCCCACTGCCACCGTTCGATGGCGTGCACCGGGACCAAGGTATCGTCGAAGTCCCATAGCACGGCGCGGACGGCCATGCCTCCGGATACGGCGAACCGGGTCTTAGCGGTGCCCGGACTTCTGGAGATGGAGCAAATCCTCGGTCGAGACCTTTTCGCCCTTCTTGAGCCGGGCCAAGAAGTCCTCTTCCTTCGCCGGCTCCTGCGGCTCGGTCGGCGCACCTCCGGGGCCGCGTCCGCCCCGGGCCGCATGGAGCATCTTCTCGATATCGCGGACCTCCTCGATCGAGGCGATGTGGGCCCGGTGCTCCTCGTCGGCCTGGGCCTTCACCTCGAGCAGCTTCGCCTGCACCTCGTCCGCCTGTCGGCGCAGCTCGTCGACCTGTTCGTAGAGCGTGACCATCGCTTCGTGCTCTCGTTGCGCGGACTCGGCGAGCTGGCCGACCAGGGCGTGGTTCTCCTCGGCCAGTTTCTTCGCTTCGGTCACCTCCGTGAGAACGGTGTTGATCTCCGGGTCCGCTCGGAACTGGTCGTCCTGCTCCCGGATCTGAAGCTCGATCCGCTTCATCTCGCCGATGAGCCGCTTCTCCTGCTCATCCGTGAGGGCGCTGGTCATGTGGCGGAACTCGAGCTCCTTGAGGTCCTTCCGTAGCTTCCACGTGGGCACCGCGCCCGGCCTCGGCGTCCGGTTCCGCTTGAGTTCTTGCGCGCGGTCCGACAGTTCCTGGAGCTTCCGGTTCCACTCGTCCCGAAGCCGCTTCGCTTCCTTGACCTGCTCGTTGAAGTCGTCCCGTTGGCGACGATGTGCCTGGGCCTCGCTGCTCTTGGCCCTCAGCTCGTCGATGACTTGCGCCCGTTTCTCGGCCCAGTTCCGGGCTTCCGCATTGAACTTGTCCCGCGTCGCCCGGTGCTCATCCGCTCGCGCGTTCGACTCGGCGCGCTTTCGTTCGAGTTCTTCAACGGCGTCGGCCAAGAGTCACCGCCCGGGACCGAGAAGTACCACGGGGACATCGTTCGACAAGAGCGGGCGATTTAAGGACTTGCCTCGAGGCCCGCCGAGGGCCCCACCGGCGAGGGGCCGCCGGTCCCACCGACGGAATACCGCTTCCTGTCCCGCGGCAAGCTAATGAACGGTTCCTTCGCTCGCACGGGGCGTGGACGAGATCGGCCGCATCTTTGGCGACGTGGGGCTGGGACAGTTCCAGCTCAGCCTCAACCGGCCCGTCGAGCGGGGCGACTATCTCGCCGTCGAAGACGAGCTCCACGGACTCGTCCTCTGCCAACTTGACAACCTTCGTCGCAAGAGCGACCTCGACATGGACCGGGCCGACGCGCTCGTGCACGGGGCGGACACGCCCATCCACGAGAATCTGATCGGCATTGTGCAAGTCATCGGGTACCGAGAGGATGGGGGACCGGTCAAGGTCCCCACGATTCCCTTCCGGTCCGGGGCCAAGGTCTTCCGGGCCGAGGAATCGCTCATCGCCGAGGTCCTCGGTCTCAAGAAGCATGCGAATTCCGGGGCGTATGTGGGGCTCCTCCGGGGGCACTCGCTCCGGGTCGAGCTCGACATCAACGCACTGTTCCAGCGCCACATGTCCGTCCTGGCGAAGACGGGTGGCGGGAAGAGCTACCTGCTGGGCGTGATCGTCGAGGAGCTCCTCCGACACAAGGTCACGTGCGTGATCATCGACCCTCACGGGGAATACGGGTCTCTCCGCTTTGCCAACGACAAGAACGGGCACAGCGAGCGCTTTCACGTCGATGCGCAGGGCTTCGCAACCCGGGTGCTCGAGTTCTCGCCGGATGTGACACTGAACACGAGCGCGAGGCCGCTCACGTTCTCGCTGCGGCACCTCGACCCCCGCGACCTCTTGGTCTTCATGGGCCTTACGAACGTCAAGAACTTCCTCGGCCCGCTCCGCAAGCTCCTCGAGGAGGTGCAGGTGGGGAACCCCGATTACACGATCAAAGACCTGATCCGGGCGGCTGAGCACGGGGAGGGAGGAATCCTGGAGACCCTCCATGAGCGGCTGGAGTACGTCGACCAGACCCGGCTCCTCGCCCCCCAGGGCACCAGCCTTTCGGAGCTCGTGCAGGAGGGGAAATGCAGCCTCGT
>JASHPV010000121.1 GCA_030037875.1 Thermoplasmata archaeon
ACGCGGGGTGTGTTCCGGGACGAATCGCGCGGAGTCAGTCGCGGCCTGGCCCGGATGGAGAAGGAGGCCCGCAAGACCATCAGTTACCTCTCGGAACACGCGATGCTGCTATCGAGAGGGGCCCGGTCGGACACCATCCCGGTCCTCGAGATCCTCTGCCGGGACGTCAAGGCGACCCACTCCTCCTCGGTCGCGCCCGTGGACCCCGAGCGGATCTTCTACCTCGAGTCCCGCGGCATTCCCCGCCAGCAGGCCATCCGGATGATCAGCGAGGGCTTCCTGTCGTACGTCTTCGACCGCGCTCCGATCGAGCGCCTGCACGACTTTCTGAACCCCCATCTCACGACCCGCTGGGAAGGGCGCCAGGTGGCCTGGACGGATGGTGGCTATCCGGCGCTGCCCGCCTTGGACCTTCTGGGCGTCCAGAGCGGCGACGAGTGGCGATTCGATACGAAGTTGCGGTAACGCTGGCTCAGCCGACCGCGCCGGTCATCTCGAGCTGGATCAGCCGGTTCAGCTCGAGGGCGTAGTCCATCGGGAGCTCCTTCGCGAACTCGGCCAGGAATCCCATCAAGATCAGGTGGATCGCGTCGTTCTCGCTGAGCCCGCGGCTCATCAGGTAGAAGATCTGCTCCTCGCCGATCTTCCCGACCACCGCCTCGTGCGTGGTGGTCGCGTCCTCCTCGTGGATCTCGTTGTACGGGTACGTGTCCGAGCGGCCGAGCTCGTCGGGCAGCAGCGCGTCGCAGCGGACGGCGGACTTGACGCCGCTCGCCCCCTTGGCGACCCGGAGCAGGCCCCGGTAGCTCGTCTGACCGCCACGGATCGCGATCGACTTGGAGATGATCTTGCTCGAGGTGTCCGGGGCCAGGTGGACCGCCTTCGCACCGGAGTCGATGATCTGACCCTCCGAGGCGAACGCCACCGACAGGATATCGGCCCGGGAGCCTCGCCCCTTCATGTAGACCGAGGGATACTTCATCGTCACCTTCGACCCCATGTTCCCGTCGACCCACTCGACGAGCGCGCCTTCCTCGGCGACGGCCCGCTTCGTCACGAGGTTGTAGACGTTCTTCGACCAGTTCTGCACCGTGGTGTATCGGAGCTTCGCGTACGGCTCCGCCACCACTTCGACGACGGCCGCGTGTAACGAATCGGTGGAGTAGATCGGCGCCGTGCATCCTTCCAGGTAGTGCACCTTGGCGCCCCGGTCGGCGATGATGAGCGTCCGTTCGAACTGGCCCACATTCTTCGCGTTGATCCGGAAGTAGGCCTGGAGTGGGATACCCGCGTCGACGCCGGGCGGGACGTAGACAAAGCTGCCTCCCGACCAGACGGCCGAGTTCAGCGCCGAGAATTTGTTGTCGTTGAACGGAACGATCTTCCCGAAGTACTTCTGGACGATCTCGGGATACTCCTTCACCGCGGTGTCGGTATCGGTGAAGATGACCCCCTTTTTCTGAAGGTCTTCCCGGATCTTGTGGTAGACGGTGCCGGAGTCGTACTGGGCACCAACCCCGCCGAAGAACTCGCGCTCGGCCTTGGGAATGCCGAGCTTGTCGAAGGTGTTCTTGATGTCGGCTGGGAGGTCATCCCAGCTCTTCTTCGTGTCCCCCTCGGCGAGCGGGTTGGCATAGTAAGTGTACGCGTCAAAGTCGATGTCCGACAGGTCCGGGCCCCAATCCGGCATCGGCTTGTCGACGAAGCACTCGTAGGCACGAAGCCGGTAGTCGAGCATCCACTGTGGCTCGTGCTTGAGCTTCGAGATCTGCTCGACGATCTCGCGGGAAAGTCCCTTGGCGGTCCGGACCTTGTACGTCTCCGGATTCTTGAAGTCGTAAAGAGTGTAATCCAGCGGCTGGAACGCCGCGGCCGTTTGTGCCATAGCGAGCCCGGTAATTCCATCACCTATATGTATTTAAATAAGGCGTAGTGACGGAGCCGACAGCCCCGGGCCCCCTGTACCGCTAGGAGCTTGTCGCCGGGACCGCGAAGACCTTGGTGACCTTTTCGAGGGCCGCGAACAGGCGGTCGATCTCTTCCTCGGTGTTGTACAGGTAGACGCTGGCGCGGCAGAGCGCGGGCACCTGAAGTCGGTCCATCAGCGGCTGGGCACAATGGTGGCCACTACGAATCGCGATCCCCTCCTGGTCCAGGATCGTCGCGACATCGTGCGGGTGGACGCTCTTGACCGAAAAGCAGAGAACCGATTCGTGGCCGGCGCCCACCGGCGGTCCGTAGACCCGAACCGTCTCGGGGAATCGGTCGTGCGCGATCCGGGTCGCCTTCTCGAGCAATCGGTGCTCGTGCGATGCCATGTCCTCCCATCCGACGCCTTCCAGATAATCCAAGGCGACGGAGAGCGTACAGGCTCCCGCGACGTTCGGCGTGCCGGCCTCGAACTTCGCGGGCGGGTCGGCGTACTCGACGCGGTCGGTGTGCACGGATCGGATCATTTCGCCACCCCCCATGAACGGAGGGATCTCCCGAAGCAGCTCAGACCGGCCCCAGAGCACTCCGATGCCCATCGGGCCGAGCGCCTTGTGGCCGGAAAACGCGACGAAATCGGCGCCGAGCGCCTCTACGTCGACGGGGCGATGGGGAGCGGACTGCGCGGCATCGACGACAACGACCGCTCCCTCGGCGTGAGCGCGGTCGGCAATCTCGCGCACCGGGTTCACCGTGCCGAGCACGTTGGACACATGGGAGAGCGTCACCACCTTCGCCGTGCCGTCCAGCTCGGCGTCATATTGGTCGAGCCGGAGCCTCCCTTCCTCGTCGATGTCGATGAATCGGAGGTCCACTCCGAACGGTTCCCGAAGCATGTGCCACGGCACGATGTTGGAATGATGCTCCATCACGGTCGTCACCACTCGGCCGCCGTGGTTCAGCCGCGTGCGACCGAGTCCCGAGGCGACGACGTTCAGCGCCTCGGTGGTCCCTCGCACGAAGATGATCTCCTGGGGGTCCCGGACATGGAGGAAACGAGCCATTCGCTCCCGCGATTTCTCGTAGGCGTCGGTTGCTTCTTCCGACAGAGCGTACACCCCCCGGTGAACGTTGGCGTTCCGTTCCTCGTAGAACTCACGCTCGGCGTCCAGGACGACCGTGGGTTTCTGAGACGAGGCCGCCGAATCGAGGTACGCCAGCGGGTGGCCGTGGAAGCTCCGGCGAAGTATGGGAAAGTCCTGCCGAATTCGTTGGACGTCCATGGCACTAGTTGGCATCCTCGGACATGCGTCGTTCCCCCATGGTTGGAACGCCTCACGCCGGCGGAGGAACGGGCGGTTTGACCCAGTCGTACCCCTTGGCCTCGAGCTCAAGGGCGAGCTCGCGCCCGCCGGAGAGGGCGACGACCCCATCCACCATGACGTGGACCTTGTCCGGATTCAGGTACTTCAGGATGCGTTGATAGTGCGTGATGACCAGGATGCCCATCTGGGGACTCTCCTTCTGGACCTTGGCGACCGTTTCTCCGACGGCCTTGACGGCATCGATATCGAGGCCCGAATCGGGTTCGTCCAGTATGGCGATGGTCGGCTGGAAGGTCGCCATCTGAAGGATCTCGGACCGCTTCTTTTCCCCGCCCGAGAACCCTTCGTTCAACGAGCGCTTGAGGAACGACTTATCGATATCCAGATATCCGAGGTGCGTCGCCAGGCTCTCGTCGAACGCCGCGGTATCGATATCCGGTTCGGGATGGCGCTGGGCGTACGCCGTCCAGAGGAACTTCGCCATCGATAGTCCGGAGATCTCCTGGGGGTACTGAAATCCAAGAAATAGGCCCAACCGGGCGCGTTTGTCCACGGGCAAGCTCAACAGGTCGTGGCCGTCGAGCGTCACCGTGCCTGACGTGACCTTGTACTTCGGGTGGCCCATGAGACAGTACGCGAGCGTGCTCTTCCCGGATCCGTTCGGACCCATGATCGCGGCCAACTCTCCGGACTTGATCTCCATCGAGACGCCCTTGAGGATCGGCTTGCCCGCCACTTCGGCGTGGAGATCGTGGATTTTGAGAACGTGCGGGGATGCCCCGGCTGTCGCCATAATCGGCCTCCGATATTCGAGCCGCGTCGGCTATTAAAGCATATTGCGGTGCGTATAATCGGGAAAGGCGATATAGCGTCCTCGGGTGTTCCCTTTCGAGAAAGCCATGGGAGCCGGCGAGCTCGTGCTAACGGACGGAACCCGGGGCAAGATCATCGAGGCCTTGGCGGTCTCTCCGCGAAGTGCGCGAGACCTGGCCCGGAACCTCGGCATTCAGGAAAGCGCCGTTCGTGGCCATTTGGACCGGCTCGAAAGCCGAGGACTCGTCTCTCCGTCATTTCATCGCGAGGGCGTCGGTCGGCCGAAGAAGCGCTACGTCCTGACGCCGCAGGGACAGGACCTGTTCCCGCGCCGGTACGAGTTCCTGCTTGATTCGGTGATGGAGGAACTGCTCGCCCAAGAGGGGGAGGGGTACACTTCAGCGTTGCTCGCCGAAGCGGCCCGCCGAATGGCCCGCCAGATCGCGGCGGAGATTTCCCCGAAGCTTTCTCGTGAGGAGAAGATTCGCGCTCTCGTGGACGCGCTCAACAAGCTCGGTTTCCGCGCGCAGGCTCAGACCCTCCCCGACGGGGAAATCCGGATCAACCGGACCAACTGCGTGTTCCGGCATACGGCCCTCACGCACGCGTACTTGTTGTGCGAGGTGTTCGACAAGAATCTGACCGAAGCGCTCCTGGGACAATCCGGCCTGCAGCTCGAGGACTCGATCACACGGGGCGGGCTGACGTGTACCCATCTGATTCAGCTTCGATAGAACCCGGGGTCGTCCCCCCACCCTCTCGCAGTGCCAGTGGTCTCGCGGAGAGCGTGATCGGGCCGGTGGGTCGCACGCCGCTCCTTCGGCTCGCTCGGATAGGGCAGGACCTGCCTCCCGAGGCAGAGCTTTGGGGAAAGGCGGAGTTCCTGAACCCGACGGGTTCGGTCAAGGACAGGGCGGCCCACGCCATTGTTCGATCCGCTTTTGGGGCCGGCGAACTGGGCGCGGGCCGGACTCTCCTCGATGCGTCCAGCGGGAACACGGGCATATCCTACGCGATGCTGGGGGCGCGGCTCCGGTTTCCGGTGGCAATCTGCTTGCCGCGAAACGCAAGCTCCGAGCGGGTTCTGCGGCTCAAGTCGTACGGGGCCGAGGTCATTTTCACCGACCCGGGGGAAGGAACCGACGGGGCTCAGCGGGAGGCTCGCCGCCGCGCCGCGGCGGAGCCGGCCCGATATTACTATCCCGACCAATACAACCATCCCGCCAACCCCGAGTCGCATTTCCGAGGCACCGGTCCCGAGATCTGGGGTCAGACCGACGGGCGTGTCACGCATCTGATCGCTGGAGTGGGAACCGGCGGAACGATCTCGGGCGCGGGCCGATTCCTGAAAGATTCCTCCCCAGGGATTGTGGTCGTAGGGGTCGAGCCGGATGGGCCCCTGCACGGCATCGAAGGCCTGAAGCACCTGCCCACCGCGATGCGGCCGGGAACGTACGCAGAGCGCTGGGTGGATCGGACGGTCCGAGTGGCGACGGAAGATGCTCAGGTGATGACGCGCCGTCTCGCGCGCGAGGAAGGTCTGTTCGTCGGGACCTCCTCCGGTGCGGCCGTCGCGGCGATGCTCTCGATCGCGGGCGCGCTCGGCCGTCCGGGGGTGCTGGTCGCCATCCTTCCCGATGGAGGGGACCGATACCTTTCGGAGCGGTACTGGGGGGAGGGGCCTTGAGGGTTCGCCTCTCGGAAAGGCTCGCCGGGGAGATCCGCCGTCACGGCGAGATCAGCTACCCCGAGGAGTGCTGCGGGTTCCTAGTGGCGAAGGAAGAGCCTTCGTCGGAGGATGGGACCCGACGGATCGTTCGCGTCGCGCCGATGGAGAATCGCGTGGAAGGAGCGAGAGGGCGCCGCTTCGTGATACTGCCCGACGACCTGCGACGATTCGAAGACTCGCTCGACGGCACGGACGAAGTCCTTGTCGGTTTCTATCACTCCCATCCCGACCATCCAGCCCTTCCCTCGCGGTTCGACCAGGAGCATGCCTGGCCATGGTACACCTACATTGTCCTGGCGGTCGACCACGGGAAAGCCGGAGAACTGGGAGCTTTCGAGTTGGGCGCCGAGGACCGACGCTTTTCGCCGGTCCCTTGGGCGATCGAGCGCGGGAATCCGCCCGCGAGGTGAAGGATGGGTAAGGGAGGGAGTAATATCGGCCCGCCCACCGAGCTCTTACCTCCCATGTCGAAGGTCCAAGTCCGGGTCCCTACCCCCCTTCGTGCGTTCACCGGGGGCGCGCCGGTCACCGAGGCGGAGGGAGCGACAGTCGGGGAAGTGCTCCGCGGGCTCGTCCGGACCCACCGGACCCTCGAGAAGCACCTCTACGGGCCGGGCGGAGAGCTACGGAATTTCATCACGGTCTATCTGAACGACGAGGATGTCCGCCACCTCAGGCGGGAGGAAACGCCGGTCCGTCCGGGTGACGTACTGAGCATTGTACCGGCGATCGCGGGAGGCGCGCCGGCCGAAGCGGCTCGTACCGCAGGGCGGCCCGCACCGCTCGTCCGCGTGGCCGCCGGTGAGGAGGAGCTAGGTCCCCCGCTGACTCAGGACCAGCTGCGTCGGTACAGCCGGCACCTCCTTCTCCCGGAGGTGGGGGTGACGGGACAACGGCGATTACGAGGCTCCAAAGTCCTGCTCGTGGGGGCCGGAGGGCTTGGCTCTCCCGCCGCGCTCTATCTGGCGGCGGCGGGAGTGGGCGAGATCGGCCTCGTCGACTTCGACAAGGTCGAAGCGTCCAATCTCCAGCGTCAGGTCATGTACGGGACGAAGGACATCGGGCGGCCCAAACTCGAAGCGGCACGTGACCGGCTCACCGACCTGAATCCGGACGTCACTGTCCGGACGTACGACCACCATCTTTCGAGCGACAATGCGCTGGACATTCTGCGACCGTACGACGTCATCCTCGATGGCACCGACAATTTCCCGACGCGATATCTGGTCAACGATGCGTCGGTGATCCTGGGGAAACCCAACGTGTACGGCTCGATCTACCGGTTCGAGGGGCAGGCCAGCGTCTTTGACGCGCGCCGCGGTCCGTGCTACCGTTGTTTGTACCCGGAGCCTCCTCCGCCCGGACTCGTTCCATCGTGTGCGGAGGGGGGAGTCCTCGGTGTGCTGCCGGGGCTCGTGGGAACCATCCAAGCCACCGAGGCGGTGAAACTCCTGCTGGGGATAGGCGAACCCCTGATCGGCCGGCTGCTTCTGTTCGATGCCCTCTCAATGCGATTCCGGGAACTCAAGCTGCGCAAGAATCCCGACTGCGTCGTCTGCGGGACCCATCCCACGCAGCATGGCCTCATCGACTATCCCGCGTTTTGTGGAATCGGTCCCGAGGTCGATAACGCCAACAGAGTCCCCGAAATCTCGCCCGAGGCGCTCGCCGCCCGTCTGGCGGCGGAGGATCCTCCCCTGCTCGTCGATGTCCGAAACCCATCGGAATGGGAGATCGTCCACATCCCGGGAGCGACGCTCATCCCGCTCGCCGACCTTCCCCAGCGGGTTACCGAACTCGCCCGCGCCCGAGAAGTGGTGCTCTATTGCCACCTGGGAGGGCGCTCCGCACAGGGCACCAAGCTGCTCCTCGAACTCGGTTTCACCCACGTGTCGAGCTTGACGGGAGGCATCGAGGCGTGGGCCCAGAAGGTGGACCCGTCGATGGCGCACTACTGAGGCTTTCGCGTCCGCGGCAATCCGGACCATAGATTCTTTACCTCGAGGGAACTGCAGGGCGCCGTGCGGCCGCTTCTGAGAGTCCCGGTTCGGAGGGGAGGACGACTTCTCGCGTTGTTTTCGGTTGCCCTGGTACTCGTCTTCCTGGCGCCTTACGGGATGAGCCTCATCTCGCAAGCCCGGGCCGCGAGCCCGGCCGTTTCGACGGACCAGGCCGGAGGTGTCACGGCCACCGTCGACTGGAATGGCGTCAACATCGACACCTACCCTAGCGTTTCCTCAGCCGCGAGCTGGTCATTCGACAACATCGCGACGGTAACCTACTCGTGGTCCGGGGCCACCAGCGACGGGGGAATTTCCCAGGCGTTCCTCGTGATCCTTTTCCTCGGCTTCCCGGCGTACACAAAACAGCAGGTCGAGACGCCCGCGACGGCTGCGGGAACGATCAGCATGACCTACGACCTCACCCAGTTCAAGTGGTACCTTCAGGGGGTGTACGAGGTCCACGCCTATCTCGAGAACCCGGCGGGAAACAGTCTCTTCAGCGAGAACTTCTACGTGCGGGTGGCCCAGCCGTACGATATCGTGGTCTCGACGGTCGGGTTGCTCCTACTCACCATTGCAGAGCTGTACCTGATCGCAACCGTCGGTCCCCGGGCCCTTGACAAGACCCGGAAAACGCAAACGACGCCGCCAAAAACGGAGGAACCGGAGGACACTTCTGCTGACACCGGTACCACTCCTCCGGGGGAGAGCTAAGATGAGCGCGGGGGGGAGCGCCGCCGGCAGCGGACTCGTAGTGGGTCTGTGTCTCGCCTTCCTGGGCCAGCAGTTCGGCTTCTTCGATCTCAGCAGCCTGGTCACCGGACTGATCTATCTCATCGCTTTCGCCGTCGTGTTCGCGGTCGTGTTCGGACTGTTGGGTATGTGGATCGGGGCGCGCTACTTGCGAAAGCACACGAGCCTCACCCCCTGGAAGGAGAAGGCCGCTGCCCCGGCCGAATCCTCCTCGACGAGCCCGCCCAGCACGGACACGGAAACGAAGTAAGCCCCGGACGACCGGGCTCCCCTTATTCGGGCGGGCTCTCAATATCGACGTCGGGGTGGAACGAACGCACCCGGCGGGAGAGCTCCGCCACGAAAGCCTCCGGGTCCCGGGGCGATATGAAGACCGGCACGCCAGTGCCCCCGCGGACGAGCAGGCCCTCCGAGGAGGTATGGACGGTGTCGAACGGTCCGATCTGCGGGCTCCACATCCGGCCCCGCCAACCCCAGCTCCCGAAGAAGCTCGCGGGCGCCAAATCCCGCAGGTTGGCTGGCTCGACCTGCCGGATTTCTTCGATCGGGATCCGGCGGCTGCCGAACAAACGCGCGGCCGTGAAGTTTCGGGAATCCAGCCAGTAGCGGGTCGAGACGTAGCGTCCCAGGTAGACGATGAGGGCCGCCACGAGCACCTCCGCCACGAGGGGGCTCGTGAAGCGGTACGTTCCCAGATAGGTGATCACGATGATGAGGAACAGGTAGAACACGATGATTCCGATCGAAAGACGCGCCGGCATCCGATAGGGACGCGGCCGCCGGGGGCGCCCCCCGTCGGTGCTTGTGTCGACGGCGAGCTCAGGCGACGGCTTCGTAGTAGTACTCCCCCTTCGCGCGCTGTTCCCGGTCGAGGACGGAATCCTCCTGGTTGATTCGCGGCCGCAGGGTCTCTGGGTCCCGGCGGAACGTGACCTCGACCTCCCGAAGCAGCCGGTTCATCCCCTCTCGCATCGCAAACGGACCGTCTCCTCGCCCGCCCGATCCTCCGGGGCCCTCGGGCACGAAGACCATGAGACCGTCGCAGGCGAGGTCGAGGAAGTACACGTCATGATCCACGACCAGGGCAGTGGCACTCTCATGTTCGACCCGACGTCGAATGAGCCGGGCCATGTTCATCCGCTCGTCCGCGTCGAGATAGGCCGACGGTTCGTCGAGCAGATAGAGCGTGGCTCGGCGCGCCAGCGAGAGAGCCACCGCGGCGCGCTGGAGTTCCCCGCCCGAGAGGTCGGGCAGCGCGACATCCAGGACCCCGTCCAATCGCAGGGCCGGAATCAGTTCCTTCTCCAGCGCCCCGACGTCGAACTGGGGGTCGCCCGCGAGCGCCACGAGCCGTTCCCGAAGGCTCGCCGACTGGGTCGCCTTCAGGTACTGGGGCTTGTAGCTCACCGTGACGCCCGAAGGCGGCGTCCCCGATGTCGGGGCCTCCACCCCGGCGAGCATCTTCACGAACGTCGTCTTGCCGGTGGCGTTCGGGCCTACAATCCCAATGGTTTCCCCCTTGGGCAACATCCCGCCGCCGACCCGGAGGTGGAAAGAGGGGTACATTTTCTCCAGCGGACCAAACTCGACCTTGGCACTTCGCAGCGCGGCCGCCTTCGGGGGGTGGGCCGTGAACCGGATCCCTTCGGTCCGGAACCGGACGTTCTCGTCCCGCAGGTAGCCGGTGAGGTAGGTGTTGATGGCCGTTCGCATGGGGAGGGGATGGGAGATCACTCCGAACGCCGCCTCTTCTCCGTAAAGCAAATGCGACTTGTCAGCGAGATAGTCGAGCAAGGCCAGGTCGTGCTCGACGACGAGGACACTCTTCTGCTGGCCCAGGCGGCGGAGCACTCGGGCGATCTGGAGGCGATGAACGATGTCGAGGTAACTCGAGGGCTCGTCGAACAGATACAGGTCGGCCTCCGTGGCGAGCGTGCGAGCGATAGCGGCGAGCTGGAGCTCGCCACCCGACAGCTCGCCGATCGGCCGCGACGATTTTTCTGACAGGCCGACCGCTGCGAGCGCCCCAGGCCCGTCCCCTCCCGACTCGCCGACAAATTCGGACAGGCGCTGCGGCCGCTCGGCCAAGCCGTCCACGTACTGCGGCTTGATCGCCGCCCGCAACTCGCCCCGCGCGATTCGTTGGAAGTGGCTCTGGAGCGCGGTGCCCCGGAAATGTTCGACAACTTGGTCCCACGACCCGGTTTTCTCGTAGTCGCCCAGATTCGGGACTTCGACGCCGGCCAGGATCCTCAGCGCCGTCGATTTTCCGGTGCCGTTGGGGCCAAGCAGACCCACAATCCCTTGAGGCGCGGGCAACGGGAGACGGTAGAGCCGGAATCCGTTGTACCCGTAACGATGCACGATCTCGGATTCGTCCGTTTCGGGTGTGTTGAGGATCTTGATCGCGTCGAATGGGCATTTGTGGACGCAGATCCCGCACCCGATGCACAAGGTCTCGGAGATGATCGGCTTGCCGGTCGGCCCTTCGATGATGCACTCCTGTCCCATCCGAACCGGCGGGCAGTACGACTGGCACTCCCACTGACACTCCTTGGGGTGACAGCGGTCGGTGAGCAGGATCGCGATTCGGGCCATCGCGCTACCGTCCGGCGGAGTCGGACACGATGCGGCCGTCCCGCATGGTGAGGTGTCGATTCGCGCGCGCCGCGACCACCGGATTGTGCGTCACGACCACGACCGCGGCCCCCGACGTTCGGTGCGCGTCCTCGAGCAGGTCCAGCACTTGCTGGGCCCGTACGGAGTCGAGCTCCCCGGTCGGTTCGTCGGCGAGGAGCAGCTGTGGGGAGTTCGCCAGGGCGCGCGCGATCGCCACTCGCTGCTCCTCCCCGCCGGACAACTGATGGGGAAAGGAACGGGCCCGATCGGAGAGTCCCACCTGGGCCAACAGAGCCTCCCCGCGGCGGCGCCGTTCGGCGCCGGAAACCCCCCGAGCCTGGAGCGGGAGCTCGACGTTTTCAAGTGCGGTCAACGTGGGCAGAAGGTAGAACCGTTGAAAGATGAAGCCGATGCCGGTGCGGCGGAGGCGCGTCCGTTCCCGTTCGGCCAGACCCTCGACGGGCGTTCCTTGCCACAGGACCCGACCTTCCGTGGGCACGTCGAGCAGGCCGAGGAGGTTGAGCAGCGTCGTTTTGCCCGAGCCGGACGGGCCCTCGATCGACAGGTACTCTCCGGGTGCGATCGTCAGATCCACCCCATCGAGGGCTCGAACCTCGTCGGGCTCGCCGGCGTGATACAGCCGCCGGGCCTGTTCCAGCCGGATCGTGGCCGTCGCGGGCCTGCTCACCGCAGCACCTCGGGTAACGACAGTCTCAGC
>JASHPV010000122.1 GCA_030037875.1 Thermoplasmata archaeon
CGGGAACTTACGCCCCCACTTCTACCCACGCCACGCGCCTCCATACATGATGATCCACCATCGTGGATCCACCCGCATATCGGGGGCCGGCTTAGCCCCGTCCATTTTCGGTGCCCATCCTCTCGACTGGTGAGCTGTTACGCACTCTTTGAAGGATGGCTGCTTCTGAGCCCACCTCCCAGTTGTCTATGAAGACGGACGCCCTTTACGTTTGACACTTAGCCGGCACTTTGGGCCCTTAATGCGAGGCTGGGTTGCATTCCCTTTCGCACGGCGGGCTTACCCCTGCCGCGCTCACTCCCGGCGTCTACACCGCCCGGCAATTCGGAGTTCGACAGCAGGCCAAGACCTTTCGGTCCTGGGTCCCACAATCGGTGCTCTACCTGCCGAGCCGGCTCGGCCGAGACCTACCTGCGAGTAGTTTCGGAAGGAACCAGCCATTCCCAGTCTAGATTGGCCTTTCACCCCTAAGCGCAGGTCATCCGAGTGATTTGCACGTCAACACCGGTTCGGTCCTCCACCTACCTTTCGGCAGGCTTCAACCTACCCACGCTTAGATCGATTGGCTTCGGGTATTCCACCCATGACTTCGGGCGAGCCCACCCTGTCCCTCACGCCTTGCGGCGCTGCGGACTATCGGTTTCCCTTCGGCTGCGGCCGTTCAGGGCCTTAGCCTCGCCATGGATCGAAACTCCCTGGCCCGTTATTCAAAACGGACGCATGCACCCTGTGTCCAGCGCCTCGCGGCGCCTTCGTTCCTTGGGGGCGGCATGCGGCTTATCGTCAGCTGGTTTCAGGCACTTTTCACCTCCCTTTCGAGGTACTTTTCAGTTTTCGCTCGCGCTACTATTGCACTATCGGTCTCGGGACGTATTTAGAATTGGAAGACTGTTCCTCCCAGATTCCCACGCGATATCCAACGCGCGGTACTCAGGATACCGCCAATCGCCTCTCTTCGTTGCGCCTACGGGACTGTCACCCTCTAGGGTCTGCCGTTCCAGGCACGTTTGGCTTCCGAAGTCGAGGAGTACGGCGGTCCTCCACGCCACATCTCCCGTGGCTCTCGCTACGGGATTCGGTTTGTTCTTGACCGTTTTCGATCGCCTTTACTCACGGTATCTCGTTTGATTTCTCGTCCTCCCCCTACTAGAATGCTTTACTTCGGGGGGTTCCCTTTCCTTGCGGAATGTCCCTTGCGGGACCGGAGTTCCGATTCGGAGATCGGTGGATCAAAGGTTCCTTGCGCCTACCCACCGCTTATCGCAGCTTGGCACGTCCTTCCTCGGCGCCCGAGCCGAGCCATTCCCCAACTGACTGGAGTCAGCTACACTGAATACATCGGACAAGCGTCCAGAACGCGTGTGATCGGCGTCATCGGTCCCCGACGGCCACTCCCCCCGGAGGGGGCACAGCGGCCGGGGCCCCTCGCCCTTCCCCGGGGAGGCCCCGGCCTCCACGGGTGCATAGCGTACGCCAGCAGTTCGTGGAACTGTTGACGTGCAGCGGGCCGAGGCGCTGCGCAATATTTAGGGATTGCGAAGATGCAAACTGACGAGGGAATCCCAAAGTGCAATCATTTGAAGAGGGTCGGCGTCGTACGGAACTCCGATGGCCTATACCTCTCGTCCCATCGCTCCCGGTTCCCACCCCGAAGGCGCCAGGAGCGCGCAGGAGGAAGGACCGAAGACCTTCGTGACCGGCGACACCTCCGACATGGAGGATTCGCTTCCTTGGTGGAGAGCCCTCACCTTGTTCGGAGTTTTGCTGCTGGTGGTGACGGACGTTCTTTGGAGCTCCTTCCCCGGTTCCACTCTTACGCTAGGCGCAAGACTGCCTCTTTCGATCATCGGTACTGTGGCTCTGTTGGTGCTCAGTGGCATGGCCACCGCGGTGCTGAGTTTCGGCCAAGAGTCCCTCGCGTTCTTCGCCGCCGCGACAATCCTGTTCTTCGACGCGATTGCACTCCCTTCTAGCGTAATCGATAAAGGCTTCGCGTCCTCCGTCAATGGGTTCGCCATCCTCGGGGTGATGTTTGCCCTCGGCACCCTCTTGGCCGTCGGCGGAGCCATCGGCTTGATTCGCGTTTACCGAGCGATTTCTAGCGAAAACCAGGCCGAGCCGGAACCGGCTTCTGGGACTACCGTCCGGGACCGCGATATCTAGCTATTGCGAGAACGCGGCCTCGAAAGGTCGCGGTGCATCGAGACCCGGGGGCAACGGCCATAGCTTACCACCTCCCTTGTTCTAGGCGATGGCAACACCGGTCGACGTGAGCCTCGTGCTCCCGACCTACAACGAGCGGGAGTGCGTCGAGCTCCTCCATGACCGCATCGACACCGCGCTCTGGCCGTACCGACACGAGGTCCTCGTCGTAGACGACAGCTCGCCAGATGGAACGGGGGAGCTGGTGCGCCGGCTGGAAGGTGATGGTCCGTATCGATTGCTCTCTCGGCCGCGCCGGCTGGGGCTTTCATCGGCCGTGCTGGACGGCTTTCACGCGGCCCGAGGTCAGATCCTGGTCGTCATGGACGCCGACGGAAGTCACCCACCAGAACGGCTCCCGGACCTCATCGAGCCGATCCGAACCGGACACGCCGAGTTCGCGCTCGGCAGCCGCCGGGTCCGTGGGGGGAGCGAGGAGGGACTCGATGCCATGCGCTGGATGACCTCGTGGATTGCCACGCTCCCCGCCCAGCCGCTGACGCGGGTCCACGATCCCATGTCGGGCTTTTTCGCCGTACGCCGGGATGTGGTCGAACGAACGGTGCTCACACCGACTGGCTTCAAGGTGGGCTTGGAGATTCTGGCGAAGTGCCATCCCTCACCGGTGGTGGAGGTCCCGTTCCACTTCGGAAAGAGATTGGCCGGTACCAGCAAGCTCGGCCCTGCGGTCATCGCGCTGTACGGGGAGCATCTCCTGCGGCTCTATCGATGGCGATTCCTCAACGGACGCTCGACGCCGGGCTCTCGGCACCCCGCGCCGCAGCGCTGACCGGTCTACCGGAGAGCACGCGGGGTTCGTGGCCCGCCCTGTTCTCAGGACAGAATCGGCGCGTGGTACGTTCCGTTCACCCACGCCGTGACGGGCGGAAGGATCGTCGGGTACGCGCCGAGAAGGGTGAATTCGTACGTTCCGCCGGAGGTCGTGGTGAAGGTCTCGGTCGTGTTGGCGTAATTGATGTGGCCGAACGAGCCGCTCTCCATGTTGGCGTAGACGATCTCGACGCCGGCGGGATCGGTGATGATGAGGACGTACTCGGACACATTCCCGAGGTAGTGCGAGGTGAACGTCAACGAAACGTACGCTTTGTCCGGGAACGTGTGGTTCGTGGAGGCGGAGTGCTGGCACTCGCACGCGCTCGTCGCGAAGGTGAAGCTGAACGGCGTTGGCCCGACCGGTATGGCTACCAGCGAGTAGACCGCGAGCGCCGCGACCACCACGACGCCGACGACGACCCAGAACCGGCGCGTCAGGAGGAGGCCGATCCAGCGGCTCGGCGGCTTCGGAGGATTGAGAGGGGGAGGCATACGGCCGCCGGGCTGCGAGGCATCCATTCTGATTTTCCCCGATAGGAAAGGCCGAGTCGCCCCACTTTAGGGTAGCGTCGAGCCGGCAGGACCGTCCCGAGGGCCCGGACATCTTGGTTCAGGCCGCGGAACCGCTGCCGTGGACCTCGACGCCGAGGCGTCGGAGCGTCTCAAGGCCCGCCAAGACCAGGACCCCCCCGGCGCCTAGAAAGCTCGCGACGACGACGTCCCCAAAGGTCGGGGCGCCCGTGAAGGGAAGCGTGAGGAGAATGCCGGTCTC
>JASHPV010000123.1 GCA_030037875.1 Thermoplasmata archaeon
GAGACCGCGTCGGAGCCCGCGGTCGGCTCGGTGAGCGCCAGCGCGCCCACCGTCCGGCCGGCAACAAGGTCCGGAAGGAACCTCCGGCGCTGCTCTGCGTTACCGTTTCGACAGAGATTGTCGGCGCAGAGATTGGAGTGAGCACCGACGCTGAGGGCCAGGGCGGGACTTGCGCGCGCGATTTCCTCCAGGATCAGTGCCTGGGCGCGATACGTTTGACCCAATCCGTCGAACTCCGGGGGGATCGTGGGCCCTAGGAACCCCTGCGCCCCGAGACGAGAGAACACCTCTCGGGGAAACCGGTCCTCCCGGTCCATCACGTCCGCGATCGGGGCTATCTCCTTCCGCACGAAGCGACGGACGGTCGATTGCAGTTCGACCTCGTCCGGGGAGAGGTCCAGGTCCACGTCGGGGCTAGAAACCTCGGGCCATAACGGTTCGCAAGATAGGGGGACTCAATGGCGGACGCGCCGAAGCCCCTGCTGGTACTTCCATCGCGGCGAGGGTCGCGGGAAATCGGAACGGAAGTGAGCCCCCCGGCTCTCCTCCCGCGACAGCGCGGCGCGAGCGATCAACAGCGCCGTCAATGCCGCGTTGGCCGACGGGGAGGCCAGATCCAAGCTGGTGGGAGGCTCCGACCGGTCTCGCCAGTACTCCAGCCGATTTACCGCGGTCTCCATTCCCTTCCGATTTCGAACGATGCCGACATCATCCCACAGGAGCGCCCCCACTTCGCTGAAGGTGGCGTATCGTTCGTCCTCCCCGTGGCCGGGGGGAAGCTCGATGGGAAGCATCCGAGGTGCGTCGCGGGGACCCCCTGCCGTCGGCTGCGCCAGCTGTCGGGCGACCCGTTCCCCAAAGACGACCCCTTCGAGCAGTGAGTTGCTGGCAAGCCGATTCGCTCCGTGCACGCCGGTCGACGCGACCTCTCCACAGGCCCACAGGCCCGGAAGGGACGTTCGGCCTTCGAGGTCCGTGGCCACGCCCCCGATCATGTAGTGGGCCATCGGGCTTACGGGGATGAGGTCTCGCGAGGGATCGAGCCCATAACCGGCCAGGAATCGGCAGATGCTGGGGAACCGCGCGAACAGCCGGTCCCGTGGGATCGCCGTGGCGTCCAGGAAGACGTATGGATCGCCCGTTCGGCGCATCTCTTGGTGAATGGCCCGGCTGACGATGTCCCGCGTCGCCAGCTCGGCGGCGGGATGATAGCGCTTCATGAACTGTTCCCCCGCGCGATTTCGGAGGACGGCCCCCTCCCCGCGGAGCGCCTCGGTGATCAGGAACCGCGGAGCTCCTTCCTGGGCGAACACGGTGGGGTGGAACTGAACGAATTCCATGTCGGTCACGAGAGCGCCGCCGCGGAACGCGATGGCCACTCCCTCGCCGGTCGCCGTGATTGGGTTCGAGCTCAGGCGGTACAGACTGCCTGTCCCTCCTGTGGCGAGGACCACTTGGCGCCCGGCGATTTCCTCCGCTTGGCTTCCGTCCTCGCGGGAGAGAACGGCCGTAACCGTCCGGTCGGGGGCGGGCCGGAGCGCCCGCAGCACGCATAGTTCACGCGCCTCGACCCCGGCGTCCAGCACCCGGGCGCGCAGCGTCTCTTCGATCTGAAGGCCGGTGGCGTCGCCCCCGGCGTGGAGAATCCGGGCGCGGGAATGGCCTCCTTCGCGTCCCAGAGTGATCCGACCTTCGATGGTGTCGAACGGCACCCCGTAGCGGACCAGGTCAGCGATCCGCTGGGGCGCCTCGGAGGTAAGGACCTGCACGGCGGCGAGGTCGGCGATGCCCGCTCCGGCCCGGACGGTGTCTCGGCGGTGCAGTTCTGTCGTGTCTTCGGGACCAATCGCAGCGGCGATGCCCCCCTGAGCGTACCGCGTGTTCGACTCGGCGAGCACGCTCTTCGTCACGATGGTCGGCCGAAGGCCTTGCTCGTGGGCCCGAAGCGCGACGTAAAGGCCGGCAATACCGCTCCCCACAATCAGAGGAGCCCCGACCTCGGTCCCCATCGCGCCTCGTCAAGGGCGGATGGTAGAAAGCGGAGACTGGGCCGGCGACCGGACCCATCGGTAGATGGCCGCCGATGCATCCACCGTGAATCCTACCTTCTCGTACAGCTGGCGTGCCGGACGGTTACCCTCGGTCACCCAGAGATGGGCTCGTGGGTATCCCAGTGCGAGCAGAGCACGGAGCGTCCGGAGGAGGAGGGCTTGGCCGAGCCCTCGCCGTCGAAACTCGGGCTCCACGGCCAGGTCGATCAGGATCCCCGACCGGAGAGACTCCTGGCAAGTCACCGCGAAGCCTATCAGCGCCCCCGCGGAGTTCCAGGCCGCCGGGGAAGCGTCGTCGAGGAACGGCCCGAACAGACCCGCCAGCGCGTTCTCGAGCAGTTCCCGATTGCCTTCCGGGGTGTTCGACAGCAATGTCTCATCCGCCGTACCTCGATAGGTCCGCCAATCCAAGGCCGTGAGCTGGTCGAACGGAGATTGACGCACCGTAGCGACCCTCAGTCCTGGCGGCCATCGAGGTTCCGGTGGAGGGGCCTCGCTCGATAGGCTCCGAACCATCGAGTGGCGGAGCAACGTAGCGAACCGGGGATCCTCGCCGAGACCCCTGCCCAACTCGCGTTCGTCCGATTCCGCGAGCCCGGTCGACCCCATGTCAAGGCGATCGACGTTGGGCGGCAGGCCGCTGGCAAGGTGCCGTCCCAGCCGGATCAGGTCGGGGAGGGCCTCGGCACCCTTCGCTGCGTGGAGATGACCGTATCCCTTCTGGTCCCGCAGCCACAGGACGGCCAGCGCGCGGGGCGCGTGCAGCTCACCGCAGAACCACGCGGTGCCCGCGCCTCGTGCGATGGCATCCACCGTGTCGTCCACCCAGCTCGCGGGAAGTATCTCCCCCCGCGCTCCGAGTTGGTGTCGGACCGCGCCGATGAGATTCCAGAGTTCGTCGCGGGGAAGTTCGCGGGCCGGCCGGATTTCGTTCGCCATCGGTCGCACGCCGGCCCGGCTAGGCCGTCGGCAATTCCGCCAGGTGACGTTTCACAATCTGTGCAATATCGGGCGCCACGGAGGCCTTCTCAGCAGGGTTGGAGAGCGTGTCCGTCGAATAGACCTGATCGGTCACCGCTTTGATCCGCTCGAAGGCGTCCCGGAGGAACAGCCCGTGCGTGCACGCCGCCGTGATCGCTCCCACATGTCCCTTTGCGAGGAGCCGGGCCGCAGCCACGATCGTGCCCCCCGTTGAGATCACGTCGTCCACGATGACGACGTGCTTGTCCTGCAGGTCGATCGGAACCGACGACGGGAGCTCGAGCTCGACGTGTTCCGCGTCGATCCGCTGCTTCTCGAGCGCCATCCACGGGCGGTCCAGGATCTGGCCCATTCGTCGCGCCCGGTCAGTTCCCCCCTTGTCCGGGGACACCAAGAGGTCCACGGGGCGCTGCTTGAGCAGCCGGGCGATGGCGGGAATCCCGCTGGCCTCGTAGACGGGCTTCGTGAACGCCTTGAGCGTCTCGGTGGAATGCAGGTCGACGATGACGACCGCGTCGGCCTGGAGCTCGATGTGCTTGGCCAGGGCCTGGGCCGTCGCCGGCTCGCCGGGGAAGAACACGCGGTCTTGTCGGGCGTACCCAAAGTACGGGACCACCACGATCAAGCGGCGGGCGCCCGACTGCCGGACCGCGTCTTCCAGCATCAGGAGCTCGAGGACGTCTTGGTCGTTCCGCGTCGATTGGACGACCACCACGTCCTCGCCCTTGAGTTGACCGCCGATCCGGACGTACAGCTCGCCGTCGGGGAACCGCTTGAGGAACGGCATCGCGAACGGTACGTTCCCTAGCTCTCGGGAAATCCGTTCGGCCAGTGCGGTTGATGCCGTGCCTGCTACGACGAGCAAACGAGAGCCCTCGGACCGGGCGACCGAGGACGAGGCAAAAGCGTTGTGGGGCCTGACCAGACTAAGACCGGCTCTCTTCGCGCGAGCGACTCCGAGGACCCTCTTCCCGGCCCCAGGTCGACGGACGGCGCCACAGCCCCCACATCTGGTCATCCGTACAACGGTCTGTCGAAGCCATGCCCGGCAATCGCCGAACCACTCGGCGATGGGTTCTAATAGAGCGACCCGGCCCTCGCGCAGTTCTCAAGGATCCGATGGCGCGAACTCATCCCGAGCGTAGCACCCGGTCGGCGCGGCGTTGGCGCCGTCGATCGCGCGGAGTTTCGGATATCGTCGCCACCATTCTTCTGGTCGCGATCACGGTCGTCCTG
>JASHPV010000124.1 GCA_030037875.1 Thermoplasmata archaeon
GGACGTTCCAGTCCGGCGAGACCCTGAAAGTCTCAGACGGCTTTCAACTCCGTATCACGTGGGACGAGAAGCGCGCTGCGCTTAATCAGAGCCCCTTGTACCGCGCCCTCAGTGAGTCCGATGGACTCCTGAATCCCAGATTCGTTGAAAGAGCGGAAGCTCTTGCGAAGTTTTCTAGGAGGATCGATGCTGCTCTCGAGCTGGTGGGCCTCGTACGTGAGGTTGCAGCTGGACGAGGTCCATCGCCCGTCGAGCTGTTCGGGAGGACCGCCAGATTCCTAGGGCTCCGTCAATCGACACTCGTTGAAGCGGTACAAGAGATCCCTCCAATTGAGCCAGAGGGTCTCGCAACCTCGGTAGCTTCGAGCCCAGCTTCGATGTCGAGCCCCACTCACCCACCAGCCTCGCCGTCGCCGACACCGGATTCACCCAGCCGGGACCTGTTTGGCCTTGCGATGAAGGTAGTCACGGGGCAACTCACCGATGTCGACAAGGCCCGAATCTTCGACGGAGCACGCGGGGAAGTTCTCGACACCTCCCGCAAGTTGGAGAGTCTCGACGCGGAGCTGCGAGTACTTGCGAAAATCACCGTTCCATTCGTCGAGCACTCCCCGCTCTTCGAGTGCTCTTGCGGCCCTTTAGGGACCGAAAGCGGCGCGCAATGTTCGATCTGCAATCAGGGGGCTCAAGGTCATCCTCAATCAATCTGCCGGATTCGGGCGGACTTCGACCAGATAATCGCCTACAACGTCTGGCTTGAGCTTGGAGTCGCTCGAATGTTTGAAGCGGCGGGATTCACTACCTACGTTGGGGCACATCCGATCGGGCTTTCGGGGGCCAAACATGAGGTTGATGTGTTGGCTTGGGACGCCGAAAGCCGTCTCCTCATCATCGCCGAGACAAGTACGGATCGGGCCTCGATAAATCGACTGGGTCGCGCCCTACTTCGCGCAACCGATATCCGGCCGCACTCGACCGCTCTAGTTTCCCTTGCCGACGCGGACGACGAGGCCATCATATTCGGAAAGCGCCATTCAATCGCCGTCATCCCCCGAATCCGCGATAACACCGATCAACTTCGAAGCTGGATTCAGAGCATCCGGGGGGCTCATGGCAATCACCCCCGAAAGTGAGGTCAGGCTCTGATCGCCCCTGCGGTCACGTCGATGGAAACCTCGGTTCCTGAGTAGTGATACTGCACCGTTGACGCAATCGCGTCAGCCTGTGCGATTAGAGTTGTTTAGGCCTCTCAGTATCCCATTCCAACTTGGCCACGGGGATTCTCAGGACTTTGAGATTCGCGATGCCCCTGCTCAGTCGGCTGGCCACTCTCTTGTAGAGAGCCCTGCTCTTCTTGTGGCAGGAGTCGCACACGTACTCGCCTTCCCAGACAATCTGGTTGGAATCATAGCTAAGACGGTACTCTCCTAGCCTGAGCCTGCCGCCGCACACGCCACAAGAGGATGTTTTGGGGACTTCGACGCGATACTGCTGATCCACCGAATCGGGTGTGTGCGAATGCCCCCCGCACAGACCGCAAATGTAGGTCGCTCTTACGCCGTACTTTCCCTCGCTTGGAGACCACCGAATCTCTTGGGTCGCATTCGGGTCTAGCGGCGCTCCGCATTTCCCGCACACCCTGGATGCCATATGCGGATCAGCCGGTCACTAATCTACCGACCCATAAAGGGGTGTCATTTGGGAAGCCTAAGGTACTGCCCACCCCAACTCAGTGGGTCCGGTCGGATTCGAACTACCAAGGTCTGCCCAATCTCCACCGATCGCACGAAGCGGATACTGGCTGCAATCTCCATTGCAACCGGCCACGGCGGAGGGCCAGACGGCCGGGTCGTTCGACGTCGTTGACCGGCCCACCGTCGCAATCAGTGGATGTATAACCCATGATGCCTTGGGGTGGAATCTGACCTCCTCGGTTGGGGTACCAAGGGGCTGCGTGAAGATCATGAGAGGGAACGGCGAAGCATCAAGCCGCTCAGGCCGAATCCGGCGAACAATTCTCTCCTACTTCGTCATGGGGTTGATGGTCCTTGCCGCATTCTTTGGGCTGGCCCTCGCACCGGCGGCAGGAGCGACCCCGGGACCTGCAAACTCCTCCCAGAACGTGGCGCTGGACTGCACACCCACCCTCGGGCAGGTCGCCCAGCTCTATGAGAGCCCCGTACCAGCTGGATCGGAAGTGATTCTTCACGTCTCCTTCCTGGACACGAACGTCGAAGATGCAGGAAATGTCGGTTACTGGGCTCTCGATACGTTGTTCTTTACTGACACGTTCTGGCAGGCGCCCGACGGTTCCATTTACTTTCATCTTTCCATCGTGGGGACATGGACAACTTACGCCGGAGCTCTGAGCCCCAACTACGGGGTCACCGAACCGAAGACCGGATCAGGGCTACTACTCCAGGAATTCTCCGGCCACATCATCACTACATTCCAGCCTGGTTCCCGACCAACTTCGGGCTTCATTGGGGTGTTCAATGCTGGCGGAAGCAAGGCCGACGTTCTCCTGGGAATGTACTCGCTGCAGCAGGGCAACAACGCGTTCTACGACTCTGACGGCGGAGACATCGGCCCGCTGTATTTCGACTTCACCCCTCCCTACCCCATCTTCCTATCCTTTGAGACTTCCCAGATTTACTTCTGGGACGGTGTTCCGGCCGACTGCTTCGCGGGCGGGTTTGCCGGTACGGTCTTCTTGGGGGACGTCGTTACCTAACGGTGGCCCGGAAGCCTCCCGAACCGGGAGACCCGCCCGCTTCGGTGACGACTTCGGGCGCCAACGCCCCTCGCGGAGACTTCGTGTAGGGGCTTGCGAAAGAGAATGCCCCTTCGGGGAAGGCAACGAGCGGATGACCCTGGCATGCGAGATCATCGGCAAGCACGGGCTGGAAATTGGCTCTCAGAGTTCTTTGCATGATGCTCTCTGCGGGTGACACCCAACAGCGGGTAAAGTGTGTGCAATTTCCATTGCACTTGGGCGCGGTCGCGAGATGGCTTGCGTTTTCAATCGTTCGACCCCGTCCCAGGCGGGGCCACGAAACCAAGGCGGTCCGCTAGAGCCGCGATGCGTGGATCGTCCCGAATGGGGTCCAAAAACGGGTTCTGGAGCAAGGTTAGGACTCCTAGGTCGTGTTCCTCGTAGGCTGTCTGCAAGAGCCGGATTGCTTCCTCTCGTTCCCCCAAGCACAACTGGATCAATCCACGCGACGCCGTTGTGTGAATGCCACGTCGGTCGAACTGCGTTAGCTGCTCCAGGATGTCGTGCGCCTCGTCTTTCCGGCCCGCCAGGGCGTACGTCCAGCCCAGTGCCTCGAGGCCGGGGGGACGGCCTTTGCTAGCTTCCATGCACTTCTCCGCCTCCACGACGGCCCCAGCGAAATCCGACCGTATCGCCCGAATGTAGGCCAACACCACGTGGGGATACATGCCGGCCGGTTCGAGCGCTAGGGACTCCTGCAATTTCTCGGTGGCGGCTTCGAAGTCCCGGGACCGAAACAGTGCCAGACCGACAAACCACTTTGCGGACGATGAAAGAGGATCGAGCTTTTCGGCCTGAGTTGCCTCCGCCATACCTTCGCGGAGTTGACCCCGAATCCGAAGGCACGGTGCGAGCCACTGGTGGGCCATCGAGTTGCTCGGGTTGAGCTCAATCGCCCTCCGAAGCTCCTGCGTCGCCCCCTTCACATCGAAGTCCCTTTGCAACAGCAGTAGTCCAAGCGACGCGTGGGCCTCCGAAAGACCATCGTCGAGCTCGATCGCGCGACGGGCGCAGCGCATCGCGGATGCGAAGCCCTCCGCGACGGGAGTGACCTCACCCGCTACGTATGTGTAACACTCAGACAGTGCGGCGTACGCGGGGGCGCAATCGGCGTCCTTGGCAAGCGCCTCCTCGAACAATCCGAAGGCCTCCCGGTAGGCAGGATCAGGCGAACGCATTGCGACGCGCCCCCTCAAGTAAAGTAGGTACGCCGCGGTGTCCCTCGTCGGGCCCTTTCGGAGCCGCGCGCGGGCGCCGCTTGTCAGCTCAGACCGCAACGCGGTGGCCACATGCTCTGCGACATCGCTCTGCACGGCGAAGACATTGGCCAGGGTCCGGTCGTAGTTCTCGGACCACAGGTGCTTGTCGTCGTTGACGTCGATCAGCTGGGCCGAAATTCGCACGGTGTTGCCGACCTTTCGGACGCTCCCCTCGAGCACGGATCCCGCCCCCAGCTCGGTCCCAATCTCCCTCACGGTCTTGGACGCCCCCTTGAACTTCATGGCGGACGTGCGGGAGATGACGCTAAGTTGTTGAATCCGCGAAATGGCCCCAATCAATTCCTCGGTCAGTCCGTCGGCAAAATACGAGTCTGCCGGATCCGGTGTCAGGTTGATGAACGGCAGGACCACGATGCGGGATCCGTCCAGTCTCGGTCCCCCGACGACTGTTCCCCCGGGTTCTTCCCACGGCAGGACAACACGGTAGACCTCGACCGGGAACTGGATGTTCTTGAGACGGGTTGGCGCGAGCTTGACAAAGTGGTTGGAAAGTTTGTTCCGGACTTGTGCGAACACCTGTTCCGAGACGCAAAGTCCCCCCGGCTCGGCGAGGGGTTCTATGCGAGACGCGATGTTCACCGCGTCCCCGAAAATGTCTCCGGCTCGCTCTTCGACGTCCCCGAGATGAATCCCTACTCGGAGTTCGATCGGTTTGACCCCTTTTTGCAGATTACGTTCGTGCAGGTGCTGATGGACGTCGATGGCACACTGGACCGCGCGTAAGGCACTATCGAATTCCACGAGGAATCCATCCCCCGTGGATTTGATTTCCCGACCGCCGTGGGTCGCAAGCACTGGCCGGACGAGTTCCTCCTGCTCTTCCAACAGCCGAAGCGCCCCCGCTTCGTCGGCCTGGGCGGCGGCCGAATACCCGACGACGTCGGTGAACATGATTGCGGCGAGCCGTCGACTCGCGGGCACGACCAGAAGACCGCTTCCGTTAGATTAAGGCCCGGTCTTCAGAGCCGGCGCGGCCGAAGAGATCTCGGGCCGCGCGAGTGAGTGCAAGGGCCATTGCACGCAAGCATGACCAGGATTCTGCCCGAATTGCCCGATTCCGGATGCACCCCACCCGCGCGATCGTAAACCGGCCCGACTGGTAGACCGAGCCAATTGC
>JASHPV010000125.1 GCA_030037875.1 Thermoplasmata archaeon
AGGGCGCCCGGGAGAAAAGTACTCCGACCGAGCCCGGAGGCGAGTGGAAGATGAGCGGGGTAGCGCGGGCTCCTCTACGCGGTTCCTAGGCAGTAAGGTACAAGCACGTTACTCGATAGCGATGGGTGAGTATATATTCGAACAACGGCTGGTAGCGGGCCGAGCACATGGTGTCTGCAAGCGCTCGCACGCATCCCGGAGACGGTCACTCGGGCAAGGAAGCTTACACCGCGGAGGGACGGGCGCTCTGTCCCGTCATGGCGGCGATCTCGATCATCGGTACCGAATGGCGGCTGGCGATCGCGCACCGGCTGCTGGATGGACCGCAACGCTTCAGCGAGCTCCTGCGCTCCAACCCTCGCTTGAACGCGAAGACGCTCAGCGCGACCCTCAAGTATCTCGAGAACGCGGGCGTGGTCCAACGAAACGTCGTGAGCACGAGGCCATTCAGCGTGGTCTACTCGCTGACGGAAATGGGTCTCGGCCTCGCTCCTGCCACGCGCGAGCTCCGGGCCTGGGGTGAGCGGTGGGTTTTGCCCCGGATGAAGGGAAAGGCCGCAGCCTCCGCGACGACCGGGCCACCCGCCGTCCCGCCGGCGCTCCCCGCTCCTTCCTCCGGCCGACGCCGGTAGGACGTAACACCCTCTCGGGAGGGTGTTTCAGTCCCTCCCGACCGCGCCTCAAATAGGCCAGATACCGATTCGAGTTCCGCACACCACCCCGAAGGTCCCGCCCTACATCGCATAGGGGAGACGGCACCGCGTCTCTCGCGTGCGGGGGGACCTTCAAACCGGGATTGGGTTGGCAGTTGTTTCATTCGTACTTCAGTAACTGTTGCAATAGGACCAACCTTCGGTTCTGTCCTTGACGAAGGCATCGGGTGAGGGAATCAGAATGCCGTTCGCTGACCTTACTAACAATGCATATCCGCTCTTCCTCGGCGACTCGAGCTGATCGATTGTGCGAGCGTTTGTTGCGTTTGATGTGCCCTCCATCGACGGGCAGTTTCCTCCATGGCTCCACCCGGAGAATCACATCACGCTCCATTTTTTCGAGGAATTACCAGCCGACCGCGTCCCCATTGCGATCGAGGCAGTTCGGGCCGCTGCCAATGGGTTCCTTCCATTCGAGATTGAGATTCGAGGCGTTGGTGCATTCCCAAACGCGAATCGACCTCGCGTGGTATGGGCTGGGCTAGGCGAGGGGTCAGCTGAGGTGCTCTCTCTCGTAACGCGTCTACGTAATGCCCTCTCGTCTCGTGCATTCACAGTCGAAAACCGTCCGTTCGTTCCACACCTTACGCTGGCCCGAGTTCGGACGCCCCGTACCGCTGCATGGGCCGGGCCTTTCCTCGCCAACCCGGCCAACGTCTCCAGGACTTGGGTCCGGTCGAAGGTCACGGAACTCCTGCTCAAGGAGAGCGAACTCCTGCCGGCTGGGGCTCGGCATACAGTTCGTGAGCGGGTACCGCTAGAATCGTGATTCAGGGGTCCCTTCACCCCATGGGTTGACTTCGGGAGGCGAAAATCATGCTGGCGGATGACCAACTAGGTCGTAGTACCGGTAAGCCGCCTCGCCCGCTCCGAAGCAGTAGCGTAGGCCCGTGAAACCGGACTTGAGCGCCGCCGCATCGGCCGCGACGGAGTCCGGCGCCTTTCCCCGATGCAACAGGTCGTCCATCAACTCGGCAATCCGGACCATCTCCTTCTCGGACATCCCCACCCGGGTCACCTCGGGCGTCCCGAGCCGGATCCCGCCCGGATGCTTGGAGCTCGTGTCCCCGGGCAAGAGGTTCTTGTTCGTGATGATCCCCGCGGCGGCCAACCGCCGCGCGACGTCCTCTCCGCCGCCCTCGCGGGTGACCCGGACCGCGAGCGTGTGCGACGCGGTGAAGCCGAGCTTCTCTCCGAGCACGTCAAACCCGCGTTCGTGCAACGCCGCGCCCAGGGCCTTCGCGTTCGCGACCACTTGACGCGCGTACGCTCGGCCGAAGGCGAGGTGCTCCGCGAGGCTGACGGCCAGCGCCGCCATCGCGTGGAGGTGGTGGTTGCTCGTGACGCCGGGGAACGCGGCCGACGTGAGCCGCTTCGTCACTTCCGGGTCGTCCGTGTTCGCCAGCAAGATCCCATGCTGGGGCCCCGGGAGCGTCTTGTGGGTGGACGCGGAGATCACGACGCACCCCTCGTGGAGCGGATCTTGGAACTCGCCGCCCGCGATCAGGCCCAGCACGTGCGCGCCGTCGTACCATCCGCGGGCACCGACCTCTTGGAGTGTGGACGAGAGTTCCTGTATCGGCAGCGGGAAGAGGAACAGCGAGAGACCGAACAGGCACAGCTTGGGGCGGACGGCGCGCAGGATCTCCTGCGTGCGGGGAACGTCGAGGGTCATGCGCTCCGCGTCCCACGCGTAATAGACCGGTTTCACCCCCCGGACACCGAACGCGCCGAACGCCGCGCTCGAGATGTGGGCGCCGTCGGCGAGCCGGCACGTGCCGACCAGGTCACCGGGCTCGGCCAGCGCCTTCAGCACCGCGATGTTCGCGACCGTGCCCGAGATCGGTCGCACGTCGGCAAAGGAGCATCGGAACAGTCGCTTCGCGAGGTCGAGGCAGAGCGTCTCTACCTCGTCGACCTGCTCGTTCCCTTCGTAGTAGCGCTCCCCCGGCAGGCCCTCGGCGTACCGGGAGTGGAAATCGCTGATGAGGAGCTCTTTCGCGTACGGCGAGAGCAGGTTCTCGCTCGCAATGAGCGGGATCGCTCGCTCGAACCGGGCCGAATGCCGTCGCACGGCATCCCGGACCCGTTCCACCGCCTGGGCCATCTCCGGCTCCCCCGAGGAGGCGTTCACCGGAACCTCTGTCACCACACCCCCACCCCCCCGTTGCGAGTGGAAACCCATGGACGGTCCCCCGCGCCCCTCCACACACCGTTTCGAAACTCCATGGTCGAGGCACCCCTCCTCAAGAAATAGAATCTAACCCGAAAGCTTCCCACCCTCCGTTACCATATAATCCGGCCGACTCTTCTTCCGACCTCGATGCCCCCTCCTTCTTCCTCTCCTCCTCCACATCACCCTCCCTCCTCCTCTCCTCCAACCCCTCCCACCTCGCTCTCCCACCCTTGGCCCCACTCTCGACGTTTCAAGGTCCAGTATGGGGAACTCGACCTACTCAACCACCTCAACCACGCCGTCTACTTCCGGTTCATGGAAACTCTGCGCAGTGAGTACTACCTCCGACTTTTCCACTCCACCGACCCCAGCCAGCTCGACATCATCATCGCCGAGGCCCGGTGCCGCTACTTCGCACCGGTCTCCTACGACACCGATCTACTGGGGGAGGTCGCCCCGGCCTCCCCGCTCGGCCGGACCAGCTTCGCCCTCCTCTACCGGTTCACGGACGAGGCCCATCACCTCGTGACCGCCCGGGGCCACACAGCCATCGTCACCTACGATTACGCCACGGGGTCCAAGAAGCCCATCCCAGGTCCAATGCGAGCCTCGCTCCAGCGGGACGCGATCGATCCGCGCAGCGAAGGATGGTAGGATTCTCCACTGGAAGAAGGGGGGTGGGGGCCCCGCCCCGGTTCAGCCTTCGGGAGCGTACCCCGGGTTCTCCCGGGCGACGCCCGGAAGAGGCGGGGGCCAGGGGGTGGGCTCGATGAACGTCGGATCGTCCACCACGGACTCGAGGTGGTAGGTCACGCCCGAACCATGGAGCGCCTCATGCAGCCTCTGGAGCCGCTCGCGGAACTCCTTCACGCTCGACCACTCGAAGACGAGATCGTGGGATCCCACGATGAACGAGAGGCCGGCGTGCTCCCGCAACCGTTCGGCGATCTGGAGCGGGGAGATTCCGTCCGGTGAAAAGTAGAGATCGACGTACGTGTGCATGGCACTTTCCCGATGAATGTGTATGAACACGTATTTATAACGGTACGGCACGCCCGTCCATTCCGCGGCCCGGAGGCCCGGGTGGCTGCGCGGAGACATTGAAATAGCCCGGACTCTCCGGGACACCCGTGTCGCATCGCTGGACCGCGGTCGCCGTCAGTGCCCTTGTGAGCGTACTGATCCTAGGGGGTGCTGGGGCCCTGCTGTCCGAATCGGCGGCGCAGCCCCAGTCCACCGCTCTCGGTCATGAGGGGGCGGGCGTGGGGCTTGTCTTTGCGAACGAACCTACCGTCTCGCGGGGCGTGCCACGAGAGGTTCTTGCACCGTCGTCCGGTTCCCTTCGTGCACCGGCGGCCTCGGTGCGGGCGGGCGCCGAATCCGCCCCCGGATCTCTCCTGCCATGCACTGTGACGGTGGGCGGGCAGGCCAGCTGTGCTACTCCAGGACCTGTGACCGACAAGTCGCCGGCGACATCGTATTCGCACTCTCCGGAGGAAGCACCGCCAGCGGCCACTCCCACTTGGTACAACGTGACCAGCAATCTGTCGAAAGCCTCTGGGGGAGTCACCCCCGTCGTGGGGTTCGGGGGCCGAATGGCCTACGATCCGCTCCTGGACGAGGTCGTGCTCTTCGACAGTTGCCCCTCCGTCCCATGCGAGCTCAGCAACCAGACGTGGACCTACAATGGAGTTACGTGGACCGACCTCACCGGCACCCTTCCGACCGCCCCGTCGGCCCGTGAGGGCGCCGGGCTGGCCTACGATCCCTCGTTCAAGGGGGTCATCCTCTTCGGCGGGGCGAATTCCGCGGGCACCAACCTCAATGACACCTGGCTGTTCAACGGCACCGGCTGGCACAACATCACTGCGGCGGTCGGTCTGCCGACCACTGTGGTTGAAAGTAGCGTCAACTGGGCGTGGGGAGCCATGGCGTGGGATCCGGGGCTCGACACGATGGTCGTCGTCGACGGATGCGTTGACGACGGGTGCACCGACGTCTGGGGACAGACCTGGTTCCTGAACGTGACCGGCTGGTCCGCCGCATGGGGTCCCAGCACCCTGGCAAATGGAACCTACCTCGCGTACAACAGTCTGGCCTACGATGCGGCGGACGGCTACCTCGTCGCCTATGGAGGATACGACGCCTATTCGATGACGTCGCAGAACTATACCTACACCATGAACGGCAGCGGGACGTGGGTCAATATCACGGACACCGACGCCGGGTGTGTGGCCGGCACCTGTTACACCCCGCCGGGCCGGGACTCGGAGGCGATGACCTGGGACAGCCAGCTCAACGCGGTTTTCATGACGGCCGGTTTCAACGACACGACGACCACCTGGCTCAACGACTCATGGACGTTCTCGGGCGGGGCCTGGTACCCGGCGGACCTGAAGGCGGCGCCTGCGCCGGCGGGGTACTGTCCACGAGCGCAACCGAGCTTGTCGGGAATGAGCGACAACATCGCCCCGTTCATCACCGGCGGATACGGCCCGGATTGCCCGGGAACCGAGGAGGCCACCAGTGAGTGGGTCTACGAGGTCTCCCCGCAACCCGCGCTGTCCGCGAGCCCGATCCACATCGATCTGGGAACGGCCTCGGACCTGACGGCTTCCTGGACCGTGGGAACGGGAAGCGGCATCGTCGCGACGTTCAACATCTCGTTCGGCGACGGGCAGTTCCACCTGGTCCCGCGGGGAGCCGTGGGAAACACGTCGACTCCCTTCTCGACGAGCGCGTCCCACACCTATGCGGCGTCGGGGACGTTCGCCACGATGGTCCGGTGGGTCGACTTCTTCTACGTCTACGGACAGGCAGCAGGCCCGACGATCACCGTCAACCCGGCGCTGGTGGCCGCGATCACGGCCTCCGCGAAGAACGTGACGGCGGGCGGCTCGATCACGTTCTCGACGAGCCCGACCGGCGGCAGCGGGACCTACACCTACGCGTGGAGCTTCGGAGACGGAACGACCAGCGCGGTCCAGGACCCGGCGGCGCACACCTACGCGAAGGCCGGCACGTACGTGGTCAACCTGACCGTGACCGACTCGCTCGGCCAATCGGTCAAGGCGACCTCGGTCACGATCACGGTCAGCGCGCCGCCGTCGAGCGGATTCAGCCTGAGCGGCACCGACGCGATCTATCTCGTGGTCGGTCTGGTGCTGGTCGTGCTGGTGATCGTGGTGGTCGTCCTCCTGACGCGCCGGAAGAAGCCCACGACCGCCGCCCAGCCGTGGCAGACCGGAACCCCGCCGGCGGGAACGGGCGCGCCGCCGCCGGGAGCCGGGGGCAACGTTCCCCCCGGAGCGGGTGGCTCACCGCCACCGCCCCCGCCGTCCTAGACGCGACCGTCGGGACTGGCGCGAACCCTTTCCTTCCCTTTTTTCCTTGAAAAACCGTAGCCGCCCGGTCGGGCGGTGCTAGGCCGGCAGGGTGGGCGCGCATCGAAAGAACCCGGAGACCCCGTTCGCTCCTCAGCCCCGTCGCCCCACCAGCGTCGTCGGGTCACGGTAAGGCTGCTCCCGTCAGGACCTGACCCGGTTCCCGTGATGGGTAACCGCTAGGGCGCTCCTCCGAGCGCTCGTCGCGGTGCCCGCGGCCCAGTAGAACAGAGCTTCGACGAAGACGAACGGGACGGATTCCCTCGGTGCGCGTCGCTCCTGCCTGTCACCCCCGCTAAGGACGGTTTCGGTGTAAAAGGGGACGCCCAACCCCCCGGTCTAGCCTAGCATCCGATTCCACGGAGTGTCGGGATATATAGTTGCGTACAGGGGACCGCGCGCCGGAGGGCGGGGCCCGGGCCGAGGGCGTCCTACCGGATGTGGTCGAGCGAGAAGGAGCCGAGCGAGAAGGCCCGCTTCGTGAACGTGTAGCCGACCCAGGCCCGGGACTGCACGTCGGTGATCCCCCGCACCGACAGGAAATTCTTCAGCTGGTCGATCTTGAGGTTGATCGAGCCGTCCATCATGTGCTCGAGGGTCCGGACGTCCGCCTCACTGTGCATGCCGGTCTCGATGAGATAGTAGCCAGCCGCCCCGTCGACCTTCCGCCGCCCGACGAACGGCTGGAGGAACCGGAACGTCGCCGCGGTGTCCAGGTAGGCCGTGATCGTGGACACCGATTCGAAGACGAGCCGGTACGGGATCCCCTTCTGCCGGAACTCGAGCGCGAACTCGTTGACCTTGTTGGTGAGGCCGTCCATGGCCCCCTTGTCGGTCATCGAGAACAGGACGGCGTTCCGCTCCCCTTCGGTGAGGCCGAGGCTCCGCGAGTAGAGGTCGATGTACTTGACCAGGCCCTTCTGCTCGAGCTCGAGATAGTTGGGCAGGAAGCCAGTGGCCTCCTCGCGGACGGTTTGGTAGGTCTTGTCGGTGAGGACCCAGATCGCCCCCATGCCGTTCTTGAGGCCCTCGGTCATGAAGGCCCGGGCGAGGACATCCTTGCCCGTGTGGGCGGGTCCGTTGACCAGTAGCTGGGACCCGGCGGGGATCCCGCCGAACAGCAGGTCGTCCAACCGGCGGACACCGGTGCGGACCTTCTTCGCCGAGCTGGAGGCCGTGATGTCGGCCTGCGATTTGTCGGCTTCCACTTCCGCGGCCTTCAGTTCCAGCCCCTCGAGCTCCTGCATCCGCTGGCTGAGGAACTCCTCGCGGGCCCGGAGCTCCTCCTCCTTCTTCGTGACCTCCATCTGAAGCGTCTGGAGCCGCTTCGTCTTCTCGGCCGAGTCGAGGGAGCCGCCGGCCAGTTTGGCCTCCTCCACGCGTCGCAGCTGGAGGGCGACGGATTCCTTCTGGATCCGCAGCTCCTGCTCCCAGGCCTGGAGCTCCTTCTCCTTGTACTCGAGGGGGGTGCGGCGTCGCTCGATCTCCTCGGTCTGGAGGCTGATCTCCTCGAACTTGGTCCGTAGCTCGTTCTCGCGTCGGGCGAGCTCGCGCTCCCGCATGTCGGCCGTGTTCATGCGGGACTGGAGCGCCTCGGTCAGAGACCGCTCGTCCGCGCCGACGGTCTCGAAGCGCTTCTTCGACAGCTCGAGCTCGGAGCGGAGGTTCCGGACTTCCTCTTCGAGTTGGATCTGCCGCCGGCGCAGTTCCGTTTCCCGCTCGATGTATCCGTGCTCCCGCTCGGCAAACTCCAGTCGGACCCGGGCCTCGGTCTCCCGGGAAATCCCCTCGGTACCGCTGGGCGAGCCGGTCGTCCCCTCCCCGGGGGGTGCGACGGCCGGGGCGGCCGTGGCGGGAGCGATCTCGGTCCCGGCCCGGTCGAGGGCCATCTGGAGTTCCGAGATCCGGCCCTCCATTTCCTGGACGAGCTGCTCCCGCGCTTTGGCCTCCCGGTTCCGGACGTACTTGATGACCGCGATGGAACCCCGCTTGACGTGCTCCAGCTCCTCCTCCATCTGCTTTCGCTTCTGGCGCTCGTCGTAGAGCTGTCGCTGGATGTCCTGCAGTTCCTGCACCAGCGAGTGGGGCTCGAACTGGTCGGACTTCACACGGTCCAGTAGGTCGGTCAGCCACCGGACGAGCGTGGCTTCCCGCTCGCCCGTCGCGGCGGGGGCGGCGGATACGGAACGGTCCGGGGCGACGGGGACGAGGGGGCTGGGAGCCTCGGGGAGCGTCGAGGGCAGACCGAGTTCCTCCGGAAGGTTCGTGGAAGGGGTCACCGGAGCATGGGCAGGCTCCGAGGACTGGATCCAGGATTCGAGGACGGAATCGTCGCCCTCGACCCACTTGCGGAGGACGTCCGTGGAGCCCTTCGTGGGGGTACTGATCTTGTAGCGCTTCGGTCGGTCGCTCTTGTTGACCGAGGCCATCCACTTTTCGACGATCCGCTCACCGCTGGGGGCGGCCGTGTCCGCGGGCTCCGAGCCGGGCTTCCGCTGCTTGGTGGGGTCCGGGGCCGCTTCGTCCCGGGCCG
Organism: Thermoplasmata archaeon; assembly: GCA_030037875.1. Taxonomy (GTDB): domain Archaea; phylum Thermoplasmatota; class Thermoplasmata; order Lutacidiplasmatales; family UBA184; genus JAKIWV01. The sequence goes on from JASHPV010000125.1 coordinate 8,806, forward strand.
GAGCGGTCTCGGCCGACGCGTCCGTCGAGTCCGTCATCAGATGGCCCTGTTACAAGGGTGGCAAGCCACCTTAAGGCCTGTGGACGACCGGCGCTGCCCTCAGGGGGTGCTCGCCGCCATTTCCGGTCCCCAGCCGGGGAAGACCGAACCCGGAACCCGGGACCGGAACTCGTCCTCCCACCAGCGGAGGTACTGCCGGCGTCCGTTCCGTCGTTCTTCGAGGGCCTCTCGGGCGAGGTCGCTCGCCAGCGGCGCCCACGATTCCCAATGCTCCCGGGCCCGGCGCGGGACCGCGAGGTAGGAGGGAGGGCCCTGGAACCGGGTGCCGAACCGGGCGAGGACGTAGAGGTCGCACGCGCGCTCGCCGTTCGGCACGAGGTGGAGCGGCCACTGCAGCAGATGCATGAATTCATGGGCGGCGGTCGCCGCCAGCTCCTGCGGACGACGGACCAATCCGGGGTGGAAGGCGACCCGCGGAGGCCGTTCCAGTATCGACGCGGTGCCGAGGCGGCGCGAACCGGACGGCAGGAGGTCGACCCGGACCTGAAGACCGGACAGTTCCGGGAACGCGTCCGCCACCTGGCTCACGATACCGAGCAGCCCCGGTGCGTGGGGCCAGTACCGGAGCCGACGCGTGGGCGACAGGTCGACTCCCATCGAGGGTTTCGAACATGGGGGCATAAATAGAGCCGCGGTTCCTCGCGCAAGCGTGGACCTCGAGGAACGCGTCGACCGGGTGATCCGGAACACCGCGGAGGTCCTGACCCCGGACGAGCTCCGTCCCCTGTTCGAACGCGAATCGGCGCCTCGGACCTACATCGGATTCGAGCCGTCGGGATTGCTCCACGTCGGGCACCTGATCACCGCCCGCAAGATGCGGGACCTCACGGAGGCGGGATGCCGCCTCACCGTGTTCCTCGCAGATTGGCACGCGTGGATCAACGACAAGTTCGGAGGCTCGCTCGAGAAGATCCGCGAATGCGGGAAGTACATGCGGAGCGCGTTCATCGCGCTCGGCGTAGACCCGGGGAAGACCGAGTTCCGCTGGGCCCAGGACCTGCAGGCCCGGCCGGGATACTGGGACCGCGTCATCCGGGTCGCGAAAGCGACCTCGCTGGCGCGGTCCCGCCGGGCGCTGCCGATCCTCGGACGAAGCGAGAACGATGCCAACCTGGACACGGCGAAGCTGTTCTATCCGTCGATGCAGGCGGCCGATATTTTCGAGCTGCCGGTCGAGATCGCGTACGCGGGGATCGACCAGCGACGCGCCCACGTGCTGGCCCGGGAAGTCGCGCATCACTACCATTGGCCGGTTCCCGTCGCCGTCCATACTCCCCTCATCTCGTCCCTGAAGGGTGGGGGGCGGATGGACCCCGAGGCACAGACCGTGGAGCGGAAAATGTCGAAATCTGACCCGACCGCCGGGATCCCGATCCCCTCGGACCCCGAGGTCGTGGCGGAACGGATCGACGCGGCGTACTGCCCGGCCAAGGAGGTCGACGGGAATCCGATCGTCGAGCTGGTCCGTTTTGTGGTCTTTCCGTGGGAAGGAAAGCTCTCGATCGACCGGGCCGCCAAACATGGGGGCCCCTTCGTGCTGGCCACGGAGGAGGAGTTTCTGACCACCTGGAAGGCCGGGTCGTTGCACCCTCAGGACCTGAAGGCCGCCGTGGCCGTCGCGCTCACTCGGATACTGGAGCCGGTCGATCGGTTCTTCCGAAGCCATCCGGACGCGATCCCGCCCGTCCTCCGGCCGGGTGCCGCAGGCCCGGCCTAGCGCCCGATGCCGGCGACACCGGCGCGCGCCGGTAGGGCTAAATACCGCCGCCCATAGCCACGGGTCCCGTGAGCCGAGGGACCCCGTACGGGTTCCCGCTGACGCGAGGAAACGATGGCGCGAGCGATCTACATCCGGTTTGAGACCCCGACTGAAATCGCCGACAAGGCGCTGCAGCTGGTCCAGATTGCCCGCGAAACGGGCAAACTGCGCGTCGGCACGAACGAAGTGACCAAGGCGAGCGAGCGGGCCGAGGCCAAGCTCGTGGTCATGGCCGAGGACGTCGACCCGATCGAGATTCTGGCGCACATCCCGATGCTCTGCGAAGAGAAGCGGATCCCGTACGTGTACGTCCCCAAGAAGCAGCGCCTTGGCCAATCCGCCGGCCTCTCCAAGTCGGCCGCGAGCGTCGCCGTCGTCGAGGCGGGCGAAGGGAAAGGAATCCTCGACGAACTTACCGGCGCCTACACGACCCTCAAGAAGTAACCGGTGCGGGCGCTCCGAGGGGTGAACGATGGCGGATGAGGACAAGGGTTCCCCGGCGGAGGTCGTGGAACTCGTCGGACGGACGGGCATGGCCGGGGAGGCTACGCAGGTCAAGGTCCGAGTCCTGGCCGGCCGGGACCGCGGGAAGATCATCGCGCGCAACGTGATGGGGCCGATCCGCGTCGGCGACGTGCTCGTCCTGCGCGAGACGGCCCGAGAGGCCCGGAAACTGTCGGTGCGTTGAGGGCACCCTGCACATGGTCGTCCACCGCACCTGTTCGTTCTGCGCCGGGGAGATCGAGCCCGGAACCGGCCAACTGTTCGTCAAGCGGGACGGCTCGCTCTACGCGTTCTGCTCCTCCTCGTGCCGGAAACAGCAGATGGGCCTCGGCCGCGTGGGCCACCGGCTCCGGTGGACCCAGGCCCACGAACTGAAACGGCTCGCGGAACAGCGCCGCCAACCGACGGCCGCGGCACCACCGACCCCGAAGGCGGGAGCCGGAAAGGCGAAGGCAACCCCGGCGGAGCCGGAGAAGCCCCCGACCGCCAAGAAGGCCCCTAAGCCCAAGCCGGCGGAAGGCGCTCCCGCACCGGCGGACGACGCGGGCGCGACGCCCAAGAAGGCTCGGCCCAAGAAGGCCGCGCCCCCGCCCGCCTCCACGTAGGACCCGCCCAGTCGGATTGTCTGGCGCCTCGGGCCGACGGAAATCGTATTGCCGACGGCGTCGCTCGCCGCGCGTTGACCCTTTCACTGCTCGAGTCCGCGGGCCCGGAGCTCGTCGCCTTCGCCGTCAGCGGTTTGGTCGTACTGTACGCCTGGCCGGGCGCTCGCGCCTTCCGGGCATGGGTCGACCGGAACTTGGCGCGCCGTCTGGGAGGGCTCTCCGCGATTCGTTGGGATTGGCGGGTGGTGGCGCTGGTCCTCGGCATCGTGTTCGTGGCCGCTGCCTTCGTCCAATCGGCACCGATCCCCTGCTCCGCGGGCGAGGACGACACGCTGGCCCTGCTGCAATCGGGCCGGAATTTTTTGTCGGGCGGAAACCCGTTCGTCACGTCCCAGTGCGGGCATTGGGTCCTGGTGCCATACGGAATGGCGAGCGTGCTGCTCGACGCCCTCGGGAGCCTGGGCGGTCGGGTCGGGATCTGGCTGGTCTGGAACCTGGCGGCCCTCTTGCTGATCCCACTGACCTGGGCCCTCGCCGGAGCTCAGCGGTGGTATGTGACGATCTTCGTCGCGACGTCGATGCTCTACGCTCCGCTCGTCGTCGGGTCGATCCAGGGCGGGCACAGCGCGGTCGTACCGGTCGCCGCCCTGCTCGGGATCTGGCTCGCGTTGCGGCGGAATCCCTCGGCCGGTGTGTGGGCCGGATTTCTCTCTACCGTGAAATTTCCCTCGCTGTTTCCGTTCTGGGGCGGTCTCTCCGGCGTGGCGGCCGAGCGGTGGCGGGCCGTCGTCCTCTCCGGAGTCGTTTTCGCCGGCCTGACCCTCGTCGTCGTCGAGGTCTGGGGCGGGGCCGCGTTCAATCTGCTCTTCACGACGCAACTCACGAGAGCGGATTTCTCGATCAACGAGTTCGGAGTCCTGATTCCCCTCCGGGCGATGCCGCCGTCCATCGTTCTGACGGCGATCCAGGGCGTCTCGCTCCTCGCCGCGCTCGTCTTCGTCCACGGGCGACGGTGGCCCGCAGTGCCCGCGGTCGCTCTCCTCACGGTCGTGGTGGCGCTCGTCGCTCAACGGTTCACGGAGAACTTCATGGTCTGGCTTCTTCCGGTCGCCCTGATGGGGCCGACCTACGGTCGGTGGCTCTTCGCGCTCGGCGTGGTCGGGGTGGCGGACGCGACGGTCGCGCTCCCGGCCTGCATGAACCAAGGCGCCTGTGTCCCGTCGGAAGCGTTGGGCGGCCTGTTCGGGGTGCTGCTGTTCATCCTCCTCGTGGTGGTCTTACGGGAAGGGTCCCGGTTGGCCCGAGAAGGCTCCCGGGCCGTCTCGGAGCCGGCCCCGACCGCGCCGCCCAGTGAGCCGGGCGCGGCGAGGGAGACCTCGAGCACCTTCCACTCCGCCCCTCGGTTTGAAGGACGAGAGGCGCCCACCCGCCCCGCGTGGTCCGTCGAGATGAGGACCCCTCCGCCGGCTGGGTGACCGCGAGCGAGCTCGCGGATTACGCGTTCTGTCCCCGGGCGTACTGGTACCGCAGGCATCCTCCGCCCGAGGGCCCGGCTCCCTCGAACGTGGCCGCTCGAGCGGACGGGGTACGATTCCACGCGCGAACGCTCACGAGGCGGTATCGACGCGAACGGTGGTCGACCGTGTGGTGGATCCTCGTGGCGGCCGGCCTGCTCCTGTGTCTTTGGGCTCTCGCCCAGGCCGGGGTTCTATGACGTCTTCCACGTGGATTCTCTTTGCCCTGGTCGGCGGGGCCATTCTCGTGGCGGGCGCCGTGGCGCTCGCTCGGCGGCGTCAGCAGCAGCGGTCCGGGCGCCTGCTCCAGGCGGACCTGCCGAGTCGCCCGGGGATGCCGCTCCGCTCTCCGCGGTTCCGGCTCGCGGGACGTCCTGACGAGCTCCGGATGCTGCCGGATGGACGGTGGGTGCCCGTGGAGCTCAAGAGGCGCCGCTCGCCCCGGGAGGGGCCGCCCCGGTCACACCGGGTCCAGATCGCCGCCTATTGTCTCCTGGTAGAGGAGACGACCGGCCGGGCCCCTCCCTTCGGCCTCCTCCGGTATGGAGATGGTGGCGAGTTCCGGATCGAATGGACCCCGGACCTTCGACAGTATGTTCTCGACCTGCGCGCCGAGATGGCCGCGCCCTACGATGGTCGGGCACTCCCCAGCCGGGGCCGATGCTCCGGCTGCGCGTGGAGAGCATCGTGTGACCGATCGGCGGTCTAGTCCCGTCGGTCCGTTCGCCGGGCCGTGTAGACCTCGCACTGGTACGGCAGAGTGATCTCGGTACGCGCCGCCGTCTGCGGATGCGTATCGAGCAAAGTCCGCAGCGACGAATGGGCCTCGCGGTAACGAGCCCCCTCCAGGCTCGCGATGAAGCTGATCGAGGTGAATCGGTCGAGCGCCGCGTCGCGGCCCAGCCGCTGCACGAAGGAGAACGATTGCTTCTCCAGCGGGGTGAATCCGGGCGTGCGGTTCCAGGCCTCGCGCCACATGCCCGAGCGATACCTCGGCCCCCGGGCATCGTAGCGGTTCAGGATCTCCGTGGCTTGGCGAACCCAATCCACGGATTCATCCCGTACGTTCCACAGGAGACCCACGGTGCCGTTGGGCCGTAACACCCGGTGCATCTCGTCCATCGCTCGGGACACGTCGAACCAGTGGAAGGCCTGCGCCGCCACCACTGCATCGACGGTCGCGTTCCGAAGGGGGAGCATCTCGGCGATCCCGGCCACAAGGGAAACGTCGGGCACCGCCCGGCGAAACTGCTCTCGCATCCCGGCCACCGGCTCGAGGGCCACGTACTGGCGGGTCCGCGGGGCAAGGCGCCGAGAGAGCTTCCCGGTTCCCGCGCCGAGTTCGAGCACGCGGGACTGACCTGAGATTCCCAAGGAGAGAACCAACGCCTCGATGGCCGCCGGGGGCGCCTCCGGTCTCCCCCGCTCGTACCGCTCCGCCGCCCGCTGGAATCCAACCTGAGCCGTCGGCTCGATGGGCACGAGTCCGTTCGGCCGTAGAGGTATCAAACCTTTTCTCGGCCGCCCACTACCCTCGACGATGGCTGAAGACGCGACCGAGCGGACCCTGGTCCTCCTGAAACCGGACGCGATCAAGCGGGGCCTCGCCGGGGAGATCCTGGGCCGCATCGAACGGAAGGGTCTCTCCTTCGTGGCGGCCCGACTGCTCACGGTCACGCCCGAGCTCGCGGGGCGACACTATTTCGAGCACAAGGGGAAGCCGTTCTACGACGCGCTGGTCCGTCACATCACGAGCGGGCCGGTGCTGGCGCTGGCCATCGAGGGGCGTTCGGCGATCTCGGTGGTTCGCCTGCTCATCGGCGCGACGAATCCCCAGGTCGCGGCCCCGGGAACCGTCCGCGGCGACTTGGCCCTCGCGATGACACCCAATCTGATCCACGCCTCCGACTCGCCGGCGTCGGCCAAGCACGAGCTCGGCCTCTTCTTCCGACCCGAGGATTACCAATCCTACACCCGAAGCGACCAGGAGTTCCTCTGAGCCGATGGCCGACCCGTGGGCGGCGGCGGTCCGCGCCGTGCGTCGCGGCCGACCGATTTTCTACCCGACCGACACGCTCTGGGGCCTCGGCGTCCGGCCGGGGGATAGAGTGGGAATCCGGCGGCTGTACGCCCTGAAGGATCGTCCCGAGGGCATGCCGGTCTCGGTGGCGTTCTCCTCTTACGAGGAGATGGAACGCTACGTGCAGCTAAGTCCCACGTCGCGGGCGATGGTCCGGCGCTGGTTGCCCGGACCCTTCACCTTCCTTCTGCCCGCGAGCACCAAGGCGCGGCGCGAGTGGGTGTCCGCGGTGCTCGGAGGATCCGGGACCGTGGGTGTCCGGATTCCCGACCACCCCGTAGCGCGCGCCCTGCTGGCCCGGACTGGACCGTTGACAACGACATCGGCCAACCGGCACGGGCATCCGCCTTGCCGTACCAGCCGGGAGGCGCGCCGAACGTTCGGCCGGGAGGTGGGGGTCTACGTGACAGGGGGAGCCCTTCCCTCCGGCCGGCCCTCGACCATTGTGGCGTTCTCGGGTCGTCGCCCCCACATCGTTCGCCGGAGCTGACGGAGCGTGCCCCGCTACCCGGCTCGACTCGACGATTGGCGCCGGGCGGGCCGGATCGCGGGCCGGGCCCGAGAACTCGGACTCCGACTCGCCCGGCCCGGCACGGCTCGGCGCGAATTGGCGGAGCAGATCGAGGCCTTCATCCGGGACCAAGGGGCCGAACCCGCGTTTCCCACGAACCTCTCTCGAAACTGGGAGGCGGCGCATTACACCCCTTCCGAGACCGACACCGAGCTCCTCGTGCCCGGGGACCTCCTGAAGGTCGACGTGGGGGCGCACATCGGAGGGGCTATCGCGGATACGGCGGGGACGGTGGAGGTCGGGGAGACTCACCGACACGACCGGCTCGTGAAGGCCGTCCGCGACGCGGTCGACGCCGGGATCCAGGCGGTCCGCCCGGGCGGTTCCGTCGACGCGGTGTCCCGCTCCATCGAGCGCGCGATCCACGCGCAGGGGTACAAGCCGGTGGTCGACCTCACGGGTCACACGATCGAATCCTATGTGCTGCACGCGGGCAAATCGATCCCGAGCGTCGGAGGGTACAGTACCGCCTCCCTTGAAGAGGGAGAGATCGTGGCCATCGAACCGTTCGTCACGAACGGAGAGGGCCACATCGAGGATGGCCCGTTCGGGAACATCGTCCGGTTCCGGGCCGACCCCGGCAACAAGGACCCGGTGCTCGCCCGCGCATTCGCCCGGTTCCGAACCTTACCGTTCACGACCCGATGGGTCGCCGACCCCGAGGAGAAAACGGCGCTCAAGCGCGCACGTCGACTCCTCCAGACCTACCCGGTGTTCATCGAGACCGGTCGGGGATGGGTCGCCCAAGCCGAGCACACGGTACTGGTCGGCCCCGCCGGCGCGGAAGTTCTGACGGCGGCGTAGGGGGACCGACCACCGCCCGCCCGGATCGTTCGGGACCGTCGTTCCCCTCTCAGGCCGTTCGGTTTCGCTTCGTCATGCGAACATCCACGCCAATCCCATTCGGGGCCACCTGGCCCCCGCCGAACGCGCTCCCGGCGGCCATCTGCTCGAATTGCTCCGTCGAGTACGCGCGGCGCCGGAGCCCACGCAGGATCCTCCGCGTCATGAAGGACCCGAACCAGCCGAGCTGCATGGCGTCCACCTCCTCGCGGATGCCCGCATCGGAGGCGTCCCTCCTCATGTCCTGGATGAGGGCGGTGCCGCCGGGGCGAAGGACTCGGTACATTTCGTCGATGGCCGGCCCGGGCCGCCTGAAGTTCTTGAACGCCGCCTGACACACGACGAAGTCGAAGGACCCGTCCGGGAAGCTCATGCGCGCCGCGTCGCCCAGCTGAAAGTCGACGGACACTCCCGCCTCACGGGCGTTGTCGCGCGCGATCTCCACGAAGGTGTGGCTGATATCCAGCCCCGTCACGTAAAACCGGCCGAGCCGGGCCATTTCGATCGCGAAGTACCCGGGACCGGGAGCCACCTCGAGAATGCGGGCGCCGTCGGGCAGTCCGGCGGTCAGTTGGACCGCCTGCTTTCGCCACTCCCCTATCTGTCTTCCCGAACGACGCAGCTTCGCGTACCGACGCGCGACGATACCCTCCATCGGGAGCCCTTTGTACGCTTTCGGCCGCGCGACGGTCGTTTCCACCGGGTCCGCCCCCTCCTCCCTCTGCATCGTTCGAGCAGCCTCTAAACGTGGCGCACGTGCAGTGAACACTCCGGAGGAGTGGCCACGAGACGTGGTCCCCGGTTCCAACGGGGGCTTTCAACCGGCCCGGCCGGCGACCTCGGCTCGGGCGAGGGCCGCCCCCCGGTCCATGTTCTGGAGCTTCGCGTACGCGATGTCGAGCCGACGGGTCCGTAGACCGCAGTCCGGGTTGACCCAGATCCGCCCCGGGTCCCCGAGGATCTTCACGGCCCGGAGGATCCGGTCCCTCACCCGCTCCGGCGTTTCGACCTCGTCGCGATGGGGGTCGAGCACGCCCAGGCCGATCTGACGGGTGTCGCCGTACTCGTTGAACAGCTTCAGGATCTCGTAGCCGTCCCGCCCATCGGTGTCGCGATTGGCGAACTCCCAGGCCCATTGCTTCACCCGTTTCGCCTCGAGCAGCGCGGGGAAGAGGGGCCGGTAGTCCGAGAAGCAGATGTGCATCGAGAACTCCGCGTCGAGCCCCTCCGTCGCGGCGTTGAACCCCTCGGCCACGATCGCGGCCTCTTGGGGGTGGGTCCCCGCCGCGGGCTCATCGACCTGGATGACCCGGCAGCCCTTCTCGATCAGGGCGGCCAGGGTCGGGCGGATCGCCTGCTTCGCGATCTCGACCACGAACTCTCGCTGGGCCTCCCGGCGAACCTCCGGGCCCTTCCATCCTTCGTGCCGACGGAGATAGTACTCGTTGTACGACCAGTCCGCGAGGGTGTACGGTCCCGTGATCGGGAGCTTCGGGGTCGCTTTCGCATGGTCGCGAACAAACTCGAACTCATCGACGTGGTAGGGGTGGTCGAGCCGGACCTCGCCCGTCCCGGCGGCCTTGAGGTAGTACTTGTTGTCGAACGACCGGACGTGCCCCAGGAATTGGAAGCCGCGCATCTGGCGGACCGGGTACTCGTACATCTCGATCCGGCGCGCCTCGCCGTCGTAGACCCGGTCGAGTCCGCACG
>JASHPV010000126.1 GCA_030037875.1 Thermoplasmata archaeon
CATCAGTCCGCTTTCGGCGACGCCTTCCCGGACGGACGTAGGTAACCGGTCCGTTCGGTCCATCTCCTCGGCGTGGGGGGCGAGAAGATCCGCCGCCACGCGTTCGGCGACGCCGGCCCATTCTCCCGCCGACCGGGGCGCCGTGGTGGCCATGTGCGGCGGGACTGCGACGAAGACTTAAGCGATGGCGCCGACTCGAGCGCCGGATGTCGGCCGCCGGAGCGGTCCCCACCAAGGACCGGTTCACTTCTCTCGACACGCTGGCGATCGTCCGCGAGATCCGGGCGGCGGGGCGCCTGTTCATCGACAAGGTGTTCGACGTCGGTCCCGACGCTTGGGAGGTCACGTTGCGCGGCCCGAGCAAGGGCCGGTGGGCTCTCTTGCTCGCCTCCGGCCGCTACGCGGCCCTGCGCCGGGAGGCCGGCGCTCACGCAGAGGAGCTCAGCCATCTCACCCGGGAGCTCCGGCGCCATCTCTCTGGCGTAGCACTGACCGGGGTCGCCGAGCCCCAAGGAGAGCGCATGCTGGATCTGGAGGCCCGGCGGGGAGATTCCGGCACCCTTCGACTTATCGTCGAGTTCTTCGGAAAGGGGAACCTGCTCCTGCTCCGCGAAAACAGGATTCTTGCCGTCGCGCACGCCCAGACATGGGCGCACCGGACGGTACGGGTCGGCGCCGATTACGTCCCTCCCCCGCTGCACGCCAACCCGTGGAAGATGGGGGCGGCCGAGCTGGAAGCGTCCCTCGCCCGTTCACGGACGGACCGGGTCCGAACCCTCGCAGCCCAACTCGGCTTCGGAGGGCCCATCGCCGAAGAACTCCTCCACCGATCGGGGGTCGTCGGCACCGATCCAGCGACGCAGGACGTGGCGCGAGTCGCGGCGAGTCTACACCGCGTGATTGCCGAACTTCTTGCAGAGGTGGGCGACGCCCCCCGCGGATACCTCTACCGCCGCGATGAGGTGGTCCTCGACGTAGAGCCGTTCGCGTCGCATCGATGGGAGCAAGAGACGGGCGTCCGCGTGGAGCCTTTCGATCGGTTTTCGGACGCGGCCTTCGAGTACTTTGGTAGCGTCGCTCCCGTTACTGCTCCGCCAACGGTCGATCCGCTGGCCGAGATTCGACGTCAGGCCGCCCGTCAGACCACCGCGATCGTGGCGCTGAAAGCCGAGGCCGACCGGTTGCGGGCCCAAGCCGACGCGATCTTCGCCAACTACGCGTCGGCGGAGCGCGCCCTCGAAGGGAGCGCTCCGGCCGATGCGGTCGATGCCGTTGAAGTCGAGTTGGGCGGGACGACCGTGCCCCTCCGGCGAGACCGATCGCCTCGGGAAACCGCGCAGGAGATTTACACTGAGCTCAAGCGGATCCAGTCGAAAATCGCGGGAGCGGAAGCCGCGCTGAAAGCGACGGAAGCGCGGCTGGAGGGAGGCCCGCTGGCCTCCGGGGCGACCTCGAAAGCGGAAGCAGGTCGACCCGTCGTTCGTCGTAAGACCCACTGGTTCGAGAAGTTCCACTGGTTCGTGACTTCTGAAGGCGTGCTGGTGGTCGGGGGACGGGATGCGGCGACGAACGACCTCATCGTCCGCCGGTACCTCGGCACGAACGACCTCTATATCCACGCGGACGTGCACGGCGCCGCCAGCGTCATCGTCAAAAATCCTCCTGCGGGATCCCCGCCGCCGGGCCCGAGTTCGCTCTCAGAAGCCGGTCAATGGGCCGTCTCGTACTCCAAGGCTTGGCGGGCCGGACACGCTGCGGCCGACGCCTTTTGGGTGAAGCCAGATCAAGTCTCCAAGAGTCCAGCGAGCGGCGAGTTCGTCGCCCGGGGAGCCTGGGTGATCCACGGCACGAAGAACTGGCTCAAGGATCGTCCCCTGGAGCTCGGGCTCGGAGAGGTCGATTACGAGGGAGAGACGTTCTGGACCGCGGCGCCGCCCGAGGCGCTCCGGGCGCGAGGACGGCTGCGCCTCGTTCTGACGCCGGGGGAAGACCGCGATCGCTCCAAGCGTGAACTCGAGATCGTGCGCGAGCTCGGTCTCTCCCGAGAGCTGCTCCAACGATTGCTCCCGGCCGGCGGAGTCTCGATTCGCCGGGTATAGATCCGGGCCACCTCTCGCGCCGGAAAGCGGTCGCCCACGCGCGACCACGTGCGATTCCGTGCCCGCAGCCCCACTACGCGAAGGGTGCCTCCCGCAACCTCCACGGTGGTTCCCACTTCCAGGAACTGGTCCGGTGGGATGTCGGCTCGCGTGACAGCCGTCTTGGCCCCGAGGACGAGAGAGACCGGGATCGGTCGGGACACATCCGGTGCCAGCCACAGCGTGGCTACCTCCCTTGCCAGAGCGTCCGTACCCCGACCGCCATTCCGCAGGTCCATCCGGAGGATTCGCATCGGTTCTTGTTGCTCCGGGACCCTCGAGCCGACCAGGAGCCGTTGCGACGCAGGGACGCGCAGTTCGATGCGCGTAGAACGGGCCCCGGAGGAGACCACCGCGGGAATGACCAGCTCCTCCGGGAGTTCGAGCTGAAATGGGTGCGTCCAGTGACATTGCGAGCAGCGGGAAGTTCCCTCGAGGACCCGGCCGTCGGGGGTCCGTCGCACGCGGCTTATGTGAAGCACCCGGTGCCGGGTGGACCGGCCGCAGTTCTCGCACAGGAGCTCGGCTGCGTGCAGCCCTTTGTACGCGAGCGCAGCGCCGTGAGAATCTCCCCTTGAAAGATCGGGAGCAGACCCACCGGTTTTTCCCGTCATGCCCGACTCTGCTCACTGCGGCGAGGGCCGGGGGCAGATGAGGCTTAGCCGATAGTGAAACGCCATAAGCGCCTGACATCCGCACGGGGAGTATGATGGAGTTCCACGTCCCGGTAAGCCTCGAGGGGCGCTACATCCGGCTCATTCCGCTCGATCGGGAGCAGATCCCGGCGCTCGTCCGTGCGGGGAAGAACCCCGAGGTGTGGCAATGGATGCCGTATGGCTACCGCGGCACGGAGGAATCGATGGGCCGACTCGTGGAGCTCATTCAGAAGGGTCAAGCCGCCGGTACGGACCTAGCCTTCACGACCGTGCTGCGCCCGGACGACCGACCGATCGGGATGACTCGATACCTCAACATCGACCGGCCCAACCACAACGTCGAGGTCGGCGGCACCTGGCTCGACCCAAAGTTCTGGCGGAGTCCGGTGAACACGGACTCCAAGCTACTGATGTTGAGCCACGCCTTCGAGACCGAGGGGTGCCAACGGGTGCAGCTCAAGACCGATATCCGGAATCTTCGTTCCCAGCGGGCCATCGAACGGCTCGGAGCTCAGAAGGAAGGGGTGCTTCGTCAGCATATGGTCCGGGCAGACGGTACCTTCCGGGACTCCGTCGTCTACAGTGTGCTCCGAGCGGAGTGGCCGGGGGTGCGCCGCCAGCTCGAAACGGCGCTCGAAAAGTCCTGGGATCGGCCGACGGAGTGACGGGCGCTCGGCGAGCCGTATAACCGCCCTCAATCGGAAGCGGGGCGGGTTAAACGCTGATCGAGCACAGAGCCGCGCGAGTAGGTCTAAATACCGAATTCTCATCAGGCCCCTGGGGGAATCGACTACGAAAGTTAAGCCGCTCTGGTCTCTATTGGTCGTGATCGTCGTCGTGATTTCGTTGGGACTGTTATACGTCTCGATGAGCATCGATGCGGGGGGAGCGCCTCGCGTCGTCGGTACGCCCAGCTACCACGGACACCCAATGACAATCGTACCCTCGTCGCAGCTGAAGGCGGCCGAGGCCACGACCGGTCCCTTGGGATGTCCGTTACCCACCGATCAATGCTACTTTTCCTACAACTGGGCGGGCTATGCCGTTCTGGGTGCTCCAGGGTCCGTAACGCAGGTCACTGGGTCCTGGGTCGTTCCCACGGTCGTGGGTTCCCATGGACAGTACTGCCCTGACGGCCAGAGAACCTGGGACAGCACTGCCGTTTGGATCGGCATCGACGGAGCGACGGACCCAACGGTAGAACAGACCGGCACGAGCTCGGACTGCTTCTACGGGCAAGTCGACTACTACCCCTGGTTCGAGTACTACCCCGCCGAGGCCGAGGAGCCGATTCCGACGGCCGACTTCATCCTCCCCGGCGACCACATGACCGCCAGCGTGGACTTCGAAGGTCTCAACGCTACGGGGATCCCGACCTTCCAGACGACGCTCACGGATCTCACGCAGAAGTGGACCTTTTCGAGTCCGGTCACTGCCGTCGTGGGCGCTCTGCAAGAGTCGGCGGAATGGATCGAAGAGTCCCCGTACTACATGGGCTTCCTCGGTCTCACGGATGTGTCGCTGGTCACGTTCTTCGACGCGACCGCGACGGTCGGCGGAACCACGGGGTCTTTCGCCAGCTTTGGCCCCAACGTCATCTGGATCTTGAGCGTAGATTACCAGTTCCCGTACGCCACCCCGCCGACCCTCTACTACGCCAAGGCCCTGCCGCTGCGCCCCGAGTGGGGTGGAAGCGCATTCAGCCTGGAGTGGCTCTCGAGCGGACCGTAAGAGGACGGTAAAAAGACGTCTCGCGGAGGGCCCCGCGCACTGCACGACGGCGCGCGGGGCCTGAGGAACCTCTTCCTACACCTTTCCAACGGGCCGACGGCCGAACGTTTACCGTCGAATTTCCGACATACTCGATCCCTCAGGCGGGTACTGGGGCTGCCCGAATTTGAATCGGGGTCTCGGGCTCCCAAAGCCCGAAGGATGGACCAATAGAGCGGAGGGGGTTTTCCCCCGTCCGAATCTACCCCACAGCCCCGTCCCCGCGACTACAGGGCTTCCACCCGTTTGAGCTTGCGCCCGATGAGGCACTCCGTCGCCCCGGCCTCGACGCGCTGGATCTTGAACCGCTGCTTGGGCGGCAAGGAGGGACCGGCGCAGACCTGCCAGTTCGCGCAGTCGAGGCGGTTGCAAGAGTATCGGCCGGTTTCCACTGCGCTGCCGGCGACCGCGCTCATCGACTCGACGACGAGGGTCCGGGGCGCTGCGGTGACCTCGACGACGTTCGCTGAAGTTTCCTGAAGGGCGCACGGGTGCTCCACGGGCCGGACCCTCGAGACGACGTATCGTCGGCCGGGGTCCAACGTGAGGCAAGCGTGGCGGTACGGACAGGTCCGGCAGACCGGCGCTCCGCCCAGGTACACGAACTCCGCGCCGACCTTGGCTTGGGCGTGGGAGAGGAGCGTGATCTCGACCATGGGCTACCCGATCACCCCGGTGACAAGGGCCAGTCGCTCAGCGGCCTCACGCGTGAGCCCGTTGTCCCCCAGGATCGTGTAGCGTTCCGGACGCAAGCTGTGCGCCAGCACCAGACTCTCGATGATCTCCTCCGGGCTGACCCCCAGCTCGCGGGCCGTGGTCGGCGCGCCGATCGTGTGCAGCGCGGTGCGGATCTTGCGCCAGTCCGCACCGTGAAGATAGAGCATCATGATCGCCCCGACCCCGACCTGCTCGCCGTGCAGGCCCGGTTGCCGGGCGACCCGGTCGAGAGCGTGACTGAACAGGTGCTCGCTACCGGAACAGGGGCGGGACGAGCCGGCGACGCTCATCGCGATGCCCGAGACCATCATCGGCCGGATCGCGATCCAGACCGATTCCTCCAGTCCGGGCTTGATGAGGGCCGCGTGGTCGATGATCTCCTGCGCGGCGTACTCCGCCAGGGTCGCGGCGGTGCTGGAAAATTCCTCGTTACGCAGCCGGGCAGCCAGTTTCCAATCCAGGGTCGCGGTGACGTTCGATACCACATCGGCGCACCCTGAGGCGAGCAACCGGAACGGCGCTTGGACAATGACGGTCGTGTCGGCCAGAATGCCGATCGGGACGACGCCCTCGACGCTCGAAACGCCTTGCGCATCCCGGATCGACGCGCGGGGAGAGGAGATGCCATCGTGGGCGGCCGAGGTGGGAACGCTGACCCACGGGAGGCCGAGCTTCGTGGCGGCCATCTTGGCAATGTCGATCTTGCTGCCCCCGCCCACCCCCACCAGGAAACGAGATTCCTGCTTTCGAGCCTCTGCGGTGACCCGGTCGACCTCGGCCACCGTGGCTTCGTTCGCCTCGATGACCTCGATGTCGAAGCCGGAGTCGCGAAGGATCTGGGCGGCCCGGTCGCCGGCCAGGGCGCGAGTGCGCGGACCGGTGACCACGGCCCCCCGCTTGGGAAAATCGAAAGTGACACACGAGCGGCCGAGCTCCTCCAGGACCCCGTGCCCGGCGAGAACGGAGCGGGGAAACACCATGGCCCGGGCTTTTCCGAAGGGGCTCTCGAGCCCCAAATGAACTCCGCGAGAGGAGTTCGCGCTCTCCGGCAGCATCGATGGATGGGGTGGGAGGATTGGCGACTAATCACCTTTGAGGGCGCGTACGGGCCGAGCTACCGGCCAGGGACCTCGCCCCAGAGCACCTTGTGCTCCTGAACCATGGTTCGAACGTCGAGCCGGTCCCGCAGAACCCAGTCCGCCAGCCGTCCCGCGTTCGAGCCCCACACTGGCTGGAACACCGCCTGCGCGGCCGAGGGATGCTCCTGGAGAGCCCGCCTCGCATAGAGATAGTCCCGCCGGTCCTGGATCACGAACTTCACGACGTCGCGCGGACGCAGGAGCGGGAGATTCTCCCATCGGTTGTGCTTCTCCATCCCCGAAGAGGGACACTTCACATCGACGCTCAGGATGACGCGGGGCAGCAACAGGTACGGATGGACATCGAGCGAGCCGCCCGTTTCGATAACAGTGGTGTAGCCCCGGGACCCGAGAGCTCGTACGAGGTCGACCGACTGGCGCTGGAGCAGGGGCTCGCCCCCGGTAAGACAAACGTTCCGGGTCCGGTGTCCGCGAATCTCTCGGAGGAGGGAGGAGATCGATCGCTCGGTGCCGGGCCCGAAGGAGTACGGCGTGTCGCACCAGGCACACCGCAAGTTGCACCGGGCGGTCCGGATGAACGAGGTTCGGACCCCGGTCAGCGGGCCTTCCCCTTGCACCGAATGGAAGACCTCGATGATCCGCATGGACGATTCTACAGGGCTACGACCTATGAGCGTTGCCGGGAGCCCGGGCTCGGCCGTCTCGACCCCGGCGGCCTCCTTCGAGGAACGTATCAAATACGGTGCCCCGTTCGGAGACCTCTCGTATGGAGCGGGCCCGCGAGGAGCGGTGGCAGGCCGCCTGGAAACGGGCCGAGCTTTCCATCGCCCGCCGGATTCCCGGGCATGAGAAATTCCTCGCCCTGGTGGCTTATCCTGGCGCGAGCGGATTCCTCCATCTCGGCCACCTGCGCGGGCTCGCGTACGCTGACGCGTTGCATCGGTTTCACCGGATGCGGGGCCGTCAGGTCTTCTTCCCAACGGGCACTCACGCCTCCGGGCTACCTTCCGTCACCTTCGCTCAGAAGGTCGCCGACCGGGATGCGACCACCGTCGCCCAGCTCCGGCAGAACGGGGTTCCCGAGGCCGAATGGCCCCAGCTCGAGGACCCCGCCTTCGCCGCGCGATTCCTCGGCCGGAGCTATCTCGAAGTCTACCGACGAATCGGGCTACTCATCGACGAGAGCGCCTATGTCACGACGATTGACGACGACTACCAGGCGTTCATTCGGTGGCAGTTCGGTCGGCTCGACCGCGCCGGTGCCCTGGTGCAGGCACCATATTTTGCCTCGGTCTGTCCCATCTGCGGGCCGGTCTCCGTCGACCCCTCCGAGACCGATCTCTCCCAGGGGGGTGAGGCCGAGTGGGTCCAGTACACGCTCGTGCCGTTCCGCCTCGATGACGGACGAATGCTCCTGACGGGCACGCTCCGACCCGAGACGGTCTTCGGCGTCACCAACCTGTGGGTCCACCCCAGCCAACCGCTCGTCGTCTGGCATCAAGGCGAGCGGGCGTACCTCGTGAGCCGGGCCGGCGCGGAGTTGCTTGTAGAGCAGCACGGCGGAAAGCTCGGCCACGAGGTTCCCATCGAGCACGTCCTCGGACAAACCGTTGAAGCCCCTCTCACCGGGTCTCGGGTACCCGTGCTCGCCAGCTCCTTCGTAGACCCGGCGGTGGGGACGGGGGTCGTGATGTCCGTGCCTGCCCACGCTCCCGTCGATTGGATCGCGTTGAAGGAGCTTCCCGCGGACCGGCGAGGCCAGGTGGGAACGCCGGTCTCGATCATCTCCGTCGACCCGGAGGAACTCAGCACTTCTGAGCGGGAACTGCTCAAGGGAGAGGGATTGCCCGCGGAACGTGCGGTACGGGCCACCCATGCCACGTCCCTGAAGGACACGGAGGCCTTGGACCGAGCCACCGAGCGCCTCTACCGGCTCGAGCTCATTCGAGGCAAGATGACCGTCGCGCCGTTCGATGGGGTTCCGGTCGCGGAGGCCCGAACTCAGACGGAATCCCGGCTCCAGGAGGCCGGTGGGGGGTTCGTGCTCTACCAATTCTCCGAGCCCGTCATCTGTCGGAACGGGCACACGGTGGTGATCCGCCGCGTGCCGGATCAATGGTTTCTCCACTATGGTGATCCGGTATGGAAGCAGAAGACGGAGGAGCTCATCCGACGTCTCCGCGTGGAGCCGCCCGCATATGCTACCGAACTTCCGGAGATCCTGGCGTGGTTCCAGGACCGGCCGTGCACCCGGCGGGGCCGATGGCTGGGAACGCCGTTCCCGCGGGACCCGGACTGGATCATCGAGCCGATCGCGGATTCGACGTTCTACCCTGCCTACTTCGTTGTTCGTCGATTCGTCAGCTCGGGTCGGGTCGCGCCGGACTCCCTGACCCCGGCTTTCTTCGATTACGTGTTCCTGGGGGAGGGACCGGGAGAACCCACGGTGGACCGGACCCTCTTAGAGGAGATCCGGGCCGAATTCACCTACTGGTATCCCGTGGACCTGAACATCGGGGGGAAGGAGCACAAGCGGGTGCACTTCCCGGTATTCCTGTACACCCACGCCCTGTTGCTGCCGCCTTCGCTCCAGCCCCGGGGTCTGTTCGTCTATTGGTGGTTGACCGGGCCTGGTGGAGCCAAGGTCTCGAAGAAGGATATCGGTTCGAAAGGCGGCGCGGTCCCTCCCGTCTTCGAAGCGTTCGAGAAGTACGGTGCCGATGCGCTCCGGCTGTTCTACGCCTTCGCCGCATCCCCGTTTCAGGACATCGAATGGGATCCCGCGCTCCCCGCGCAGGCGGCCGACCGCGTCGCGGACGTCGAGCGCGTCGCCCGAGAGGCGCTCTCGGCGGCCGAGGGGGCCTCCCCGGAATTGGACGCATGGCTCTTCGACGAGGTCCGCTCGTTCGTCTCGCGAAGCACCGAGAGCCTCGAACGTGCGGATTTTCGCCAGTTCGCCCAGATCGTCTACGTCGATCTTCCGGCTCGGCTTCGCCGGTACCTCGCACGGGGAGGGACGCCGGGACCGGCAACGTCGCGCGTAGGCGGGGTCTGGGTGCGATTGCTGAGCCCGCTGACGCCCCACCTGGCCGAGGAACTGGGGGAGGGGCGGTTCCATGGACTGGTCGCCGAGCAGCCGTTCCCCCAAGCCGACGAGCTACCGGCGGACCCTCTGGCCCGGTACTCCGAGGTCTACATCGAGCGGATCGAGGAGGACCTGCGGAGCGTGCTGCGGGCCTCCGAAGCTCGCGGACAAGCGCCGGCGGAAGTGGCGTTCTACGTGGCCGCTCCCTGGAAGCGGGTCCTCGAGCGGTGGCTCCGGGAGTCCGGACCTGACGGCCCGCCCGACCTTCCGCGGCGGCTCCTCGACCGCGCCCGGGAGCATCCCGAACTGGCTGCTTACGCAACCCACGTACCGGAGTACGTCAAACGGGTTCAACCCCAGTTGCGGTCCGACCCGCCTCCGCCCCCGGACGATTTCGACGAAGCGGGTCTGCTTCGTGGTGCGGCGGGGTTCCTCTCCCGGCGGTTCGGGTTCGAACAGGTCGGAGTGTTCGCCGAGCTGGAGGCCGAAGCGCACGACCCAAAGAACCGGCGCCCACGGGCTCGCCCCGGGCGGCCAGCGTTCTATCTGGTGGAGCGGGTCGCGGGGACCCCACCGAAAGGCGGCCCCGAGAGCTAACGCTCCTTGTACCAGTTCCGCTTCGAACGCTTCGGCCGGAAATTCAGGTACATTCGAGACGGCGTGGGCCGGTCGCTCACGGCCCGGTACTTCGCCGACCGCTTGCTCCCGTACTTCTGCTTGACGTCTCCCGAGATCGCAAAATAGATCAGTTGACCCACCGGCATACCGGCGTAGATCCGAACCGGCAGTTTCGAAGACATCTCGAGCGTCCAGTAGTTGGAGAATCCTACGTCGCCCTTTCCGGCGGTAGAGTGGATATCGATGCCCAATCGGCCGACGCTGGATTTGCCTTCCAGGAACGGCACGTACGCGTGGGTCTCCGTGTACTCCTCGGTGACACCCAAGTAGAGCTGGCCCGGTACCAGGACATACCCTTCGCGGGGGATCCGAAACTCCGTGACGGGGTTCTCCGTACGGGCATCGAGGGCGCCGTTCGTGTAGGTGGCCAGCCACGGGCCGAGGTGAACGTCGTACGAATTCGAACCGAGACACTCTCGTCGGAACGGCCGGATAACGATCTCGTGCTTGCGGATCGCTCTCAGAATTTCGTTGTCGCTCAGAATCATGACGCGTCGCGGGGAGCCGAGCCGGCCGAGGTATTTAAGACGGCAACGGCGCGGGCCGCACCGTTCGGACTGTCGGTCCGCGGAGAGAGACCCAGCGAAGCGAGAGCGAGTTGATCAGCACGGTCGTAGACGAGAGTCCCATCGCCGCCGCGCCG
Source organism: Thermoplasmata archaeon (assembly GCA_030037875.1). Lineage (GTDB taxonomy): Archaea > Thermoplasmatota > Thermoplasmata > Lutacidiplasmatales > UBA184 > JAKIWV01. Next base: position 10,788 of record JASHPV010000126.1, read on the forward strand.
ACGATCGGAAGGACATCGTAGACTCGGAACCCGAAGAGCGGCACGAGGGCTCCGGCGGCAATCGGGAGTAGGAGGAGATTGTACCCGATGGCCCAGGCCAGGTTCTCGCGGACCCGGCGCAGCGTCCGTCGGCACAACCGAAGCGCGAGAGCCACCGCTCGGAAGTCCGACCGGGCGAGCACGATTCCCCCCGCTTCCCGGGCCACATCGGTGGCGTTGCCCACGGCAATGCCGAGATCGGCCGCCGCCAGGACCGGCGCGTCGTTCAGTCCGTCGCCGACGAATGCCACGATCTGACCCTGAGTGTGATATCGACGCAGGAGGTCTATCTTGCCGGCCGGGGTCACCCCGGAGAAGACCGTGGAGATGCCTACCCGCTGAGCTACCCGGTTCGCCGCCTCCCGCTGGTCTCCCGTCACCATCACTACCGGAATGCCGTCGGCCGCGAGCGACGCAATGCCCTGGGCGGCCCCGGGCGAGACCGAATCTTCGAACCCGAAGAGAGCGACCGGCCGGCCATCCACACGAACCAACGACACTGTCCGGCCAGCTGCCTCCAGGCGGCTCCGCTCGGAACTCCACTCTGGCGCTGGGTCGGCGAGTGCGGACCCGGCCCACCCCACCGAGACCTGACGGCCGTCGACAACCCCCTCGACCCCTTGTCCCGGGATCGCTCGAATCGCATCGGCGACGGGGATGGTCACGCCACGGTTTCGAGCGCCCTCCACCACGGCTCGCCCGAGCGGATGCTCGGAGGCCCGTTCGACGGCGGCCGCATAACGGAGCGCCTCCTGGGTTCCCGGCGAACCCGGCGGCCAGACCTCCACAAGCTGGGGCCGCCCCGAAGTGAGCGTGCCGGTCTTGTCCGTCAGGACAAGGTTGACCGTGGCGCCTCGCTCGATCGCGTCCCGGTCCTTGAACCAGATGCCCTCTTCGGCTGCGCGGCCGGTTCCGACGAGCAGGGCCGCTGGAGTCGCGATTCCAAAGGCGCACGGGCAGGCGGTGACCACCACTGAGACAAAGACCAGCATGATCAGGGGCGCGTCCGTGAAGTGAGTCCCGATTCCCCAGGCCAGCGCGGCCACAAATCCGAGGACCAATACCATGGGCACGAACCCGGAAGCAATCCGGTCCGCCGTGCGCTGCAGGGGCATCCGGCTCAGCTCGGCCTCCGAAAGGAGGGAACCGATTTGCTCAAGCGTCGAGTCCGCGCCGACCCGGGTCGCTTCGACATCGAGCACCCCCTCACCGTTCAGAGTCCCGCCCAAGACAGGGCTCCCCACGACCTTCGTCTGAGCGACGCTTTCTCCGGTCACCAGGGCCTCGACCACCGAGGATTGACCGCGTCGGACCACTCCGTCCACGGCGATCCGCTCGCCCGGTCGCACTCGGACCAGGTTACCGACCCGCAGCTCGACCGTGGGAACGCTGAGCTCCTGTCCGTCTCGGATCAGTGTCGCGGTAGTAGGCAGCTCGTCCCTCAGGCGTCGGAGGGCGCCCCCCGCCCGGTGGCGGGTAAGGTTCTCCAGAAAATTCCCCGTGAGAATGAGCGCCACGATGAGAGTGGAGGCATCGAAGTAGTACGCGGGAGGGAATCGGTTCGGGATGAAAAGCGCGGCAGCGCTGTAGGCGTAGGCGGCAGTGGTGCCCGACGCGATCAGGAGGTCCATGTTGCCGGATCGGCTGCGGAGTGCGTCCCACGCACCCTGGTAGAAAGGGCCGGCACAGTAAACCTGAACCACGGTGGCGGCCCCCAGCGCGGCCCACGTCCAATCGACCGGATGCCACGCGTAAGTCAGCACGACCACGGTGGCCGCGAGCGGCCAGACGACAAGCAAGCGGCGACGCAGCTTGACTAACCCGATCTCCGGGGTACTGAACTGTTCGAGACATTCGTGGGAACAGAAGTAGTACGTCCGGTTCTCTCGGACGAGCGAGAGCCCAGCAGTGCGTTCATTGACGTACATTCCGCAGACGGGGTCGGTCGCCATGCGCCGGGCTCTTCGAAGCGTGCCCTCAGTGGTGCCCGCTCCTTTACGGTACGGGTTGACACTCGGATAGCGCTAGGTGGCGACCGTGGCGGGAGCCAGCGGGAGTTCAGATTCCAGCAGGATGCTGGCGTAGCCGACCACTTCCGGCATCGGTTCCACTTCCCCGGAGTTCCCCCAGCGAAGGAGCCGGGCAGTGAGGGGTTCGTCCTGGGTGGCGAAGAGCAGCACCGTCGTGGGCGCGATCCCACACATGGTGATGTCCTGTTCCACGACCGTGGAGTACAGGCCGTTGGGATCCCGCGCCAGGATCTGGTCGATTGCCTGGCGATCCAAACGTCGGGCTACCTCGGCGGGAACGTAATGGGAAAAATCGGTCGAAGCCAGGATCAGGACATCTCGGCCTTGGAGCGCCTTCCGAACGACCGCGGCGACGTCGGCCAGGAAACCGACCGGCCCCATCGATACTGTGAGGGCCGCAAAGCGAGGGAACGGTAGGACATACTGGAGGAAGGGGAGTTGGATCTCGATCGCGTGTTCTCGAGCCTGGGCCGTCTCATCGAGCTCGATCGGACGACGGTCCAGCGCGCGGACCAGGTCTCGGTCCACGGGAACCCGCCCGAGGGGAGTCAGCCAATCGCGGGACGAGAGCGCCGCGGGCGCTCCCCGACCCGTGTGATTTACCCCCAGGATCAGTACCGTGGACGGTGGCCGCTCGGCGGCGATGGCGGCATACGCGTGGGCGGCGATGGGACCGGAATACAGGTATCCCGCGTGGGGCACGGCGGCGGCCCGGATCCTCCGGTCGGCGCTGCGGTGACGGACTGGGAGGTGGCCCGGTCCTCGAGGGTCGAGGAAGTTCTGTTCGATCATTTGAGTAAGTGCGGCCCCGTCCGCCGGATAGAACTGCCCCGCAAACACCGGTCGACGAGGGGCCTCGGCCATGTCAGCCGGGAGCCTCGCCCAAGGCCGCGAGCACCGTTTCGGCTTCCTCGTCGCGGATGCGGGTTCGAGGCGTCGTGGCAAACGGGCCGGAAGTGGTGTACCGGGGAATGATGTGGAAATGGAGATGGAAGACGATCTGGCCGGCCAACTTGCCTTGGTTCACGGCGACGTTGTAGTCGGGCGACAGCCGTTCGGTCCGGCGGCAGACCGTGACGAGCGTCCGGAAGAGGTCCTCGTACTCCTCCTCCCGGAGCTCCGTGAGGCGGTCCACATGGCGTTTCGGGATCACGAGGGTGTGGCCGCGGGTGATCGGAAACAGGTCCAGGAAGGCCAGGGTGTCCTTGTCCTCGTAGATCTTGTGGGAGGGTGCGCGGCCGGCAACGATGTCACAGAAAACGCAGGCAGGCGCACCGCGGTCGGGAGAGGCCATGTCGCTCTCCGGAGGGAGAGACTGCCATTAAACGATTAGCGGAGAACCGCTCAGGCGGGTTCCGCCGGCGGCGGGGCGGTCGACGGCCCGACGTCCGGAACACCGTCCGGACCGGTCGGCTGGGGGGGTGTTGTCCCGGCGCCTCCCACGTTCGGCGCGGGGAGTCCCAGCTTCTTCGCGAGGAATTCTCGGATCTGCTCGGGCCGACTTGACCCGATGCCGAAATACTCGGCAAACCGGGCCGTGGTCGTGAGCTCGAGCGTGGAACCTTTCGGCTCTGCTCGGATAAGTCCGAAGCTCTGGAGTTCGGCCACCTCCTGGTACGCGTACTCCCCAACCATCTTGACGAGGACGCTCTGCAGCATCGGCTGGTGGTACGCGATCAGCGTAAGGGACTTGAGGGTGCGCGGCGGGATCTCGATGGGCTGGACAGAGTGCACCGACGGAAGGAACTCCTCCCGAACTTGGAGCGCGTACCGGTCCCCGACCCGACGAATCTCGAGCGAGGTCTGACGGTTCGAATACGTTCGAACGAGGTGACGGAGGGCTCGCTGCACGGACCGGTAGTCGGACTCGCCGGCCTTTTCGGTCAGCTCCTTCACGGAGAGCGGCGTGCCCCCCGCAAAGAGGATCGCCTCGAGCTTGAGTTCCAGCGCGTCGGTGCGGGCGGGCAAGACTTCATGCCTCCGGAGTGGGGGTCGGCCGTTCCTCGAGCGAGCGGACGACCATCAAGGGAGTCTCCGCGATCTTCTCCTGGCGAAGTTCGACGGCCTGTACCCGGGCCAAATGGAGCGCGGCCAGGAAGGTCGCCACGAGCCGGTCGCGCCCCTGCTCGGGTCGCCACAGACTCAGGAACGGAAACGCCTCGCCGATCGGATGGGTCAGCGCGACCTCCCAGATATCGGCCACATCGCGCTCGGGGATCTCCCCATGGACGAGGATTTCGGGGGGAGAGCGCTGCTCCTCGCGCAGCCGCTGGCGGAGCTCCTCGACCCGAAGGGCTCGACGTGCTTCCTGCTCGGCCTCTCCGAAGGCGGAGACTAGCTCGAGTAACGACACCGGACGCGCCTCATGGTGCCGGACCATGAACTCCAACGGCGGGGGCGCCGGAGTCTCGAGGACCGCGGCGGTGACGTCCACGGCCTCCGGAGTCGTCAGCTCGCCGAGGAATCCGTCGTCCGGGCCGACCGCCGCGTCGGCGGCGGGGTCGGGCGGAGGCTCTCGGTTGGCCAGGATCTCCCGGGATTGGAGCCAGAGAATGCTCCACGCCATGAAGACGAGACGCCCGGCCACGGCGAAATCGACCCCACCGTCGGTCCGGATCCGTTTGATGTAAAGTTCGGTGAACCGACCCAGGTCGATCTCCCATGGGTCGAACGACTCGTCGAGGACCAGCTCGAACAGCATCGCGAGGGCCTTGTCGAATGGGTCCGCGATGATCACGTGGACCCCTTCCTTGAGCTCTTGCACGAGCGTCATGTACCGCTCGAGGAGAGGACTCTGCCCATCCGCCTCGCCATGGAGCGACCGGTGGAAGAGGAGGTAGTTGAGGACCCGTTCGGCGGCCTCTCGGGAGACCGGTGCGGTCCCGAGCACCGTCGGAAGCTCGCGGGCTTCGAGTTGCGAGATCGTCATGCCGCCTCACCCGCGGGGGGCGACACCACGACGGCGCTTCGGTCCCGCTCGTCCGCGTCCACGATCTCATCGAGGCCGAGCCCGACAACACGGGAACATCCGTCCCCATGCATCGTCACGCCGAAGAGCCGATGCGCGAACTTGAGCGTCACTTTCCGCAACGAGATCACGATGAACTGTGCGCGTTCGGCGTTCCGCCGAAGCATGCGCCCGAGGTTCTCGGCGTTGACCGCATCGAGGGACATATCGACCTCGTCAAACACGTAGAGCGGGCTGGGGTCGTACCGCTGAAGGGCGAACACGAATGCGAGGCTGGCAAGCGACTTTTCGCCGCCCGAGAGCTGTTCCAGTCGGTAGACCTTCTTGCCGGTCGGCGAGGCCCGGATCAGCAGGCCGGCCTGGAGCGGGTCGTCCGGGTTCTCGAGGACGACCTCCCCCTCGCCGCCGTTGGACAGCTCGTTGTAGATCTCGTGGAAGCCCTGGTTGACGGCGGACACGACTTCGGTCAGCCGGGTTCGCTTCTTCGTTTCGATCTCATCCACGAGCTTCTGGAGGTCCCCTTTCTCCCCATTCAACCGTCGCGTCTCCGCGTCGAACTCGTCGAGCCGCTTCTTCTCGGCCTCGTACTCGTCGAGGGCGCGAAGATTGACCGAGCCCATCGATTCGAGCTGGGCTCCGAGTTGGGAGATGGTCCGCTTCAGCTGGTCGACGGGGACCGGCTTGGCCTCTTCCTCCTCGGTCGCCGGGAACTGTCGGAGGGCTTCCTCCACTTCCGACAGAGCCTGGCGGGCCTGGGCTAGCCGGACCTCCTCGTGTTGTTGGAGAGCGGTCTGCGTCTCGACCTGCCCGCTGGCCTTGGTCAGCTGTTCGGTGACCTTGAGACGGTCGGCCTCGAGCTTCGTTTTTTGGATCGCCAGTTCTTGCGCGGCGGTGGTCAGCTTGGTCTCCACTGCGCGAAGTGCGTCCAGGGACCCCTTGGCCTGGTCCCGTTCGGCCTGCACCGAGGCGAGCAGTTTCTGCTTCTCGGTCCGTTCGGCTTCGAGCTGCTTGAGTTCGTCGCGCCGGGCTGCGAGCTGGTCCTTGGCCGCCTTCGAGGAAGCCCGGGTCGCCCCCAGGTCTCTCTCGAACTGGACTCGGTTCTCTTCGGCTTTCTGGATCGTCTGCTGGAGGGCTCGGATCTTCTCCGAGATCGCCCCGGGCATCTGGCCCAAATACTCTTCCTGCAGTTTTTGATGCCCCGCCTTCAACGAAGTCACTTCGGCCTCGATCGCCTGCGCGGCGGCCTCGGCCCGCGAGAGCTTCGTCTCCGCCTCCGCGAGCGTCTTTTCGGCGGTGGAGGCGCGTTCTCGGGCCTCTTTGAGTCGTGTCCGAGCTTGCTCGAGTTGTTGGGTGAGAATCTTGACCGCGCCGGCCTGGGATTCGTCCTGCCCCGACCGGCGGCCGAGTTCCTCCGCCAGCGTCCGGATCTGGGCGGTCAGCGCGGCGAGTTCGGTCCGGATCCTGGCTTCGGCGTCGCTCTTCGCGCGCAGCTCTGCGCCGAGACGCTTGAGTTCCAACGCGCTGTCCGGTCCGTTCCGGCCCCCGGTATCGGTGTAACCGCCGGTGATGGCTCCGGTCGCCTCGATGAGGTCCCCTTGGAGCGTGACGAGCCGTACGCCGCCCATCTGGTCCCGTGCCGCGCCGAGGCTTTCCATGACGACCGTTTCGCCGAACACGTACCAGAACGCGGGGCGGAGCGCCTCGTCGAAATGTAACAGGTCAAGTGCAAAGCCAACGGCTCCCGAAGCCTTCGCCGCGATCAGGGACTTGCCGTGGGGCCGCCCCGGAAGCATCCTGTTCAACGGCAAGAACGTCGCCCGTCCCCGTTTCTCTTCTCGGAGCAACTGAATGCACTGCTCCGCGACCGCATCGGTTTCGACCACGAGGGCCTGGAACCGGGCCCCCGCCGCGACGGTCAGGGCCGTTTGGTACTTCGGGTCGAATTCGGCGAGTTCCTCCACCGTCCCGCGGATGCCAGGCAGTTTCCCCAGGTTGCGCTGCGAGAGTAGGAAATCGACTGCGGCAGCGGTGCTGGCCCCCGACCCCGGGCGAGCGGTCGCTTTGAGGCGCGCGTCGAGCGCGAGATAACGTCGATTGAGCTCCTGGACCTCCTTCGCGAGTCCATCGGCCACGTCCAGGCTGCGTTTTTCCTTCGCCTTGAGGCCCAGAAATTGTTGTTGAAGTTCAGAGGCGGTGGGGCCATTGGATCCTCCGGGACGGGATTGCTTCACTCGGAGCTCGAGGTCGCGGACTTCAATGCCCCGGTTCTCGAGTTCGTCCTCCGCCCGGGCCTTCTCTTGCTCCGCCGTCGTCAGCGCGCCACGGGCACCTTCGCGAAGACGGATCGAGGCCTGCCAAGCCGCGTCCCTCTCTTCGAGCTTCTTCTGGCCGACCAGGGTCTGCTTGCGAATTTCGAGCAGTTTCCCTCGGGAGCTCTCCGTCTGACCCGTCAGGGAGTCGAGCGATTTTCGAGTGGTTTCGAGGGTCTCCTCAACCTCGGCGAGATCCCTCTGCAGCGCCTTCTCTTTCTCGGCGAGCTCCTTCGTCTCCTTCTCGGCGCGTTGGATCTCGGGAGCGAGAACGGTGGTCTTCTGCTTGAGCTGGGCTAGGTCCTCTTCGGTCGAGCGATACCGTTCCTCCAGCGTGGCGAAGGTCATGCGCCGCCCGTCGAGTTCGGCCTTGAACTTCTGGGCGTCCTCGCCCGACCGTCGTGCGATCTCGGACTCGATCTCGGAGATCTTGGCCGCCAGTTGGTCTCGCTGGCCTTCGAGACGAGCCACGTCGGCGCGGAACTTGGTGATCTGTTCGGTGATCTTCTTCAACTGGGCCTCGCAGGTTTCGACCTCTTGGCGGGCCAAAAGGGCGCCCGCGCGGGCCAGACGTGCCTCGGCGTGCCGCTTCTCGTCCTGGAGCTGTTTGTACTGGATCGCTTGGACCCGCTGTCCCTCCAGGGCCTCGATGTGGCTCCGGATTTCCGTCAGGAGGGTGTTGATCCGGTCCAGGTTCTGTTCGAGCTCGGTACGGCGCGCGGCCGCTCGGTCGAGCTCGTCATTGTACTGAGCAATTCCGGCCAGGCGCTCGACCAGCCCGCGGCGGGGGATCGGCCCCATGCTGACGATCCGATTGACGTCCCCCTGCTGGACGATGTTGTACCCATCCCCTGACAGTCGCGCGTGCGCGAGGACGTTGTCGAGCTCGCCTTGGGTGGACCGCCGTCCATTGACGTAGAAGTAGGAGTAGTAGCCATCCGGGTCGGAGGGCGCGATCTTGACGTATCGCGAGAGCTCCACCTCATCGGCGTCGACGGGGAGCAGGCGATCGTGATTATCGAACAGTAGGCCCACCTCGCACTCGGTGGCGGCCTTCTTGGTCGAGCCACCGTTGAACAGAAGGTGCGTCAACCGGTCCGCTCGGAGCGCCTTCGAGCTGGTCGGCCCCAGGACGAACAACACCGCGTCGGCGATGTTCGACTTGCCCATCCCGTTGGGTCCGGCGATGCCGGTAAACCCAGAAGTGAAAGGAATCTCCGTGACGCCGGAGAACGATTTGAAGTTCCGAGTGCGGATCCGCTTGAGGTGCATCGAGAGGTCACCCTACCTGCGGAAACGCCCCATTTGTCTTCGGCCCACGTGCCGTTTGTCTGACAGATGTCAGCAGAAAGCGCCAACCCTGTCTGCCCTATTTGACTGTGTCGTTCCAAT
>JASHPV010000012.1 GCA_030037875.1 Thermoplasmata archaeon
GGATTCGCGGCCGTGGAGGGAGGAGCCCCGGGGCTGCACCCTCCGTTCGTGTTGTTGTCGGGCACGCTGGGGTTGCCCGCCCGACCCGTCAAGAGGCTGAACGTGACCGGGAGGTCGCCCCCGGTGCTCCACTGCAGTGCGTCGGGCACGTCGTTCGCCGAGTACGCCGGGTCGAGAGGATATCCCGTGCGATTGATCGCGTAAGTGAACGATTCGTTGGCGGGGTGGGTCAGGTCCTTGATTGTGAGAAGTTCCCCCAGGGGGTCCCCGGGCCACCCGGTCATCGTGACGTTGATGCGGTCCCCTTGGGTCAGGTTGAGAAACCCCGAGCCGGGAACGTCCGTCCCGGCGTAGAGCGGCGTGTAAAAGCAAGGGTCCTCCACTCCACTCGTGACGTTAACCTGCCAGCCCACGACCGTCCCGATCCAGTTTCCCGGAACGCTTCCGGCCTTGGTCCAGCTAGCGTCGGGATAGAGCTGGAGCTGCAGGAAACACTGGTCCATCCATCCCGAAGGCGCGGTCACGACCATTCCGAACTCGACGGCCTCGTAGAGGTCCGACTGGTTCGCGGTCGCGTTCCGGTCGGTCGGGAGCGTGACGTCCCACGTAACGTTCCCCCCACTTCCGTTCTGAGTCGAGTAGAATTCGATGACCGGGTCTTGGGCGCCGGCCGCCGGCGTCGCCGGATCGTTTCCGGGCGTCCCGGGAACGATCCAGCCGGGAGGCATCCCACTCGCTCCCCACGCCGAAGGATGAGGCCCGGGGAGATCGACCTCCCCCAGCCGAAAGGTCGATGGCAAGGAAGACTGGACTCCCATTGGGCCGACCTCGGGCGAAGCGACCGGCGCCTTGTACGACGGGCTCTCGACCGGTGGGGAGCGTGCGTGGGCAGCGGGAACCGCCGCCGTCGCACTAGTCGAGATCGGAGTCGCGATAGTCAATCCAGAAAACGACCCCAGGACCAGTACGGCCAGAACCAGTACCGAGATCGGCAGCTGCCACCCAAGGCGGGCGAGCTTCAGACGGGGGAGCACTGAAAGTTGATGCGTCGGAGGGGCTCATAAACCTCCCACCGGGAGTCGCTGAAGTGGAAGGTGCTCCGACCAAATCGGGCGAAGCGAGCGAGTCCCGGCTTATCCGCGCTCGACCGCCAGCGAATACTCCGCCTCGACCAGGCTCTTCAGCACGTAGGCCGGCCGCCCCCAAAGGCTGACCGGACCAGCGCGGCCGACTCCCTTTCCGAGCCCCAGCGAGATGATTACGCCCTTCTCGTGATACGAGAACCGCTTGAGCCGCTTCCCCAGGCTCCGTGCCACGACGTTGTACCCCGCAATGGGCGCCCCGGCCAGCGCCGCCTGCGCCGTGCCGGGAACGAGCACACCCGAACCAGGGTTGGCGTAATCGATCACGTCCCCGACGGCGAAGACCCCCGGATGGTCCGCAAGTTCGAGGTTCGGGCTGACCTTGAGACGCTTGCCGTGTCCATGCTCGGTCGGGAGCTGGGCCACCACCGGCGGAGCCTCGACTCCGGCGCACCAGACGCACACGTCGAAGTCGACCGTCGAATTGTCCTTCAGGGTCAGCTGCCCGGGCTCCACCCGGGCGACCGGAGTGTTCTCACGGATCTCGACACCGGATTTCTCCAGGAGGTCTCGAGAATGTCGAATGATCGGGTCGGGGAAGCCCTGGAGCAGCGGCATCGGACCGGTCAGCAGCGTGACCCGTGGCGCGGGTGCCGCCGGGTCGGCGAGGTCCTTCCAATCCGCGGTAGCCACTTCGGCGGCCACTTCCGTGCCGGTCGAGCCGCCCCCCGCCACGATGATCCGTGGGGGCGGCGACCAGGCGACCTTCGCCGCACTTCGCTCGACCTCCACGAGCTGGGCGGCCAGCCGCTCCGCCCCATCGAGCGAGTAGACCTCCCGGGCGAGTTCCTTGGCTCCCGGGATCCCGAAGTAGCTCGGGACCGAGCCCAAGCAAATCACCAGGTAATCGAAGGGAACCGTTCCCGTCTCGAGTCGGACCGTCTTCGACGAGAGGTCGATCCCGGTCACGTTGCCCTGGACGAACCGGGCGATGTGGCTGTCCAAGACCTCGGCCATGGGCAAGGCCCACTGTCGACGCTTCGTTCCGGGTGCGGCCATCTCGTCGACCTGGTAGAGCTCCGTCCGGAGCACATGCTCGGGGAACCGGTCGACCAGCACCACCTGGATCCGGGACCGGGCATGGCGGTGGATCGTTTTCGCCACCGAGAGTCCGGCGTAGCCGGCACCCAGAATCACGGCCTGCGGTATTCCGGTCCGGGAGGGAGCGTCCGACATCGTCTATCCGGCCCCGAGAACGGCTCGCAGCAACGGGGTCAATTCTGACAGGCCCGCGACCCGCTTAACCTCCTTCGGTCGGAGTGGTAAGCATCCTCGGACCGGTTCGGCACCGCGGGTTAGGGGGGTTCCTCGAACTCCGCGTGGACCATGCGCCCGGCTCCGCCGACCAGGTCGACCACGCGCTCGTAGAGCGCCAGGATCTCCGGGTCACGATAGACGGCCGCGGCGACTTCGGCGCATTTCTGGGCCGACCGGTACCGGTCGATGCCGATCCAGAGTTCCTCCTCCTCCCCGGGCGGAACGACCTCCCAGAGACCCGGGATCTCGGAGTACTTCCGGTCTAGGTTCTGGAGGCGGAAGAACTCCTCGCCGGTGGCTCCGTGTCGCCGGTAGACCTCTCGAGCCGCCTTC
>JASHPV010000013.1 GCA_030037875.1 Thermoplasmata archaeon
GAACTCGAAACACTCCGAACCGTCTGCGATACCCTCGTTCCGGCCGTGCGCTCGTCCGGGGCATCTGAGGCCTTCTACGCCCGAAAGGCGTCCGACCTTGGAATCGACGGGCGCGTCCTGGACGTGATCCGACAGCAGCTCGGACCTCGTCAGACCGCTCAGATCCACCAGCTGCTGGGTGCGTTTGATAGCCCGGCGTTTAACCTACTGCTCGACGGACGGCCCGCCCGGTTCACCCGACTGAGTCCCGACGCGCGGACGGCGTACCTCGGTCGTTGGCGAGACAGCCGACTTTCCCTCAAGCGAAGCGGGTTTCAAACACTGAAGCGCCTCACGTGCTTCCTTTACTACGCGGCTCCCGGACCGAGCGGGCCCAACCCTAACTGGGTGGACATTGGCTACCCCGGTACATTGCCCGAGCCGCCTGTCGCTCAGCCGCCGGATACCCGGATCGCCCCCCTCGTCCCGACCTCCGATCTCGAGCTCGTGGCCGACGTGTGCGTCATCGGGGCCGGGGCCGGAGGCAGCGTCGCGGCAGCGGAGGTCCAACGGGCGGGGTTCTCCGTCGTGGTGCTTGAAGCCGGAGAGTTGCTCACTTCCGACACCGTGGACGCCAGTGAGTTTTCCATGACCCGAAGGGCCTTCGAGGGTGCTGGGACCCTGGCGACAGACGACGTGTCGTTCCAACTTCTCGCCGGTCACGGCGGCGGGGGTGGCACGTTCGTGAACTGGATGACATGCCTCCGGCCGCCTGCGCCCGTCCTTCGGGAATGGGAAAGCGAGTTCGGAATCCCGGGCTTGACCGGGCCCGAGTTCGCTCAGGACGTCGAACAGGTCTGGCGCACGTTGGAGGTCAACGACCGGGAGAGTCAGCGGAACCCCAACAACGACGTGCTGTGGCGGGGCGCCCGGGCCCTAGGGTACCGGGAAGGGGTGGACTATCAAACCATCTTCCGGAACGCGGTCGGCTGTCGACAGCGGTGCGACTTCTGCGGCTACGGATGCTCGTACGCGTGCAAACGCTCGACGGTGCTGAACTACCTCCCGAGCGCTTACCAGGCCGGCGCACGATTCCTGTTCCGGACCCGGGCCGACGTGATCGAGTTGTCCGGGGGTCGGGTCGAGGCAGTCCGAGGTCGGTACATCGGACCGGACGGCGCGAGCCGGGCCGTGAGGGTCAAGTGCCGGGTAGCGGTTGCCGCCGGCGGAGCCATCCACACGCCCACGCTCCTTCAACGCTCGGGGCTCCGGGCGCGACCCATCGGGCTAGGATTGCGTCTACATCCGACGACCGCGGTGGCGGGTGAATTCGCGGATGATGTACGGTGCTGGGCCGGTCCTCCGCAGACCGTCGCCGTGACCAAGTTCCTCGACTGGGAGGGCAGCCGGCACGGTTTCTGGATGGAGGCCGCTCCGGCGCATCCGGGATTGTTCGCCCTGGCGGCGCCGTGGCCCGACGGACGCGCTCACAAGGAGTGGATGCTGCAGCGGTACCGGCGCTCCACGGGAACGATTGTTCTCTTGAGGGAGCGCAGCCGTGGGCGCGTGACTACCGATGCTCACGGGGGCCCCCGGGTCAAGTACGTCCTGTCAGCCGAAGACCGCCAAGAAATCCAGCGAGGAATCCAGGAAGCCGGGCGCGTGCTGGCGGCGGCCGGTGCCACGGGACTCATGACCATCCACAGCCGGGGAGTCGAAGTGCGAGCCGCCGGAGATCATCTCTCCCCGGGGGAACTTCAGCAGTTCCTCGAGGGGGTCGCTGGTCGGAGCTTGGCTCCCAATCGATGCATGATGTTCAGTGCCCACCTCATGGGCTCCTGCCCGATGGGTTCAGATTCCCGCGTCAGCGCGGTGCGCCCCACGGGCGAGCTATGGACCGCCGAGAATCTGTTCGTCGCCGACGCGTCCGTTTTTCCCACAGCGCCCGGAGTGAACCCGATGATTACCATCATGTCAATGGCGGTCCGTACCTCTCGGTCGGTCATCGAGCGCTTGCGAGGTCGGGCGGCTTGAGCGCGGTTACGGTTTAGGTCTTCACGCCCCGCCAAACAGCCTTCGGACGAGGGTCGAGGCACCATGTCTGGCACTTTGTGCAGAACGGCACGGTGGGCGGGGGACGCTGGATGTGGTCGGAATCGGGATGTGGGCATTTGGAACATGCCACGGAAATCATTGCTCCTGAGATCAGGCGCTGGTCCTGCGCAGGGCCGGTTTCTTCGGCGGCCGCGCGTGCCGATAGCGTGGACGATACTTCCGCTTTCTCCCCCGACGTCGCTCGAGGGCGTCCGACAGGCTTTCCGCGCGCTCCACGTTCCGCTTCCTAATGTCCGGGTCCGGTCACCGGACCCGACAGGCTGAAGGGCAAAACCGGCTCAAACGTACATCTGGTCGGTGTAGCAGTAGTACCGGTTGTACTGGGGTATGTAGGTCGCCGGTTTGCCGCACCTGGGACAGATCACCGGGGCCGGAGTCGCTACCGGCGCGGCCGGGGTCATTGGGGCCATGGGCTGCTGCATTGGCTGCATCGGTTGCTGCTGCATCGGCTGAACGGGTTGCTGCACAGGCTGCATGGGTTGCTGCATGGGCTGGCCCCCGTAGCCCATTCCTGGGGCCATCATGGGGGCGCCGCCGGGATACCCCTGCGGAGGCATCTGTTGCTCGCGAACCGCGTCTCCCAGCTTGACGTACGCGATCAGGTACAACACGCCAGGGATGATTCCGTAGAGCGTAATGATCGACAGGATAGCGAATATCAGCGTCGGGGTCCTGGCGGCTTGGTAGCGCCCCTCCCGGACGGGTTTGTAACTGAGCAGCCAAACCAGGGCCAACCAGACCAGAAGTAGAACTCCGAGTACGATGTAGACGATGCCGAGAAACGGAAAGACAATCGATACTACCGCGCCATAGGCGAGGCCGATGATGCCAAAAACCAGCGTCAGAATGAGGCCGACCAGGATGAGCGTCTTCGACGTCGACCCCGAAGGCGGTACGTAACCGCTCGCGCCAGGTGTGCCGTACACAGCGGGGCCACGAGGGGCGGGGTATTTTGACCCTTCGGTGACCCGTTCTGCGCCCGCTTGTGGCACCTGTCTTGCGGATTTTCGCGGAGCCTAACCCCGGCGCTCCCTACGCCGAAGGCCTAATGCCCGAATGGGGGTTCCACCCGATGTGATGGCTTGGCCAACCCTTCACAGCTGCCAGATCCTCCGACATGTCATCGCCGCCGAACCTCCCGGCTTGGATTGAAAAATGGGACGCACTAGCAAGCCCCGCCGGTCCGGGACGTCTTCCAACCCACGTCCGCGGCCTGGGGGGTCTCCGTCCGCTCGGCGGGGACTCGGCTTCTATGGATACGTCGTCCGCGACGTCATGTCTCGGCCCGTGATCACGGTCCGGCCCGAGGCCTCGCTCGAGGCGGCCGCGTCGCTGATGAGCACCCACGGAGTTTCCGGCCTTCCGGTAGTCGACCGACGTCCCCGACTCGTGGGAGTGCTGAGTCAGAAGGACATCGTACGCGTCCTCCACGAGCGGGCCGGCCTTTCCCTTCCGGGTGGCATCTTC
>JASHPV010000127.1 GCA_030037875.1 Thermoplasmata archaeon
GTAGTTCTCGGACCACAGGTGCTTGTCGTCGTTGACGTCGATCAGCTGGGCCGAAATTCGCACGGTGTTGCCGACCTTTCGGACACTCCCCTCCAGCACCGATCCCGCTCCCAGCTCGGTCCCAATCTCCCTTACGGTCTTGGACGCCCCCTTGAACTTCATGGCGGACGTGCGGGAGATGACGCTAAGTTGGTGAATCCGGGAAATGGCCCCGATCAATTCCTCGGTCAGTCCGTCGGCAAAGTACGAATCCGCCGGATCCGGTGTCAGGTTGATGAACGGCAGGACCACGATGCGGGATCCATCCAGTCTCGGTCCCCCGACGACTGTTCCCCCGGGTTCTTCCCACGGCAGAACAACACGGTAGACCTCGACCGGGAACTGGATGTTCTTGAGATGCGTTGGCGCGAGCTTGACAAAGTGGTTGGAAAGTTTGTTCCGGACTTGCACGAACACCTGTTCCGAGACGCAGAGTCCCCCCGGCTCGGCCAGGGGTTCTATGCGAGACGCGATGTTCACCGCGTCCCCGAAAATGTCTCCGGCTCGCTCTTCGACGTCCCCGAGATGAATCCCTACTCGGAGTTCGATCGGTTTGACCCCTTTTTGCAGATTCCGTTCGTGCAGGTGCTGATGGACATCGATTGCGCACTGGACCGCGTGTAAGGCACTATCGAACTCCACGAGGAATCCATCCCCCGTGGATTTGATTTCCCGACCGCCGTGGGTCGCAAGCACTGGCCG
Source organism: Thermoplasmata archaeon (assembly GCA_030037875.1). Taxonomy (GTDB): domain Archaea; phylum Thermoplasmatota; class Thermoplasmata; order Lutacidiplasmatales; family UBA184; genus JAKIWV01. The sequence continues at coordinate 742 of JASHPV010000127.1, forward strand.
GACGAGTTCCTCCTGCTCTTCCAACAACCGAAGCGCCCCCGCTTCGTCGGTCTGGGCGGCAGCCGAATACCCGACGACGTCGGTGAACATGATCGCGGCGAGCCGTCGACTCGTGGGCACGACCAGAAGACCGCTTCCGTTAGATTAAGGCCCGGTCTTCAGAGCCAGCGCGGCCGAAGAGATCTCGGGCCGCGCGAGTGAGTGCAAGGGCCATTGCACGCAAGCATGACCGGGATTCTGCCCGAATTGCCCGATTCCGGATGCACCCCACCCCCGCAATCCTGAACGGCCCCGACCGGTGGACCGAGCCGATTGCGAAAGCCATGGGGACCGTAGTTTTGACAGGAGCTACCGGAGCTGTCGGTGGAGCGGCGGCGGGCGTCCTACTAACGGGCGGCCACAAGTTGGTGCTTCTCGGTAGAGACGTTACCCTACTCTACGCGACGAGGGACACCGTTCGTTCGAATGCCGTGGTACTTGTGGATCTTCTGCAGGAGAAGCCCAAATCCTAGGCTCGGGGACCGGTCGATGGCCCGTACACCCTCCCGGGTCGGTCGCGGGCGCCTTCAAGGCCGGGCCGCTAGGAACTTCCTCTTTCCAGTCGCATCTTCTCGGCCTGGACCAACTTCCGAAGCTCCACGACGTTCGTCCTGAGATACACCAGGTCCGAATGAAAGAGAGCGACGCCCTTTGTCAGTCGGGAGAACTCGTTCGAAAACTTGCGCGACGACAGCAGTCGTTCCAGTCGCGTAGCATGTTCAAGGACCGGCTCCACCCGTAGGTGGATCCAATCGGTACTTGTTCGTACGTTGGACAGCTCCTGGCGCAGTTCCTCAAGGGCTCGCCGAAACTCGGGTATCGCGGCCTTGTAAACTCGGTCTACCATCTCCCACCCCAGCGATTGCGGACCGGCGTACGGTCATCAGATTCTTGGACGTACCGGTGTTCGCTCAGATTGGGCCTTCGCGCAACGTGCCACGGGAGTTAGCCATTCTCGTAATCTGGTAACATGGGCCCCGAGCCCCGTGTCCGGCCTCAGGCCACGGGTGGGTGCAGGTATTTGACGAATCCGCGATACGTCGGACCCATGGTCTCTACAATTGACCTCATGGACTTCGTCCACGAGCTTCGAGCGGAATTCTTCGAGTGCGCCGCCCAGCTGGGCTGGAAGGAGTTCACCAAGAATCGCGAGGCGAGCATGCTCTCCTTCCGTGACACCTTCCTCCATCTAGCCTACGTAGAGGAGCAGCACGTGACCCAGTTCTGCGAAGGACGGCCGACCCCGTGGATGCCCGAAGTGATGAAGATCCCGAAGGATCGCTACCTCAGCATTGCCGCCGTTCGAAAACGACTCCGCCAGGTCCGCGCCATGGGGGACCGGAGATTCCAGAAGTGGAATACGCCCGATGAGCTGGGCCGGCCCGCCGTCTGGGTCGCCTCCAAGAAGTACCCCATCGCGCTCACCCGGGACTCCGCACTCGCCCAGTGCCTGACGGAACACCTCTTGCATCTCGGGGAAATCGAAGCGATGCTATGGCAGATGGACGTCGAGCCACCGACGACCTTCTGGATTATGCGGCGGGTGCTTCGCGGCAGGTGGCCCCCGCCGAGGTCTGCGCTCGTCGGGCGGAGGCCGCTTAAGCCGGGGCGAAAGGCGCGTTGACCGGGCTTCCAAGGCCAAGGAAAGCGAAGGGCATCGGAGCGGCGCGAAGGTCAGTCAGGGGCGAGGCACGACGTCCCGGCCCAACACGGGCATCAGGAGATGGAGTTCGGCCATACTTCGATAGTATTCGATCTCCGGCCTCGACCGATCGGCTTTGTAGTGGCCCCCAAGTTCCTGGAAGATGGATCCTAGTTTGCCGTCGGCGATCACTTTCTCCCAGTCGAAGACCTTCCTTCGAAGATAGAGCCCGCCGGGGATAGTCCCCACTTCGAGGCCTAACGCGGATTCGTCGTCGCTTGGCCACTTCTCTACGCACGCGTAGTACTGTTCCCCCTCGGCCAGGAGTCGGAACACGCCGTAGAACTTGCGACCCTTGAGCGAGCGGAGCTTCGATTCCAGGCGGCGCATCGCCTCGGCTGGGCCTCCGCCCTTCATGTCCGCCAACACGCGAAGCACGGTGACCTCGGTGCGCTCCACGTAAGTGTCCATATGTCTCGAGCGGGCTCAAAGGGGCCGCCATAGATGATCCGGTCGGGGAGATCGTGAAAC
>JASHPV010000128.1 GCA_030037875.1 Thermoplasmata archaeon
GAAAACTCCTTTTGGTGGGGCCCTTTCGCCGTCGGGGATGTCTGCCAAGGCACCGGTGGCACCATCGGGCGGCCCGGGGGCGGCCACCGTGTATATCGGGCTCAAGCCGACCATGACCTACGTGTTCCAGGTCGTGGCCCAGCTCAACTCCGGCGCGGAGCCGGTGGTCATCCGGGCCCGGGGCAACGCCATCGCGAAGGCCGTCGATGTCGTCGAGGTGGTGCGGCACCGGTTCCTGGAGGGACAGGTCGAAGTCGGACGGATCGAGACCGGCACGGAACGGCTCACGAACCGGGAGGGCCGAGAAGCCAATGTCTCGGCGATCTCGATCCCGCTCAGCCTGGTGGGACCGGCGCCGGGGGAACGGTCGACGGCGCCCGCGTCGCTCCCCATGCCGGAGTGACGACCCGACGGTCCACGACCCAGGTCGAAGCCCAGTGGTCCCCCAGGCGCTGTCGCTCGGAGTCGCGCGCGACCTGGATTCCCCCCACTAGGAGGGCCGCGGCCAATGTGACGAAGACAATTCCGAGCAAGACCGCCCCGGTAAAGGCCAGGTCGACGCCGAAGGCGCTGAGAGACGAGGAGCTGGCCCGCAGAAGAAACAGGATCGCCGGCGCTCCGAACTCTCCGATCACGAAGAGGGGGATTGCCTTCGGGGCCTCCCGGAGGAACGACTGGAGCAGCGTCGGGCGGGCCCAGGCGCGGTCCGTGATGGTCAGATGCATCAGGAACTTTCCCACTGTCGTTCCGAGCACCGCATCGCAGGCGACGAAGTAGAGCACGGAGTACCCGATGTACCCGATCGCGGACAGGTTGAACGGCAACCCCAGGAGGATCGCATCGACCCCTCCGGGCTGTGTCAACGCGAGCACGCTCCACAGAACGACCGCGGGCAGAGTGACCACGGCCAGGTCGATCGCGGCGGCCCATCCTCGCCGGTTCGGCGCCGCGAACCGGAGCCGGCTCAGGTCCTTGCCTAGACGGACGAATTGGGTGGCCATCGAGATGCTTCGGTACGCGTCCCGTGGAGTGGGGCTGGGCTCATCCTGGGAGCTGACGAGGTTCCGGAAGTCGTTGGCCACATAGGCGGCCACGGGAAGGCCTTCCCAGGCGTCGGCCGGGCGCTCGGGGGCGGGTAGCCGGAAGATGGACCGTACCCTCTCGGTGGCCCGTTGGCTCGCCACGACCGACTCTCGGATGACACCGGCCGGGTCGCCCTTCGCGAGTCGCTCCGCGGCGGACCGGAGCGCGACGTCCGGGGAGGCCAGAACCGGTGCGGGAACAGAAGCGGGAACGGAGGAAATGCCGGGGGCCACCCGGGAACGGAGCAGGATGAACAGCAGGCCCATTCCCAGCGCCATCAGGCCGGAAAAGTAGACCAGGTCTTGGACGCCGGCTCCGCCGATGGCCAGCAGCTCGCCGCCCGCTCCCGTGTAAAGCGGTGGCTGCCGTAGAATGTCGGCCCCGATCAGGGTACCGAGGGTCCCGCTCCCGTAGGCGACCCCGAGACCCCGATACGCCGGGACACCCCAGACGGCAGAGGCCACCCAGGCTCCCAGCACTCCGACCAAGACCGGCCCGATCAGGTAGTACGGGAACACCGACACGATGCCGACGCTCGGGACCGCCTCGGAGGTGTAGAACGTCAACGTGACAGCCACCGACACGAGAGAAACGAACGTCATCGCCCGGAGCGCCGCAGGCCCGGAGGTCCATCGCGGCAGGGCGATGATCGCGAACGCCACCGTTCCCGCCGCGATCGCGATTACGATCAATCCCGTCCAGTACGACGAGGTCAACAGGACGGTGGCGAATTGCGCCGCGGTCTCGACGGCAAGGATCAGGACGACGGTGCCAGTCAGGTTCCATCCGGGGATCCCCAGCTCCCGACGGAGCAGTACGAAGGAAAGGGCGATCGGGATGAGCGCGCCGCCAATGTTGATGGCCAGTACGTCCCCGGCCCATGCCAGGAATGGTACATTGACCAGCGAGCTCAGAATGGCGCCCGGCAGCAACAGCCAGAACGGCATCCGGCCGAACCCGCTCGCCTGCGCGTCGGCGGGTCGGCTCCAGGCCCAGACGAAGAGCCCGATCCACAGGAGGGGGGTGAGGACTATACTGCCGATCCCAGCGATAGTGTCGTTGGTCAAGACCCAGGGGTCTACCATCTGCCGCTGTCCCGTGCGTGCCGGCGGGACGGGCCGGCCGGCGAACTCTAACTACGCCAGGACCGGGTTAAGGTTTTGTCTCGGACCCCCGTCCCAGCGCCGATGGGTTCCACGCGCACGGAGGAAGATTCGCTGGGGAAGCGGGAGGTTCCCGCGGAGGCGTACTATGGCATCCAAACGCTACGCGCCTTGGAGAACTTTCCGGTCAGCGGACTCCGCGCCTCTCCCCATCTGATTCGGGCGTACGCCTTGCTCAAATGGGCCTGCGCCGAGGTCAACGTGAGTTTCGGAACCCTCGACCCGGAACGCGGCCGGGTGATCGAACAAGCCGCGCGGGAAGTCGCCGAGGGAAAGTTCCGGGACCAGTTCGTCGTCGACGTCTTCCAGGCCGGCGCCGGGGTCTCCTTCCACATGAACGTCAACGAGGTACTCGCGAACCGGGGCCTTGAACTTCTGGGCAAGCCCCGCGGGCAATACTCGGCACTCAGCCCGAACGACCATGTCAACTTCGGGCAATCCACGAATGACACCTTCCCGTCGGCTTCCCAGGTCGCGACGATCTTCGCGCTCGCGGAAGTTCGAGCCGCGGTGGAGATCCTGAGCGCGGGACTCCGCCGGAAAGGGGAGGAATTTCACGCGAGCGCGAAATCGGGCCGGACGCACCTCAAGGATGCGTTGCCCGTGACCCTTGGCGCCGAGTTTAGGGCCTACGCCACCGCACTCGACCGAATCCTGGAAACGTTACCCACGGTCGAGGGAGTGCTCGCTGAGATCCCTCTCGGCGGCAACGCGGTGGGTACCGGTGTGAACACCCGCCCGGGTTTCCGGGCCGAGGCCGTTCGGCGATATGCTCAGTTGTCCAAGGTTCCGGTCCGCGTCGCCCGGGATCCGTTCGAGACGATGCAGAGCCGGTGGTCCCTGGGCGCCGCGGCGGCGTGGCTCAAGACGCTGGCGCTCGAGCTCATCCGCATCGCGAACGATATTCGACTCCTCGCGAGCGGACCCGCCACCGGTCTGGACGAGATCCGGGTACCGGAGATCCAGCCCGGGTCATCGATCATGCCGGGGAAAGTGAACCCCTCGGCGGCGGAGTGCCTGAACCAGGTCGCGTTTCATGTTGTAGCGTCCGACCTGGCCACCTCGCTCGCGGTGCAGGCCGGCCAGCTCGAGATCAATGTGATGATGCCCCTCGCCGCCTACGAGGTGCTCTTCTCGTGCAGCATCCTGGCGCAGTATCTGCCGGTCTTCACGCGGACCTGCATCGAAGGGATCACGACGAACCCGGAGAACCTCCGGCGGTACCTCGCGTCCTCGTCGGCGCTCCTGACGATCTTGACGCCCCGGTTCGGCTACCTCAAGGTCGCGGAGCTGGTCCATGAATCGGCCCGGACCGGGCGACCGGTGAAGGAGCTGCTCGTCACGCATCACCTCGCCACCGCGGAGGAGGCCGAGGCGCTCCTGAACCCCGCTGCGCTGGCCAAGCTCGCCGAGCCCGTGGTCTAGCCGTTCTCGGCCCGCGAAGGTTAAAGAGCCCGCGCCGACGTGGCCGGCCTCTCATGGCAACGGTCGAGGAGATGGCAGTCTCGCTCGGCGCGGAGTTCAGTCAAGAGTATCGCCGCGCCGTCTCGGTCCTCGGCCAAGTCGGGCTGACGGACTACGAGGCGCGGGCTTACATCGCCTTGGTCGCCCGGGGCATTGGAGACGCGGCGGCAATCGCCCAGGCCGCGGGAATCCCGCGGACCTCTGCCTACAAGGTGCTCGAGTCCCTCGCGCAGAAGAATTACGCCCAGCCGGCGGGAGGAAAGCCGCTCCTGTTCAAGCCCCGGCGACCGATCGAGGTCGCGGAATCGCTCAAGGGATCGATCCAGGAGGTCTTCGAGAAGCTCGAGGCCCTCCACGACATCGCGGCGGAGCACGGCGAGCCGCAGCTGGTCTACCTGCTCAACGGGCGGGAGAAGGTCATTGGGAAGATCGCCGACCTGCTCGACCAATCCACCAAGTCGTTCATTCTTACGACGCCCCAGGTCGCCGACCTTCGGGACGAGCTGGGCAAGAAGTTCGCGCACGCGGTCAAGCGGGGCGTCGAGGTGACGTTCGTTACCGCGCCGCTTCAGAAGATTCCGGAGGGCGTCCGCGTGATCCCCCGCAACAATCTGCTCGCCACCGAGGTCCTCGCCGACAATCAGCACGCGCTCCTGGCCGGACCCAACCTCGAAGCGGCGGGTTTCACCGATAATCCGATCCTGACCGCGCACTTGCAGCAGTTCTTGGAGATCATTCTCGACCGAGGCCCCGAGCCCCGTCCCTGAGCGCCCGGCACCGTCCGCGATGGCGCGTTCGGAGGTCCCTCCGGCCGAGCGGGTCCGTCGGGAGATCGCCTCGTCGCTCGGGTCCTCGGTCGCCGAGCGACTTCCCACGGGGTATCAGCGGCTCGGCCGGGTGCTGATCCTCCGGTTACCCGACTCACTTCGTCCGCATTTCCCCGAGATCGGGACTGCCTGGTGTGCCGAGCTGGGCGTAGGCGCGGTGCTGCGACGGGCGGGGGAAACGGGGGGAGAGTTCCGGCTTCCTCGCCTCGAACTGATTGCCGGCAGCGACACCCGGACGGAGGTCGTGGAGTACGGGATCCGGTACCGGCTGGACGCGCAACAGATCCTGTTCGCCCGGGGCAACCGGACGGAACGGCACCGGGCCGGTACGGAGACGCGGCCCGGGGAGATCGTGGTGGACCTCTTCGCGGGGATCGGTTACTTCACTCTCCCGGCAGCGGTGACGGGACGGGCCGGCCACGTGTGGGCAGTGGAAAAAAATCCGGCCGCGTTCGCGTTCCTGCTCGAGAACGTCCGGCAGAATGGCGTGGCAGGCCGTGTCACGTGCGTTCGAGGCGATAACCGAGAGGTGGAGCTCCCGCCGCGGACCTTCGACCGCGCCTTCCTCGGTTACCTGCCGAACTCGGTCCGATGGGTGCCCCGGGCGCTGGCCCTGTTGAAACCCAAAGGTGGAACGCTCCATGTGCATCTGGTCGCAGACCGGCGCGAGAGCGTCTCGGGTGCCGAAGCCGAAGTATCGAGGGCCGCCGAGCGGGCCGGCGCTTCGGTCGTGGCGGTCCGTTCCCGAGTGGTCAAAGCCTATGGTCCGGGGCGACAGCACGTGGTGGTGGACCTCACGGCGCATCCGGCGGGCTCGTGAGGCGCTCTTTTCCGACCAGCACTTCCCACGGATCGATGCTGAGAATCCGGAGCGTTCCCTTCGTCATCCACGGGTCTTGGGCGAGCCGGGCTCGTACCGCGTGTTCGCTCTCGGCCTCGAGGATCTGGAGTGCCCGGGTCGGAGACAACGGGCCAACGAGGAGCAGGAAATGCTCCTCCGCGAGAGCGTCAATGAACTGGGCGTGCTCCTTCCACTCGTCCTGGTCCCGTCTCTGGCGCGATGGGTTCCACGCCGGACCGGCCTCGTTGATCACTGCGAAGTACGGCACGTTCGACCCCGCCCGCTGCTTGGGTTCCCATTCACCCGCCGCGGTACAAGACGCTGATGGACTTCCAAGGCCCCGCGAGCGGAGGGTACCTCAGAGGCGGGGCTAGGCCGAGCCCGCGGTCGCTTCCGCCGAGGAAGAGGTCACGGTCACGTTCTTCCGCAGCTTTTGAAGGGCCTGGGGGAAGGCCCGGAGGAATCGGTCGATGTCGCTGGGCGGGTTCGAGAACGAGACGCGGACGAATCTTCCCCCGTGCGCCGCGGACAGGTAGTTACCGGCGCGGACGAAAACACCGTGCGTCAGCAGGAGCTCTCGCTGAAGGTCCGGGGGTGCGACGCCCGTCGCCGCGATGTCGATCACGAACATGTTCGCTTGCGAAGGGAAGACGGGGAGCGTTACATCGGGCATGCTGGAGACCAGTTCGTGGATCCGCTCCTGATTGGTCCGGGTCGTGGCCCGGACGGTAGGGAACCATTGGGACTTGGTGGAGAGGCCGGCCGCTGCGGCCACTTGCGCGAGAGCGTTCACGCCTAGGTCGTTCGTATTGTAGCGCAGCGCCTCCTTGATCAGGTCATCCGGTCCGACCATGCCCCCGAGCCGAAGGCCGGCGAGCCCGCAGTTCTTGGAAACGGACCAGGCCGTCAGGGTCCGGTCGGGATAGAAGCTCTGGGCCAGCGTGTGGTGGTCCGCGAAGTCGCGATAGGTTACGTCATGGAGGAGGAGCAGCCGGTGGTCGTGGGCGACCTCGGCGATGGCCCGGACCTCATCTTTCGAGTAGCCCGACCCCAGGGGATTCAACGGGTCGATGAGCAGGATCATTCGGGTGTGCGGGGCGATGGCCTCGCTCAGACGCTCGGCGGTCAGCTTGTACGGCGGGGCGTAGATGTCGAGCTCTCGGACCG
>JASHPV010000129.1 GCA_030037875.1 Thermoplasmata archaeon
AGTTCGGCGGCTTGAGGTGGGAGGGAGGTAGCGCCGGGGGCCGTGCAATGATAGCTCTCTCATGCTGCTCGCGCTGACTTCTCACAGCAAAGAATCCGGCCAAGGAGGCAGCGGAGAATACAGCAATCGCTCCTGCCGCCAAGGGCCACAGGTAGCCCTCCACGTACCCCATCGAAGTCGGGGAGCTTGCTACATACTGAGCCTCCAGAGTGACCCCTTCTGACGTGAATTCGGTGTGGCCGTAGATCGCGATGGGACTCCCCGCACTATACTTCTCAACACCGTTTTGGCTTCCCCACGGGCTACCGGGTTGACTGACATAGACAATCGAGGAGGCGTCTACGAAGATGGAAACCCCATCTTGGCTGATCCAAAAATTCGTGGCCGTCCAGCGCCACGAGTTCTGGCCGTTGCTGGTGGTCCCCCAGTAGCCGTTGATGACAGTTGATTCGTTCGGCGCGACCAGAGCGAATACCTTAACGGTCTCGCCCGGCGCGAGGTCGACCAACGGAGTTACCGCAGCCGAGTTTAGGTGAGAGTCTAGGACCGCCTGTGGGAACATGAGGCCCCCTAGGACCGATCCCAACAGTACGAGCATGAACACGCCCATGAACAAGACGAATCCAGCCGAGTCGGAGACCCGTTGACCGCAATAGACACATTTTCTCAGGAGGGTCGTGCAGTGGTAACACTCAAACACGCGATCCTTTGAGCACCTCCCGGCTCGTTGATTTGTGCGGAAACCAAAGGTTCGGCCACAGCCACCGCACTTCATGCATGCTCCGCACTAAGGTGGTTGCAAGTGCAGGGCTTGCCCGCCTATAAGCAGACCGCCATTCTACTCCAGAGTTTGCCCTTTCGCGCGTGGCTGTGCGTGGAATGGCCATTGCAACGGAGGAGCAGGGGCTTGGTTGCAAGGGCTCTTGCAACCTACCATCGGCCCCGCGTAACGGAGGCGCGTAGGCAAAACAATCCCCGGGCCGGGGGCTGTTTCAGCCGTCTGAATTAGCAGCGCACGCAGCTCAGATCGTACTGGAACCTGCCATCACTCAAGTTTCAGCGCGCGCATGAGGTCATGGAATCGGGGGTCCTGTCGAACTGCGCCAAGGCGTGGATCGAGCCGGAGTTCTTGTGCCGGCAACTCATGATTCTTAGCTGCCTGTTGCCAACAGCGAAAACAACCATCGAGATCGCCCATTTCGGCATACCAGGCCCCCACGTAGGTCTGGGTAAGGGGTTCTTTGGGCGTCGCTTCTAGTTTTTCCAGAATGGGTCTTGCCTTGTCCTTGTCACCGGTCATGATGTACCGCCACGCAATGTAAAGGCTCAACTCGTCGGAGGCAGGGTCCGATTCTCGGGCGATCGCTATCAGCTGGTCAACCTCCTCGACGGCCCGGGGGAGATTCCCTCGATAGAGATAGTAGTCAGAGAGAATGGAATGCGACCCCTCCGGCGGTCCGAAGGTCGCATACCGGTCGATTAACGGCAGCGCTTCGTCGAACCTGCCGAGCCAGATGAGGAGTCGGGCGTGATGAAAGAGGGGGTCAGCCCCGAGCGGGTCGGCGGCCTCGGCAAGAGCGAACTCCACCTCCGCCTCGGCGGGGCGGTCGAGCTCCTCAAGAACATAGGCGTAGGTGCAATGCGCCACCGCGTTGCTCTGGTTGAACGCTATCGCGAGTTTCAGTTCGCGCTCGGCGCCCCGGTAGTCAAAGTCGTCCCATAATATCATCCCGAGCGAACTATGCGCCTCTGACAAATTCGGGTCGAGTTCCAAGGCGCGCTGCGCGGCACGGCGACCTTCGGCATCCCACACCTCGCGGGGCCGGGTGTCGAAGATCCATCCTATCCGCCGAATCAAGTCGGCCAACCCTGCATAGGCCGCGGCATTGTGGGGGTCGAGCGCGATGGCTCGCTCGAACTCCGCACGGGCGATGGGAGCCTTCTCACGCGTCAGGCTGTACGCAAGGGTTCGCGCCTTCAGGTAGGCCAGGTACGACTCCGCTCGTACCGGCGTCCGAGCGCCAAGCCGTGTCGCTTCCGGAACCTGTAGTTTGATTCTCAACGCCTCCGCCACCTGCTTGGCGATCTCCGCCTGAATCTGGAACACGTCGTCGAGTTCCCGGTCATAGGTACTCGCCCAGAGGTGCTCCTGCGTCGTGGCGTCGACAAGCTGGGCCGTAATCCGGAGGCGGTTCCCCGCCTTTCGGACGCTCCCCTCGAGGATCGTCGACGCCCCGAGCTCAGCTCCAATCTGGGAAATGGCCTTGGTCGTCGCGCGATATTGCATCACGGACGTACGCGCAATCACCCGGACCTCCGGCAACTGCGAGATGACCGTGATGAGTTCCTCAGTGAGCCCGTCGGAAATGTATTCATCCTTGAGATCCGGGCTAATGTTGGAAAAGGGCAGTACAGCTAGCCGGGGGTGGCGACTTCCGGGAGATGGCTCCGAACTGGTCAACCAAGGCAGAACGACCCGGTAGACCTCCATCGGGAAACGGACATTCTTGAGCGTTTGCGGGGCGAGCTTTTCTAGCTCGTTCGGGATCTTGTTCCGGACCTGGCTGAACACCGGTTCGGTGACACAGATTCCACCCGGAGATGCGAGTGGCTCGATGCGGGAGGCGATGTTGACCGAGTCCCCGAGGACGTCATCGCCCGAGTGCACAACATCGCCGAGGTGGACACCGATCCGGACTACGATCTTCGCATCATGCGCGGCGGAGAGATTGTATTCGTAGAGGAATCGTTGGATCTCCACCGCGCAAGTGGTGGCTTCTAGGGCGCTTTCGAACTCAACCAGGAATTTGTCCCCCTCGGTGTTGACCTCTCGCCCATGGAACCGAGAAAAAAAGGGCCGGAGGAGCCTGTTGTGCTGTTCCAGCAGTTTTAGAGCGCTCGACTCGTCGGCTTGGGTCAGCGCCGTGTACCCCACGATGTCGGTGAACATCAGCGCGGCGAGTCGTCGGCTCGGGGCCACGGGCCGTGATAGCGGCTCGTTAAATTAAGGCCCCGTGCCCCCCAAGTCCTAACCCACCGAATTGGTTCTCGGTAAACGGGGGATAATGATCGCAGGCGACCATCGATGACGCCGCGGGAAGCGTTCGTGGTGACTGGCCGCATTGGGATTTGCACCTAGCAAGACTTCCCCGGAGAAGTCTCTCCCGTCGCGGGAGGTACGGTCGGTTCGCGGACCGAATTCGTGGCTTGCAGGTTCGCCCGCGTTCTAAGCTTTCCTCAGTCCGGACCCTCGCTGGCAGTCTCGATTAACCGTTGAATCCGGATCGGGTCCGGGACACCAAACCACGTCTCGACCCCTACCTTGTCGATGAGATCCTCCCGAGGATTGGTGTACGGATCCAAAACCTTCCGACTCTCGGGGTTGGCGTAGGGGCCCTTGTCGCGAGAGAGGCGTACCAATTGTGGCTCCGTGTAAGCCCCGGAGCGGAAGACATCCGCCGAGCGCGACAGGTTCGCGAGGGAGTCGATTTCGAGGGTCCCGTAACTCAGAATCCGCCCGCCGATCCTCTTCTGATAGACCTCGACGGTGTGAACCTGTTTGATCGGGATCTCCTTGATGTCGTGCGTAACGACGCCGTGCTGCTTGATCAATCGCTCGTTCGTTACCGCATAGACGTCGCTTTTCCACTCGAAGAATCGTCGTACCAACCAGAGGCCAACGCCGACAGTGGCGGCGAGGGAAATGATTAGCAGGACCGTCAACAGGCCAATTCCCCCAGCCAAGATGGGAAAGTGAATCCCCGTCAGCCACGCGGTGATGCGGGGGATGGCAGAAAGGCTCCGATCCACACCCGTAGCGGCCGCGTAGTCAATAAACAGAAGGAGACACAACCATGCGAGCGGTCCTGGAAAGAAGAACCATTTGGACGCATGAGTTTCGAGGAGTACCTCTTCCTTCGGTGCCAGCGTTCCTCGTCGCAACATATGCGATTTTCCCGCAAAGCCTTCCATAACCCGGACCCGCCCCGAAATCGTGAACGTGCTCCATGAACAGCACGTCAAGGCGACTTCACTCGAGTCAAGAAGGCCGAGATTTCGAATTCGAACAGGGTTCATGAAAACGGTTGGGAAGCCGAATTCGCGTTAGACCTTCAATCTCCTACGGTTCACTTATGGCCGTTCTTTCGGCGATTGCCAACCGGGCGGACAAACCTATGAACTGAACCTCCGAAATCTGGGATTTGAACCGCTCCATCTGACGAGAAAGCGGTTCCCCAGTGACCGAAGTGGGGCTTTGCGTACCGCAAGGCGATATAGACCGGGGATGGCTGACCGGGGGCATGATCCTGCCAGGGCTCATCTCGGTGGCGTTTTACCGACGCCGCCCCACGATGTGGCAGATCGCTGTGGGTCTCGTCTTCACGATCGTAGTTTCGGCGCTTCTCGGATATTGGCAGGATTACGGAACCTCCCGCGTGTGGGAGAACACGGTCCTCGCCGCGGTGGGAGGCGTCATCCTGTACATCGCGATCTTGGTGTACCTGCTGTATCGCTACTTCCCGAAGCGAACAAGCTCGGGAGCTGAACCAACCCTTCCCCCCTCCTCTCCCCATCCTTGATTCGAGCCCAGTGGCTTCCCTCTCATGGCGGAGCCATGATTCGGTCGCCTCTCATTCAGGTTGGGTGAAACGCTCGTTGCAGCTAGGCGCTCGCAAAGCGCCTCGGACCTTGCTTCCCGCTGCCGATGTGTGGGCCCATCGATCCTCGCCGTGGAACGTGGGATAAGGGACCCCTTTGCTCGTTCAGGCGTTGTTCGAAAGTCAGCGTTTCTTCTCTTGCGCCACTGCATGGCGGAAAATGTGAGAACTACCCGGTAACAGCGATGTTCTTCCCGTCGAAAGACAAAACCAAGGAAGGGGTTGATTGAATCGGGTTTAGGGTGGACCAGTCCACAGGGTCCTGGACCTCCCGGTCCGGTGCCCTGAGAATCCCCGGCCGACCTTGAATCTCACTCCTTGGCGAGGCCCGGGCGGGCTCGAGGTGCAACAGCAGGAGGTGGCTTGATTATCGGTGGAATTGACGACGACCTTCGGCATTGTCCCCACCCTCGGTCCATGTCGGCAGGATAACGGTTTCCGAGAACCGAGCGATGCCACAAATGCCGGACTGGCTCATCGAGCCCCCGCTCGCAGATCCCGGAGCAAGATGCCCTCAGTTTAGTTCGATGTTCAGCGGGCCCGAATAGTCCACGCGAGGCGTGGAGACCGTGACCGAAATGTTGCCCGTGTCGCCGGCGGGGACTAGCAGAGGGAGGTTCGAGCTCGTTACGGCGAACCCCGTCGAATTGGTGCTAGCATTCGTCAGCGTCAGTGTGCCGCAAATGCCACAGGTGAAGGCCAGTTGGACCGTGAGGTGCGACCCGGCGTGGAAGGCGACCCCGGCTCCGGACGTCAGCGGAATCCCGCCCAGGGACCAATCTACCGAAGTGACCTGAACGGTTTGCGGGTCCAACGGACCCCCAACGCGAGTGTCATACGCGTAGAGGCCCCCGATCACCACCACCAAGGTTGCCAGAACGCCTATCCCGACCACGAGCCACGCTCGGTCCCCGCGAGCGCGAACAAACACGTGTCCCATTATAGGGATACATATCAACTCGTACTTTACGGTCTTTTCGTTCCTGGGGAAGGCACGGACCCAGTGGGTATGCGGCCTTCAGGGAATCCTGCTCGACCAGCCCGAACAGGCCCCCACAGTGCGCAAGGGGTGCTTTTCGGAAGGAGAGTTTGATCGGCCTTTACCGCACTAGGCGAGGTTCCGCTGCTTCAGCAACATCGAGAACCGTGGATCTTTCCGCATTGGCTCGAGCCGAGGATCTAGCCGGATTTGGTGAAACGAAACCCCTCGTTCAACCCAGCGGTAACACCCGTCAAGATCCCCGAGTTCGCAGTAAGCCCAGACCATCAACGCTTTGCCTTCAGGGAACTCTGGCAGTGTTTCCAAGTTTCGAAGAAGCGCCTTCGAGTGATCCTTCTCCCCGGACAGCGCGAAGTACAGCGCTCGGGCGACTTGTTTGTGCCGTGAATCGGTTATCCCCTCCTCCCACCGGTTGAGTTCCGTGAGGCAACCGGCGAGGTTGGATCGGGCAAGATAGTAGCGGGCAAGGAGCAGATGGGAACTCGGAGCGTCGGGCTGTAGTTCGTCCATCTTCTGAATCTTGACCAAGGCGTCGTCGAGCCTTCCGAGCCAGATAGACAACCAGGTCGAACAGTAGAGGTTGAAGGGTGAGAGGGGGTCGGCTGCCTCGGCCAGCGCAAACTGTTCTAGAGCCTCGTCGGTACGGGCTTCGTCTCCGAGCATTTCTGCGTACCAGTGATGTGCCGGAGAGTAGCTCGGATTGAGCGAGAGGGCCAGCTTGAACTCCTTTTCGGCTGAGGCGTAGTTAGAGTCGCACAACAGCACTAATCCGAGGGATGTGTGGGCCTCCGCGAGATTGGGGTCGAGCTCGATCGCGCGAGCCACCAAACGGCGACTGGTCTCATCCCAGCCTGCATGGGGGACGGCCGCATACCAGCCTCCGAACCTGCGCGTGACATCGGATAATCCAGAGTAGGCGCTTGCGTTCGTCGGGTCGAGGGAGATCGCGAGTTCGAATTGTTCCTTCGCCGCCTTGAGCGAGGCTGGGGAAGCGGTGTGCATCAGCGTCCTCCCCTTCAGGTAAGCCAGGTACGAGTCCGACCGTACCGGGGTTCTTGGCGCGAAAGGTGGCCGGTCAGTCGCTTTCAGTTCCACCTTTAGAGACTCGACCACCTGCTTTGCGATATCGCTCTGAACCGCGAACACATCATCGAGATCCCGGTCGTAGGTGCGGGCCCAGAGGTGTCCTTGGGAGCCGGCATCAATCAGTTGCGCGGTAATCCTGAGCCGATTCCCCGACTTTCGGACGCTCCCTTCGAGAAACGACGAAACGCCCAGCTCGGCCCCAATCTCGGCGAGCCCCTTGGAGGTGGACTTGTACGGCATGACGGATGTCCGAGCAATTACCCGCAGTCCGCTCAACTGCGAGAGCACGGTGATCAGCTCCTCTGTGAGGCCATCGGCAAAATACTCGTCTCTCGGATCCGGACTGATGTTGGCGAACGGGAGGACAGCGAGTCCCGTCGGCCCGGAAATCGTGGATGGGAGCTCCTTGACGGTCCACGGCAAGACAACCCGGTAGATGTCGATCGGTTCGCGCACTCCTTTGAGGCTCCTCGGACCGATCTTCTCGAACTGGTACGGAACTTTGTTCCGGACCTGGACGAAGACTGGCTCGGACAGGCAGACTCCCTCCGGTTCCGCGAGAGGCTCGACCCGCGATGCTACGTTCACGGCATCGCCCATGATGTCGGTCCCACGCCGTTCCACGTCCCCCAGATGGATGCCTATGCGCATCTTGAGCGGTCGAGCGCCTTCCCGGACGTTGTGCTCGTGGACATGGCGCTGCAGGTCCACCGCGCTCTCGACGGCGTCCAGCGCATCGGGAAACTCGATGAGGAGTCCGTCTCCCATCGACTTGACTTTCCGACCCCGGTGGACCTCGAGAACCGGTCGAACGAGTCTCTCCTGCTCCTTGAGCAGGCGCAACGCCCCGGCCTCGTCGGCTTGAGCGAGCCCGGTGTACCCCGTGAGGTCCGTGAACATGATGGCGGCGAGTCGTCGCGCCATGGGCCTTCAACAAAAATTCCTGAATAGGGATTAGCCCTCAGTCAACTCGGTTAAACCTGCGGGCAAGGGGCCGGGTTTCTGCAAGAATACGGCTCCCCGAGAAGGGGAGCTTATCCCACTCGGGCGAGTTGTCCAGGGCGGGGTAGTGAGAATCAGACTCCGCGCAGTTCCGCTTCAGCCGTCGACGACAATCGAAGGAGGGGTGAAGGTCACTCCACCCCTGCCCCGGATCCGCCGATACTGATGAAGAACGACCCCATTATCGAAGGTCCACGTTCGCACGGCTGTCAAATTCCTTTGGCGCTCAAGAGGGCCGAACAGCCGATCCCGCCCTTGTCCCAAAATGATTGGCACGACCGATAGCAGGTACTCGTCGACCAGGTCTCGCTCGATCAGTGCCCTCGGGAATGCCACACCGCCGGGCACGAGCATGTTCCCGCCGGGTAGTCGCTTCAGCCGAGCGATCTCCCGGTCCACCCCACCCCGTACGATCGTCGTCTTTTGCCAGTCGGCTTTTTTCAGTGTCCGAGAAAACACGACCTTAGGTGTCTCGTCGAGGTGGCGGGCTTGTTCCCGCCAATCCTCCGGCGCAGAAGGATCTGAGGCGACCTTTGGCCAGAAGGCGACGAACTGCTGGTAGGTCCCCTTGCCCAACAATATCGTGTCGACGTTCGACGCGCCCGTCTCCCGAAGTGCCTTGTCCACCTCCTTCCAGTAGGCTCGGTCATTGATCGGAACGAAGCCCGTCTTGCTGTCGGCGTAGCCGTCCAGGGTCATGTGCATCTGAAGCACCACCTCGCGCATCCGCTCCTCACCAGCGCCACACCAAAAGGCCGGGACTATTTACTCTGAATTCGCGGGCTCGAGTACCAGCAAAGTTGCCGCGCACTCAGGCTCCTCCTGACCAGGGGCTGGGTGTAAGAGTTGTTGCAACCGCGCGATCGCGGAGCGCCTTGGGCCTTGCACCCTACCGAAGAGATGGGGACCCGTCGCTCCTCATCGTGCCGCGCGGGATTCGGGTGGGTTTTGAACGCAGGGAGTGTCAAAGTCACGGCAGGCGGTCACCAGTTTGTCTGGTTACTGTAACACTTGCAACCCGGCGGCGATCTGAGCGAACTCCGCCGGTTCTCCAAATGGCGTGACCTCGTCCGGAAGCTGCAGAGTTCTTGACATCGTGCCACCGGGCCGATCAAGAGTTGGTGTAATCCTTTAGCAACGGCTAGTCATCCAGTCCCGGCTGGACCCGCCGCGGCTGGCCCAGGTCCCGCGCGCGGAAATGAAAGACCTGTTCATCTCCCCACGCACCCGGACTGAGTCGTCCGTTGGAGACAGACCTTCTGGGTTGAATGCCCTCATCACGGCGGTAAGCGCGCAGGTGACACCAGCTTCCGCGCCGACCGATCTCCGACTCGGGGAGACCCGGGCGAAGCCATCGGGCCGACCGGCGCTGCCCAAAACCGCGTCGTTCTGGTTGGCGTCGGTATTGTTGGTGCT
>JASHPV010000130.1 GCA_030037875.1 Thermoplasmata archaeon
GCGATTCGACCACCGGGCTTGAGCACCCGAAGTGCCTCTCGGGCGGCCTTCTCCGGGTCGGTGAAAATCTGGAACCCGAAACTGCTGATGACCGCGTCGAACGATTCGTTGGGAAATTCAAGGGCACCGCAGTCCATCACACGAAAATCGATATTCTCCCGTCCCCGGGCACGCGCCACCCGTTGGGCGATCGACACCATGTTTTCTGAAAGGTCGATACCAGTGACGTGGCCGGTAGCTCCCACTAGCTCCGCGATGGTGATCGCAGGCTCTCCTGGTCCGGTACCCATGTCCAAGATTCGCTCCCCCGGCCGGGGGAGTAGTCGACTGACCAAGTCGGAACGGAATGGTTCGAGATTTCTCAGCAGTCCAACGTACGCCTCGGCGCTTTCGTTCCACGTCACTCGGGTGTATTCCCGATAGTATTCGTCGGTGTACTTCCAAGGCATCGGTAGTCCGGGCCGGTCGTCAGGGCGCGATTGCTAAAAATCTTTGGAAACGCTGAACAGACCCAGGCACCTCGGAGTTCCGAAGGAAGCGGACCGCATGTCCCCGGAGCGAGGTCCGGAGTGCGCAGCCCAGTGGAGAGCAGTGGCGGTCACGCTCGTCCCACGGATTCTGCGCGCTTTGCCTGCGCCGACCTGGTGCTAGGCGTACCTCGGTAGAGTCAGCGGATCTTGGAATCGTGAGGCGAGGACGGGCGGATCTTTGCCGGAGCACACCCGAACCGAACGGACCTCAGGCCAGGTTCATCTTCTTCAGGAGTTGGCCAAATCGAGGGTCCTCGCGCACGCGTACGAGCGCCGGCTCACTCCGCAATAGTTGAAGCCCGAGAGTGTGCTGATCCCAAGCCTTCTCGAGCAGCCGGAAGCATTCGTCGAGGTCTCCAATCACGCCTCGGAGGATCGCACTATCCTGAACCATCGTTTCCCTCGGTTGATGCTGTAGTTCTTCGAGGGCTTTCCTGGCTTTCTCGCTCTCCCCAGTGACCGCGTAAATGAACACCTGCAGGAAGAGCGCGTCCCAGGGGCTCGTTGCGAACAAGCGATCGGTCGCCTCCAGTGCCTTTGGGAATTCGGAGCGGGCGAAGTGAATGTGGCCAAGTCCCATGAGGTACGCCCGGCTCTCGCCGCTCAACTGCCGAAGTCTGTCGAGCTTAACCTGTGCCTGGTCCAGTCTTCGGAGCGCGATCAGATAAGTCACGTATTCCGCGAGAATCAAAATCGAGTTCGGGTCGGATTCTTCCGCGAGCACAAACTCTTGGAGAGCATCCTCATGCCGACCCAAATCCATCAGGAAGCTACCGTACGTGTGATGGGCTTCCGCGGAGCTCGGGTTCGCGGAGATAGCCGCCCTCAATTCTCGTTCGGCCCCTGCCCAATCCCAGTCATCCCACAGGATCATTGCCAGCGAATTGTGAGCTTCAGCAAGATCGGGGTCGAGCTGCAAGGCACGTTGCACCTGAGCTCTGCTCGTCCTGTACCAGTTCCAAGGCATGCTGTCGTACCGGCCCCAGGCGAGATAGGTCACCGCATCGGCGAGCCCGGAACGCGCCCTTGCGTTAGACGGATCAATCTCTATCGCGAGCTCGAATTGTGCTTTCGCATCCTGGAACCCCTCTTCCGACCAGCCCGCGGCGAGTAGTGATCGGCCCTTCAGGTAGGCGAGGTAGGAATCCGGGTGTACGGTCGGTCGTTCTTGGATGCGTCGTTCTTCCGCCTTCCCCATCTTGATCTTCAGTACCTCAGCGACGCGTCTCGCGACCTCTGTCTGGATGGCGAAGACGTCGTCAAGCCTGCGGTCGTACGTATCGGCCCACGTGTGCTCCTGCGAACCCACGTCGATCAGCTGGACAGTGATTCGAACCTGGTTGCCGGCCTTCCGGACACTTCCTTCTAGAACCGTGCCCACTCCGAGTTCGGCACCGATCTGGGCGACGGACTTGGGCGTCGCCTTGTACTGGAAGACGGAGGTCCGAGCAATCACCCGAATCTCGTGAAGTTGAGAGAGAAGGGTGATCAATTCTTCCGTGAGTCCGTCTGCAAAGTACCCGTCGTTCGGGTCGGGGCTGAAGTTGACGAACGGGAGAACCGCGAGTCGGGTAGGTCCCGATGCAGTGGAGGCGGGTTCAGGAGTGAGCCACGGCAGAGCGACACGATAGATGTCGACCGGAAAGCGTAAGTTCTTCAGGTTCGCCGGCGGAAGCTTCTCGAGCGCATTCGGGATCTTCTGGCGAACCTGGTCGAAGACTTGTCCGGAAACGCAAACCCCGCCTGGATCGGCCATAGGTTCCACGCGAGCGGCAATATTGACCGCGTCTCCGAAGATGTCGTCGCCGTGCTCCTCCACGTCTCCTAGGTGGATCCCAATCCGTAATTGAATCGGTACGACATTCTGCTGAGAATTTCGCTCGTGCATCCGGCGCTGGATTTCGATCGCACACTGTGCAGCCTTCAACGCGCTGTCGAACTCGACCAGGAAGCCGTCGCCGGTCGATTTGATCTCGCGACCTTGATACTCCT
>JASHPV010000131.1 GCA_030037875.1 Thermoplasmata archaeon
CGAGGAGAATCTTCGAAGCACCGTACGCGTTGTCGGTGATGACCCCGAGATGGTCAGCCTCTATGCCCACCGCCGGCACCCCGGCCGCAAGCAGCTGGGGCGGAAGCCACTGTACGGCGAGCCGCTCGCCCTGACTCACGATGCGGTCGGCCAGAGGTGGATCGACCCTCCCTTCGCGCTCCATTTCCTCCACCAGGCGACGGAGCCGGTCCAGCCGCTTTCGGCCCTCGGCGGGGAGCCCGGGATGGAGCTGAGAAATCCGGCGAAGCGCCCGAGCGTGGTCCGACCGGGCCCGGGGCGACCGGATTATGGAGCGGAGCAGTTCCGTCACGCCCTCGCGGGCCGACACAACCACCACCGTGGCTCCTTCAGCCCCGCGACGGGTCCGGATCCACTCGACCACCGCGGCCGGTCTCGAGAGAGTCGCACCGCCAAACTTGATCACGACGGGATGCCGAACCGTCATGAGGGGCCCCTCTCCCCCTGAGAAAGGAGCCCGAGGGCGGCGGCGAGTTCTGCGTTGAGCACCGATCCCCCCGCTCCGCCGCGCACGGCATTATGCGACAGGACGAAGAACCGTAGGTACGGAGGATCCCACCGGACCCGGCCCACAACGGCGGCCATCCCACGAGCTCGGTCGGGACGGCCCGCCCATCGGTCCCGCGCCGGCTGCGGTCGATCCATCTGAGATCGAACCTCGATCGGAGGATGAGGGGCCGTGGGCAGCTCCACCCTTCGAAGAGGGTCAAACGCCGTCCATGCCTTTCGCAGATCGGCGGTCGAGGGTCGTCGTCGGGACACCACGGTCACCGCTTCGAGATGGCCGTCGCGCACCGCAACGCGGGCGCAGTTCGCGACGAAGGGGACGCGCGTCGGTCGGATGCGGCCGTTGCGGGCGGTGCCCAGGATGCGATTCGATTCCGCGCTGACCTTCTCCTCTTCGTGAGGAATGTAGGGAACTACGTTGTCGGTGATCGAGAGGGACGCGACCCCCGGAAACCCAGCGCCCGACAACGCCTGGAACGTGGTGACGTGGACCGCCTCCGGACGGAGGAGGGTCCACACCGGGGCGAGCGCGAGCACGAGGCCCGTGGCCGTGCAGTTGGGGTTGGTCACGAGCAACGCCCGGTGCCGCGAGCCCGCCGCGAGGGCCCGCAGGTGGGCCGCGTTGACCTCGGGCACCAGAAGCGGGACATCAGGGTCCATCCGGTGGTCCGCGGCGTTGGTAAAGACGTGAATTCCCCGCCGACGGCACTCGGCCTCGACCGCCCCGGCAAGGCCGGACGGGAGGGCGCCAAAGACGATCCGCACACCCGCCCGCTGCAGCTGGGCCGGGGATAGACGGCGAAAATGTTCTCGTGTGAGCTCGGCGGGCGGTTCTTCGACCAGTTGCCAGAGTTCGTCGAGGCGCTGGCCTTCCGAACGCTCTCCGCCCAAGAGTAGTGGCGGTTCGAAGAGCGGATGGTCTGCTAGCAGGCGGGCGAAATGCTGACCGATGTACCCGCTGGCCCCGAGGATCGCGGAGGGGAGCCGATCTGTCCCGGTCACGGCAGGAAACCCCCCGCCAGCGCGAGGTCGGCGAGGGCGCAGGCGGCGACGGACTCCAAGACCACTACGGCCCGCGGAACGATGCACGGGTCATGACGACCGGTCACGACCACCTGCTGCGCCTCGTGAGTGGCGAGATTCACGGTCTGCTGTGGGCGAGCGATGGAAGAAGTGGGCTTGACCACCGCCCGGAACGCGATCGGCATTCCGGTCGCGAGGCCTCCAAGGATTCCTCCTGCGTTGTTCGTGAGTGTTACGACATGACCGTCCTTCCACGCGAACGGGTCGTTGTGGGCGCTGCCCCGCATTTCCGCGGCTCCAAAACCCGCTCCGAATTCGATGCCTTTCACCGCGGGGACCGAGAAGGCAAGGTGCGCGATGACGCTCTCGATGGAATCGAAGAATGGCTCGCCGAGCCCCACAGGACATCCAAAGATCCGGGTCTCCACGATTCCGCCGACGCTGTCTCCGTCCCTGCGGGCACGCGCGATGGCTTCCTCCATCTCGGCGGCCGCGCGAGGCTCGGGACAGCCCACCTCATTCCGGTCGCGTCGGAGTCGGATCTCTCCGACCGACAGGTCCCCATCAACCTGCGCGTCGATTCCTTCGATGCGCCGGGTAAAGGAGGCGACCTCGATTCCTCGCCGGGACAGCATTTGGATGGCGATGGCTCCCGCAATCACCAGACCCACTGTCATGCGGCCAGAAAAAATTCCTCCCCCCGAAAGGTCCGCTTCTTCCCCGTATCGTACGCGCGCCGGAAAGTCGGCGTGCCCCGGCCGGGGGGTATCCTTCAGCCGGTCGTACGGCCCGCGTTGCACATCCTCGTTGGCCACGTGCATCCGTATTGGCTGCCCGTCCGTTTTTCCATGCGCGAGCCCGGTATCGACGTGCAAGCGATCCTCCTCCTGGCGCTTCGTCGCCAGGCGACGCCCGACGGGGCGACGCCGGTCGAGCGCCTCCTGAATACGCTCCACCGAGACGTCCGTTCCCGCCGGTACCCCCTCGATCGACACGCCTACCTCTGGCCCGTGGCTCGAGCCGAACAGGGTAATCCGGAACCGCCGCCCGAAACTCATCATGGATCCCTTCACCCGCCGTTGGTCAGTGCCGCGAGGGCATTCCAAAATCCCGGGAACGACTTGGAAACGGTCTCTGCCCGACCAATCCGGGAGGTTCCCGACCCGATGAGGGCGGCGACCGCGGCGCTCATGACGAGACGGTGATCCGCGAGTGAAGGGAGGTACAGCGCGCGGGGGGAATCTGTTCCGATGATTTCAACCCGCGACGGATACTCCGACACTTCCGCGCCCATGGCTCGGACGAGTCGAACCGACTGGGCTCGCCGGTTCGACTCTTTGAATTTAAGATGCGGGGCGCCCTTCAGTCGACTCCGTCCGCCGGGAACGCCCGCCGCAAGGACAGAAACCAGCGGGAACAGGTCCGGGGAATTGGTGAGGTTCACGGAAATCGGTTCGGTTACGGGCCCGGTCACACGGACCGATCGGGCGCCCCGATAGACGCTGGCCCCCATCTTCGTGAATATCGGCAAGATGGCTAGGTCGGCTTGGGGAAGGTCGGCAGGAACCCCCTCGATTTCCACACCTCCGCCCGTGACCGCTGCGGCCGCCCACAGGTAGGCGGCCGACGAGGCGTCTCCCGGAACGAGGATCCGACCCGCGCGGTACCTTTGGTCTCCCGGAATGAGGAAGCCGTCGCGAGCCACATCGATCCGAACGCGCCGGTCCTTGAGGACCGCGCGCGTCGCTTCGACATAGGGTTTGGAAACGCTTGGGCCACGGAGGCGAAGCCTTGATGGGCCGACCGCCGTCGGCAATACCATCAGGAGCGCGGAGACAAACTGGGAGCTCACGTCGGCTCGGACCGTCACCGTCCCGGCCCGAAGCGGGCCCCGAATGGTGCACGGAAGGGAGCGACCTCTCACCGGGCAACGAACGACGGCTCCGAGTTGACGCAGCGCTCCGAACAGCTCCCCCATGGGACGAACCGACAGTCCCGCGGCCCCTTCGAACGATACCGGGTCACTGCCCCGGGCCGCGACCGCGGACAGGAAACGAAGGGTCGTGCCGGATTCCCCGCACCGGACGGTTCGACGTACTCGTCGGACGCCGTGGGGGGAAGGAGCCACCTTCCACCCCGAGGCAGAATTCCAAACGCGCGCCCCCAGGACGCGGAGCCCGTTTCGGGTGGCGCGCGTGTCGTCCGAATCGAGCGGGCCAACTACCTCGCATTCCCGGTTGGAGAGGAATGCCGCGACGAGCGCGCGGTGGGTGTAGCTCTTGGAAGGAGGGGCGCGCAGGTGACCGTGCGCCGCGGCCGGGTGAATCAGCCGAATCGTCATTCGTTTTCCGTGGAGCCTCCATCCCGCGGCCGAAGTTCTATACGACGAATCTCCCCCCGATCGGCGGGAAGTCGCGACGCCACTCGATCGACGTGCTCCTCCGACGCGAGCGCGGCCAACGCCGGACCCATCCCGCTCACGCCGCACATCGCGGCACCATGAGCCATCAACTCTGACCGGAGGGCACGATAGTCGTATCCCATGATTCGCTCGACGAGCTCGGTGTTCAGAGTCATGGCCTCCGCCCAGTGCCCCGCACGCGCGGACTCCACCGCGGCGCGCCCGGCGCCGGCTTCGGCTTGAAACCGTTCCCGGAAGGAGACGGATGGAACGTGTGTTTCCGACGGGACCCACAGCACGACGCCTAGGCCGGGGGTAAACGGGGGCGACCGAAGCACCGTCCGCTTTGAATTATCGGTCAGAACCAATCCGCCGCGAAGCGCCGCTAGGCAATCGTCGTAGGCCCCAGTGGCGCTGAGACCGATCTCTTGCGCCACATCGGCCGCCAGTCGTGCGAGCTCTTCGGGTGACCGCGACTGGCGGAGCGCACCAGCCACCGCCCGGAGGACGGCTCCGCCGACCGCAGAGGAACTCTTGAGCCCTTTTCCGCGGGGAACCTGGGAATCGATCCGGAGCTCACCCTGGAACATTTGTCCCGGAGCAAAATGGGTCAGCGCGACGGCCAGCGTTTCCCGGACCAGCTCTGTATCGGCCGCATGCTCGATCTGGACACGATGGGTGCCCAGCTCCGCATTCGGACGGAGCTCGACCTCCGCCCGGACCGGAAGCGAGATGGCGTGGGCACATCCGACCCCGGTCGGCAGCGCATTGACGATGGTAAGCGCGCCCGAGCTCGTGCCTATTCCGCGCGTAGAACCTCCTTCAACGCCGCCTCCTGAAGGTCCGACGAAGGGGCGGATCCCCACCAGGTCGCGTAACTCTCCGCCGCCTGGTACACCAGCAGTCTCGACCCGTCCTCGTAAGTGGCGCCTTTCGCAAGCGAACCCTGCCGGAGGAACGGATGGTCTGGGGCGTACACGAAATCCAGCACATGGGTCGTCGTGCTCACCACCTCGGTCCACGGAAGTTGAAGGTCAGGGACGTGTTCCCGCCCGGCCGGGGTCGCGTGGATCACGACGCGCGCCGGTTGGAGCTCGCCCGCCACGCCGACACGCCCCCCGTAGCTCCGGGCCAACTCTTCGGCAACCTCTCGCCGTCGCGCTATCACGATGCTTGAGCCACCGAGCGATGCCGTTGCTGCGAGGGCCGAGCGTGCCGCACCGCCTCCGCCGAGCACGACCACCGGAGATTCGTCCCACACGCCCTGGATCCTAAGCTCGGAGAGTCTTCTCCGGACCGCCGCCACGTCAGTGTTCTCCGCGGAGACGGTTCCGGAATCGAACGAAAGGGTGTTTGCGCATTCGGCCGCCTCAGATGCCGGGCTCGCCTGGCTCGCGAGACTGAGAGCGACCTGCTTCCAGGGATGCGTAACGTTGAGGCCCTTGAACCCGCCGGAGGCGAATGGCGTCAGGCTGTCAGCCAGCTCTTGGGCCGTCGACATATCCAGCGCAAGATAGAGCCCGTTCCTCCGCTCGCGCTGCATCCAAAAGGAATGGATATCGGGCGACCGCGAGTGACCGATGGGATGGCCAACCACCGCGAAGAGCGGACCGGTGGGGACCGTCCGTCCGTATGCCGCGAGGCGGTCAACCGGTATCTGCCCGGGCTCGACACTGTCGATTGTCCCGGAGGGGTCGAGGGAGGGGAGGGACGAATACACGGCGAACATGCCGAGCCGGTATCCCCACGCTCGCAGGATCGGGCCAGACGGTCCGGTCGTGTGTAGCACGTACGGCGCGTATCCGTCGAACGGCGTGAGTCGGGGGAGGAGGTCCGACCAGAGCCGTTCGAAATCGCACGGGAGCACCACCTTCGCTACGGCTCCCGAAGGACGCGGCTCTTCCAGCAGACGGCGAACCGCCTCGGTCGAGGCCGACTCAGTGAGGTGGGACGACACGACCAGGACCGCCTTCCTCTCCGTCGGCGCTTCCGAGGCACCCAGCAATTCCTCATCCCGGACGCGCTCGCAATCGATGAATTGGAATGGCAGGCGGCCGGCGGCTTCCAGAAGGAGAGCTCGCTCGCGAGGAACATCCGGGCCCTCTCCACCCTCCATTCGAGAGCGCAGCGTCGCCATCAACGGAATCGGCGCCGGAAAGAATTCCGCCCACCGAGAGCGATCGGTCGCGGTGAGGCGATCGAGACGGACTTCGGCGACATCGGCGCCGCCATCGGCAGCGCGCTGCACTTCGGATTTCACCGCCTCGACGGACCGACCGGGACAGCTCGCGACGAGGAGAGGCGGACGCGTCGTCATCGCTCCTCGATTGTCTCTTCCACCGCCACTCCGAGATGTCGCCCCGCGGAAAGGGGTACTCCCCAGGCGAGTACTCCCGGGCGTAGGTCGGTGGTCGCGATTCGCCCAGAATCCGTCGAAAGCCGGACTGTCTCTGCTTCTTGCAGAAAGACAGTGCACCGTCGATCCCCGACCTCGGCCTCGACCAGGACGAGGGGACGGCGCTCGATCTTGATCCGGCCGACGCGCACGTTCCGCGACGTCCCCGAGGGACTGCAGACGAGGATGGTATCGCCCGGGACGAGTTCGCTCAGGTACCGTGTCTCTCCGTTGGCGAGCAATGTGTAGAGATGTGCGGCACCGGCATTGACCCGGAACCGCCGGGGCCGTGTGTAGCGTGAGCCGACGGCCTCGCTCGCCACATGGAAGAGGAACGCGGCGGCGCTGCCGACGAGGATGCCTTCCTCCGGCCGGAGAAGGGACGTCGTATCCACGATTACTCGGTCCCCGGTTCCCGCCGGCGATACCGACCGGACCGGGACTTTCAGCCACTCCAAGGGCACCGATGGCTGCTCAATCCGGTGTTCCAGCTCGTCGAGGATCTCCGGTGTCGACACTTCGACCACGATGGTGTCTGCACCGTGCTCAAGGGCCCCGAGGAAAGCGGGAATGTCGGCGGTCTCGGCCGTGACCACCCAGAGCGTCCCCCGGACCCGCCGGGCCGCCACCAGCGTTTCCAGCGGAATCACGCGCTCGGCGCCCCACCGTACGGCCGACGCTTCGCCACGCCCCAGGGCCGCGGTGACAGGCTCGAGTTCCGCAGGGTCCCGAACCCGGTAGAGGCGGACGAAGGAGGCGTCCGGAACGGTGGTGCCCGCCACCTCTTGGTATCCGTCCGGCGTCGAGTGATACCAGATTTCCTTCGGCTCCGGGGAGATTGGCCGGGACTGGATCGTGGCGAAACGCCGGAAGCCCCTCCGGCGGGCCCGAGCCACGATAGCGGAGTTCACCTCCGGCTCGGGAGCGGCGAGCGCGATGACGATGCGGTCCTGCGTCACCGGTGTCCTCTAACCGCTCCCGTGAAGAATGGCCGCCACCTGCTTCGCGAAAGTCTCGACGGGTCGGCGCTGGAAGAGGTTCCGTCCAATGCAGATCCCGGCGGCCCCCGCGGTTACCGTCTCCCGAACGAGTGCCAGGAATGCTTGGTCGTCGTCGAGTCGATTGCCTCCCCCTAGCAACAGCGGGGCCGGCGTGGTCCGCACGAGTCGGCGGTACTCCTCCAGCGACCCGGGGTAGGAGGTCTTGACGATGTCCGCCCCAAGGTCGGCGGCGGCCCGGCACGCATGACGTAACTCGTCGGGCGTTCCTCCGTTGGCCTTCTTGACATAGGCCATGCACAGGAGCGGGAGCCCCACGGCCCGACACTGGTCGGCCGCGATTCCCAGGTCGCGGAGCATCTCACCCTCCTCGGGAATCCCAAAGTTCACCTGGACCGACAAGAGGTCCGCCCCGAGAGCGATCGCCTCCTCGGCGGTGCCGGCGAGAACCTTGCGGTTCGAGTTCGGATTGAGGCTCGTCGACGCGGACATGTGGATCCCGAGCAGCGTGCGCGGGGTGAGCACCGGCACCAGACCGCGTACCGCCCCTTTCGTGACGATCACCAAGTCGACGCCGGCCCGTACGAGCTCCGCCACCAGCGCGGGAGTCTCCTCGAGACCATCGATCGGCCCCATCGACACCGAATGGTCGAGTGGGACCGAGAACAGTCGCCGATCTCCCGGGAAGATTCGTTTCAATCTCAGCTGTTTTCCGTACATGCTTCTCCTCGCTTTTTTTCACCGCGAGGGAAGCGCCCGGCGAACGTGCCGCTCAAGACTTCTGTCAGAGGGCCGCGCCGACCGGGCGCTCCCCTCTCACCAGGACCAGGCCGTGACCGCTCGCCGCCCGCACGTCCGAAGGTCATCGGCGTGGGTCGTGACGGTCATCGGAAGTTCCGACCACCCCTGCGATATTTAACCTTACTTTGCGCCGTTCGGCGCCCCGACCGCTCCGTCAATCAGCAGCCGGTGAAGCGCGAATCCGCGGAGCATCGCGTCCCACATCCTGTGCCGGACTGGCGCCGAGTCCGCGAAGGCCGCAACCATCTCTCCCACGAATCGGCTGTGCTCCTCATCGGCGGTCACGTGGAGCGAGTAATAGGTGAGATGGTCGTCGTCGACCCCGTAGTGCTTCCGGAACGCGGGAAGCAACCGGGCGCACAGCTCAACGTTGGGAGGCTCAGAAGAACCGCCCGCCGAGACATAGAACGGCTCTTGTCGGTTGATGTACAGGAAATCATCGATCGCCACCATCGTGGAGGGGAGGAGGGGAGTCGACTGGACCTTCTCCCGGGGGAGCCCCAACCCCTCGCAGAAGTGGAGCCAGAGTTCCGGGTGGCCCCGTTCCTTCCCCTTCGGGTCTCCGGCTTCCTCAACCAATTGATCGAGGATCATTCGTCGGAAGTGGTCGAACCGAGGCTCCCAGGAGCAGTTCGAGAACCGTTCGGCCATCGCCAACGGGACGCAGGCCAACCAAGGGTAGAACTGCGCCGCCCACCGATGGATGACCGGCCGAGGGGCGGTGCCTGCCTCGATTTCCTTGAAGAACGGATGGAGCTTGAAGGGATGATTGGCCATCTTGTACTTCTCGAGCTCGCGCCGAAAAGCCTCTCCTTCGAACTGGACCCACGGGGGCTCCTTCATCTCTCTCGCTCCACCGTCACGAGCGGGCGACGCTATATGGGGAGCGAGGTTTGCGGGTGAACCTCGTTCCTTAAGGCGCTTCTTCCGACTTATCGGCCATGCCGGCGGAAGGAACGCCGGACCGGATCGTTCCTCCGTTCGGCCCGTTACAAGGCATCCGCGTACTGGACTCGGCCCGCGTGGTGGCCGGCCCCTGGGCCTCCACCTATCTGGGAGAGTTCGGCGCGGAGGTCATCCACCTCGAGGGCCCGCCTTTCCAGCGACCCTTCTCCGACCCCACTCGGACGCTTCCTCCTCTCCTTCCCGAGGGAGGGGACCCCGACGAGGCCGTCTCCGAGTCGTGGGTCCAGTATTCTCGAAACAAGCTGTCGGTGGGACTCGACCTCAAACGTCCGGAGGGTCGGGAGGTCTTTCTCGACCTCATTCGCAAGTCCGACATCTGGATCGAATCGTCTCGGCCCGGGACCTATGACGGACTGGGCCTCTCGGACGCGGTGGTCCACTCGGCCAATCCGCGTCTCACCGTGGTCCATGTTTCCGGCTTCGGTCAAACCGGGGTCGCCGAGCGGGTGGAGGCTCCTTCGTTCGACCTGATCGCTCAGGCGTACAGCGGATTCCTGTGGCTCCAGGGGAACCCCGAGCCGTCGCCCCCCATGCGATCGGGCACAGCGCTCAACGACACGGTCACGGGATTGGCCGCGGCGACGGCGGCGCTGATGGGGTACGTCCACGCTCAGCGGACGGGGACCGGACAAGTCGTCGACGTGGCGCAGTACGAGGTGTTCTTCACGCTGCTCGAGAATCTCGCGCTCGATTACTTCATGCGTGGCGTCGTTCGCGGTCGGCACGGTAACGCCCACCCCCGGCTTTACCCGTACAATCTGGTCCGGGCCGCCGACGGATGGGTGGTCCTCGCCGCCCCGACTCCTGCGAGCTGGTCGAGGCTCCGGACACTTCTGGGTCTCACTGACCCCCGTCTCGACGATCCCGCGTTCCGGGGAGCGCATCGGGACCTGGTGGACCCCGTGATCGACCAGTTCTGCGCCGCTCGTTCGGTCGACGAGCTCGAACGCATCGGGCGGGAAAATGATACCGCAATCTCCCGAGTGTACCACATCGATGAGATCGCTCGAGATCGACACTTTCAGGAACGGGGCATGTTTCTCCAATGGGAGGATCCCGTAGCGGGCCCGGTCAAGGGGGCGGGGGTGGCCCCGAAATTTCAGACCACCCCCGGGGGCGTGTGGCGAGGCGCTCCCTGGCTGGGCCAGGACAATGAGGCCGTTCTCGGCACGCTGTTGGGATACTCGCCGGAGCGGATCCGTGCGCTGCGGAGCAGTGGCGTCGTGGGGGAGCATCCGGTCTCCCGCGCGACTCCCCCGGTCGAGCCGTTCTTCATTCGCGAGGGGCTGTGACGGACCTCGGCTCGGTTCTCCCCGAGGATCCCCTTCGGGATGACGTCGAGCAGTTCGCCCGAGCCCACCGGCTGGCCGCACTCTCCCGGGCGCTCGATTCCCGTCCGGAGTTTCCCTGGAAGGAGTTCCGCTCGATGGGAAAGGACCAGTGGCTCGGGCTCACTCTTCCCCCGGAACTGGGGGGCCGGGGCCTCTCGCTCGTGCGGGCCGGGCTGGCACTTGAGGAGTTCGGGTACCGAGCCGGAACGACGTTTGCCAAGCTCTCGCTTCAGCCCGAGTTCTCCAGCGTGATCGCCGCGCAAGGGTCCGAAGAACTTCGCCGCCGGTTCGCGCTCCCGCTCATCCGGGGAGAGGTACTGGTGGGCAACCAGATCACGGAGCCTCGGGCGGGCTCTGACCTCTCGCACCTTTCAACGAGGGTGGAGCGGAAGGGGGAACGTCTTCGGCTTTCTGGGGTCAAAAGTCAAGCCGCCTTCGCGGCGGATGCCCAAGCCGCCATCGTCTATGCGCAAACGGGCTCCGGGACCGCGGCAGGGATCTCCGCGTTCCTGGTGCCGCAGGACCTCCCGGGAATCGAGCGCCGGGTGGTTGAGGACCTCGGAGAGCGATGGATGCGTCGGGGCACTGTCACCTACTCTTCCGTCGAGATTCCCGACGATCATCTCATCGGGCAGGAAGGCCGGGGGCTCGATTACCTGAAGGTCGAGCTCACCCACGAGCGGGCCCTACTGGCGGCGATTTACCTTGGCGTAGCTCGAGCCTCGTGGGAGGAGACGGTCCACGAGGCGGGAGAACGGGTCGTCTTCGACGGTCCGCTCTCCGACCAAGAGGCGGTGGCGTTCCCCCTGGTCGAGGACGGTACCCGGCTGGCCGCGGCGTGGCTCTACACCGAGCGGGTGCTGGAACGTCTTGACCGCGGGGATCGTGCCGACGATGGCGCCGCGATGAGCAAGTGGCTTGCGACCGAAGTGGCGCTGACCACGCTCGACCACGCCATCCAATTCCACGGGGGCCGGGGGTACTCGAAGGATCTTCCCCACGAGCAACGCTGGCGGGATGTTCGGAGCGGCGCGCTCGCGCACGGAACGTCCGAGGTGATGCACCGAGTGGCCGCTCGCCGCCGGTGGCCCAAACCGAAGCGACCGGCCCGGGCGCCGTCCTAGGTGGCGGTCTTGAGACCCGCGCGCTGACGCAGCGCGTAATAGAATCCGCCGAACGAGGTCGCCGTGGAGGTCTTGAACCCTTGGCGGCGCAGAGTCTCCTTGACCTCTTTCGGGCTCTGCCGAAGGTCGAGCGTCTTCGAAGAGTCGTACTTGTACTGGAAAGTCCCGTTGGGCCCGCGAGGGAACGCCTCCCAGTCTTTGGGAGAGGTGATCCGAAGGTCCTGGAATTTGGTTTCGTGGGGACCGGGCGCGAACATGGCCATCGTGAGATGCTCCTCGTTGAGCCACATCATCGTGGCCTCCCGTATCGCCTCGTCCGTGGAGTCGTCGAGGGCGCCCGGAGCGACCTGGGCCTGAACCCAGCCGACCAGCGCGTCGAACGTCTTCTCCGAGTTCTCCTCCAGCATTTGGAGGACGGCCGACCGGATGGCCGACTTGCGCAACAGCGCGATGCCGCTGTCGGAGACCCGGAACTCCGCCGTCAGGCCGAGCAGGGCCTCGGCATTGTCGGCCAATTCCTTCAGCGCGAAAACGAAGAGCGGAGTGGGTTGCTCCGATTCGGAAACGTACCAGAGGGAGAACTCCTGCCCGTTCGTGACGAGCGCGAGGGGAGCGCCCACGGCTTTGGCGTTCTTGATGGCCTTCTCGGAGTCGGTGCCCGGATTCGGGGGCCGCTTGACGTCCAGCACGACCCGGGGTTTTCCGGCCTGATCGAGCAGCGCATAATCGGCGTGAGAACCGTCCACTTTGATGGGGAAGTCCAGGAAGACCTGGTGCTTGTCGTCAGGGTCCCACCCGAGCGTGACGAGGAACGGGTTCACGATCCAGTGTTTGATCTGCTGCTCCGTGGGTTCGGTGACGTCACGAAGAACTTCGGTGGCAACCAGGTAGAAATCTCCTAGGCGACGAGACAAGTCGGCGGCTTCCATGATGGGCACATTGGGACCTACGGGGCTTAAAGCTTAGGTCGAGCCCCGCCGGTTCGGAAGGACGAGACGGCTCGGGTTCGAGCAGCTTGATGAGGGGGGTGCCGGTCCCTGGCGTACTGCTCATGGCGTCCCCACCGGATCCTCCGCCGGCCCGCCTGCCATTCGCCCCGGAGCCCGCAAAGGCCGCTGTCAAGTTGCTGCGACGCGCCGAACTTTCGGCCGTTGCCGCGTTCGTGATCAGCCTGGCGGTAGTCGGTGTTTTTCTCTGGAGCATAAATCCAACCAACCTGGTCTATGCGCTGACGGTGGTCTCCCAAAATTGGGGATTGTGGGGATTTGCTCTGCTGGCCCTGGGTCTCCCGGCGGTGACGTGGGCGGGAGCTCGCCGGATCCGTCGATCCGGACAGTCTGGCGACTGGGCACGAATCCGGCCGTGGCTGCGTCCATTGATAGTTACTGGGTACCTTTCGTGGATCATTCCTGGGTACTATCTCCTAGAAACCCTCAACCTACTCAACCGGTGGCGAGCCACGGAACCCGTGTCTCTGGTCGCCAAGCGGGCTCCCTAACCCGAACCGTCCGCGGCTTATCGGGCGGGCCCTCCCTCCGCGAGCTGCTCGAGATACGGACCCACTCGCTGGAGCGGGACATCCAGCCCCCCATAGGGAGGCAACCCGAGCATGTCGCTCATCAACCACTCCACCTCGTACGGGTAGAGCGTCGTCGACCCCATTGCGACCATGAATCGCGTGAGCCGAAGGGCCCCGCGGCCGGAGAGCCTCCAGTACCGGGGTCTCTTGTGCAACACCCCGAAGATCCGGTCGGTGAGCTGCCGGTACGTCAGTCGTTCCGGACCCCCAAGGTCTGCCGTTCCAACGGCCGACGCTTGGGCTTCCTGTCGAAGGGCGCGGGCCAGGTCGGTCACCGCAATCGGGCTCACGTGGTACGTTCCGTCCCCAAACATTGGGAAGAACGGATACCGGCGCATGAGGCGGAACATCACTCCGAGCAGAACATCGCCGGGGCCGAACAGCATCGTCGGCCGGACGATGCGATACGAGAGGCCGCTTTTCTCGACCGCCGAGTCCACTTGCCGTTTGTAGAACAGGTACGGTAGGCTCGCCTCCATCGAGGGAGGCGCCGGCGGGACACTTACCTGCAAAAATCGTTGGACCGGGGCTCGGACCGCGGCGTCCACGAGCCGGCGAAGCCCATCGCCGAGCGACCGGAAAACCGCTTCGGATTCCCAGCGGTACCAGGCGAGGTTCAACACCACTTGCACGTCGCGAAGGATCGGCGACCAGTCGTCCACGGCCTTGACGTCCGCGCGCACCCATTCGACCTCCGGTCCTTCATTGAGCGCCGGGTGGCGGTGAACGGACCGAATTCGGAAATGCGGCAGCAGCTCGGGCAGAACGGCCCGGCCCACGAGTCCGCCGCCCCCACCCACCAGTAATAGTCGGGGGAGGGACGCGCTCGTCGCGGTCACGGGATGGCTGGAGCGCCTCGGGGAGCGGTCAGCGGAGGGTTGACCACGCCATGGGGCGTGGCGAAGACGGCCTCCCACGCCTGAACGATCGGGCCTCGAAGCTCTCCGATTTCGGTCGGAACGCCCCGTTCTCGGGAGACGGATGTCATTACTTCCCCGGACAATCCGCACGGCCGGAACGCGCGGAACACCGATAGGTCTGTGTCCACGTTCACCGCGAACCCGTGGAACGCCACCCACTCCGCAACGGCGATCCCGACGGAAGCGATCTTACGGCGGCCCTCGACCCACACTCCCCGCTGACCCTCGACTCGACCCGCGGGAACGGAGACCTCCGCCAAGGCTCGGATGACCACATCTTCCAGATCGTGAACGTACCGGCGCACATCCCGGCCGCGTGGTGCCAAGTCGACGATCGGATATCCGACGAGTTGCCCGGGGCCATGGTACGTGCTCTTCCCCCCGCGCTCCACGTCGAAGACCGGTATTCCCTCGGGGAGCACGTCCCCAGCGCGGCCCTGGACCCCGACCGTGATGACGGCGGGATGCTCGACCAGAACGAGGGTGTCGGGGATCTCCCCCCGTCGCCGTTGCGCCCGCAACGCGCGCATCTCGGCGAGCGATTCGCCGTACTCGCGGCGTCCCCACTCACGATGGGCGACCAACGGTTCGACGGGCGACATGCATCGGCTCTCCCAGCCAGAGCAGAGCGACCTCTTGAAGCAGTTCGGAGAAGGTCGGATGGGGCTGGATCGTGAGGGCCAGGTCGCGAACGGTCGCCCCCATCTCGATCGCAAAGCCGACTTCGCCTACGAGTTCGCTGACACCCATTCCCGCGCCTTGGAAGCCCAGCACGGATCCGGTTTTATCGTCGGCCACCAGCTTGACCCAGCCGTCGGTGGCGTGGGAGGCATGGGCGCGTCCGAGCGCCGCATAGGGAAACCGCGCTTCCCGTGCCGCGAAGCCGGCGGCCTGCGCCTCGGCCGTCGTAAACCCCACGGTTGCAAGCTCGGGCACAGTGAACACGACGGACGGCATTGCCTGGAATTGGAACCGGGTCGACAGGCCCGCGATCGTTTCGGCGGCCACCACCCCCTCGCGGTAGGCTTTGTGGGCGAGCATCGGAGGCCGGCAACAATCGCCGACCGCGTAGATGTGGGCCACGTTCGTGGCTTGCCGGTCGTTTACGGGGATGAAGCCGGTCTGGGGATCCCGCGCGACCCCCGCCTCGTCCAGGCCCAACTCTTGGGTCGCCGGCATTTTGCCCACCGTGACGAACAACCGGTCGGCCGAGAGCTCTTGCGTGACCCCTTCCTTCTCGATGGTAAGCCGGACGCCGTCACCGGATCGGTCGAGAGAACGCGCCCGAGCGGCGGTGTGAATCTTTACCCCGCGGCCTTCCAGGCGCCGCGTCAGCTCGCGCGCGAGGTCCGGGTCCATCCCGGGCAACAGCTGCGGCATCAGCTCCACGATCGTGACCTGCGACCCCGCGGAGGCGGCGAACTCGCCCAGCTCGCAGCCACTCACGCCGCCCCCGAGGACCAGCAGCGAGGCCGGTAGCGACGTCCAGTTCAGCACATCGTACGCCGTTTCGACCTTCGTACCGTCCGGCTCAAATCCACGGAGCGAGGTCTGCACCGCCCCCACGGCAATGATCGCCTGCTCGAAATCGATCCGCTCCTTGCCGCCATCGGGGGCCGTCAGCTCGGCCGATTTCGGACCGGTGAATCGTACCGTTCCCGGGAGCACCGCGACGCCCGCACTCTTGAGGAGGGAGGCGACCCCCTGGCGCTCCTTCGCCACCACGGACTCCTTCCACCGCTGGGTCACGGCCAGGTCGAGCTGGAGCTGGCCCGTCGTCCGGATGCCTACCTCGGGGCCTTCCGTGCGCACGGCATCGTAGAGCGACGCGAGATGGATCAGCGCTTTCGAGGGGATGCAGCCGCGGTTGAGACATTCTCCTCCCAGCTGGTCCTTCTCGACGAGCAGGGCGGGCCGGCCGAGCTGCCCCAACCGGATCGCGGCCACATAGCCACCCGGTCCCCCGCCGATGACGAGCACGCCGGCGGTCCGGGAATACGTTCCGGCCACGATTACCCCTCCGCAGAGGGGGCGGAAACGGCCGGGGCGAAGACGTCCCGCTCTAGCGTCTCGGGACCGGGCGGCGCGGTACGCTCGGCCGCGGCGATCGCGTCCCGGAGGGTCGCATCGATCTGTCGGTCCATCTCCCGGACCAGGTCTTGAGAAAGGAGCCCGAGCGCTCCGAGCAGGCGCTCCATTCGTCCCACCGGGTCGTGCTGCGCGGAGCGCTCCCGCCAGTCCGCGGGCTGGTAGCGGCTGGGGTCGTCCGACGTCGAGTGCGGGCTCATCCGGTACACGACGAATTCGAGCAGCGTGGGTCCCCGTCCTTGGCGCGCGGTCTCGAGGGCGTCCGAGAGCTGAAGGTAAGTTTCGATGAAGTCCGAGCCGTCCACGCGGCGCCCGGGCATTCCGTAGGCCGCCGCCTTCTCCGCGAGCTCAGCGACCCGGCTCTGCTGCTCGACGGGGAGCGAAATCGCCCACTGATTGTTGGTGCAGCAGAAGACGACGGGGAGATGAAAGACGCCGGCGAAGTTCATCCCGGCGTGGAAATCGCTGACCGAGGTCGCCCCGTCCCCGAAGAAGGCCAGCGAGACCGCGTCATCGCTCCGAAACCGGAAGCCGTACGCGCACCCGACGGCCTGGCTCACCTGGGTGCCGACGCAGCTCGACATGGAGACGTAGCGGACCTCCCGGGCCGTGGGGTGGCAGGGCATCTGACGTCCCGACGCCGGGTCGAGACTATCGGCGAACAGGTGGTGGAGGTACGTGCCCAGAGGGTGCCCCCGCACTAGCGCCACGAGTTGCTCCCGAAGTCCGGGGAAGACCCAATCATTCTCCCGCACTGCGAGACCGGCCGCGATGCTGACGGCCTCTTGGCCGGTCGCGGGCCCATAGAACCCCACCCGGCCCTGCCGTTGGAGCCCCACCATCCGCTCATCGAGGCTCCGGGCGGTTCGCATCCACCGATACGCGGTCCACAGAAGCCCTGACCAATCTGCGCCGAGCCGTCGCTCGAGTTCGGGGGCCGTGTAAGGGAGAGGCAGCGGCGCGAATCCCGCACTCATTTGAGTTCCGCGAACAACTGATGCGGGTCCTCAAGGTAGGACTTGACCACCGCGACGAACTGGGCTCCGACGATGCCGTCGAGCACTCGGTGGTCGAGCGAGAGAGAGAGGTTCATCAGGTCGGCCGGGCCGACCGTTCCGTCCGCGCGGTACACCGGCCGTCGAGCGATGCGGTGGACGCCGAGGATCGCCACCTCGGGGTAATTCAGGATCGGTGTCGCGAGCACGCCGCCCAGAGCACCCAGGCTCGTGATCGTGAAGGTACCTCCGGTCATCTCCGCCCGAGTGAGCTTCCCTTCCCGGCCTTTCTCGGCGAGCTCCTGGACCTCTCGGGCGATGTCGGTGACACTCTTCTGGTCGGCGTGATGCACCACCGGAACCAGCAGTCCCTCCGGCGTCGCAGTCGCGATGCCGATGTTGAACGACTTGTGGATGGCGAGTTCCTGACGCTCATCGTCAAACCGAGCGTTCATTCGAGGGAAGGCCCGAAGGCCCGCCACGACCCCCTTCACCACGAACGGAAGGTAGCTCAGCCGGACGCCCTTCTTTTCGACGTGCTTCGCCATGCGGTCGCGGAGTTGGATGAGTTCCGACGCGTCGACCTCTTCGACGTAGGTGTAGTGGGCCGCCTTGTGGGTCGACTCCGTCATGTGCTCGGCGATGACGCGTCGAATCCCCCGCAGGGGCACGCGCTCGAGGATGTCCTCGTCCGCCGGGGCGGGGGCGACGCGCGGCGCTTCGACGACCGGGGCCGCGGGCGCGGGGACGGGGGGGGCGACAGGGGCCGCGCGGGCGGGCCCCGGGGAAAGCGTAGGTTTCGGGGCCACGACCGCTGCGCCCTGCGTCAAGTCGCTCTCCACGATGCGGCCTCCCGGCCCCGAACCGGAGATGGTCGACAGATCAATTCCGCGTTCGGCGGCGATCCGACGAACGTAGGGAGCCGCAAGGAATCTTCCCGAGCTGGCGGGGGTGGCCGGGGTCGTCGGAGCGACGGGAGACACGCTCACAGAGACGGGTGGGACCGGGGTGGCCGCCACCCCGGGCGGCGGGGTGGCATCGCCCGAGATCTCAAAGGTCACGAGCACAGCCCCCACCTTGACCTTCTCTCCTTCTTGGGCGTGAACTCGAAGGACTTTACCGGCCTTCGGCGAGGGGATTTCCACGTTGGCCTTGTCAGTGAGGACGGAGACCAGCGGCGCATCTTCCTGGATCTGATCCCCCTCATGGACAAACCAGCGGACGACCTCGCCCTCGGCGACGCCCTCCCCGATGTCCGGGAGCCGGAACTCGTACTGCATCGTTCGACCGCCTCTTACCCGGCCCTCACCGTGTCCACGATCGCCTGACGAATGCGGGCCGCGTTCGGGAGGTACAGATTCTCCAACGCGTAAGGGAATGGAGTATCAAAGCCCGTGACCCGATGGATCGGCGCCTTGAGCGAGAAGAAGGCCTTCTCTGCCAGGATCGCGGCGATCTCGGCGCCGTAGCCACAGAAGCGGGCAGCCTCGTGCACGATCACGGCACGCCCGGTCTTTTCCACCGAGGCGAGCACGGCCCCGGCGTCCAACGGAACCAGCGTTCGTAGGTCGATGAGTTCGGCCGAGACTCCGTCCGCCTCGGCCGCCTGACAGGCTTCCGTGGCCGGAGGAATCATCGCTCCGTAAGCAAAAACGCTCACGTCGGTGCCCTCTCGGACCGTCCGGGCTCTTCCGATCGGCACCCGCTGGTCGCCTTCGGGGACCTCTCCCGTCACCGTACGGTAGATGCGTTTTGGCTCGAGGAAAATGACCGGGTCCGGGTCGAAGATTGAGGAGAGCAACAGTCCGTAGGCGTCGGCCGGGGTCGAGGGAACCACCACTTTGAGACCGGCGGTGTGGGCGAAGTAGGCCTCGGTGCTCTGCGAGTGGTAGAGCCCGCCCTTGATGCCCCCGCCGTAGGGGCTCCGGATGACCACATGGCATGGGTACTGACCCCCCGAGCGATACCGGAACTTCGCGAGCTCGCTCACGATCTGGTCGAATCCGGGATAGATGAAGTCCAGGAACTGGATCTCCGCGACCGGCTTGAGGCCGTAGAGCGCCATCCCGACCGCCGCGCCGACGATCCCGGTCTCCGACAACGGGGTGTCGATGACCCGGTCCGCCCCGAAGTCCTTGAGCAGACCCTCGGTGGCCCGGAACACGCCTCCGTTAACGCCGATGTCCTCTCCGAGGAGCAGCACCTCCGGGTCGGCGGACATGGCCGTGCGCAGCGCCCGGTTGACGGCCTGCACGAGCGTCACCTCGGTCATGGCTTCACCAAACCCGAGTGCAGCATTTCCTCCAACTGATGGCGTTGCTCGTCAAGCTGCAGAGTTCGAGTGGCGAACACGTCGTCCAGGAAAGAAAGGGGATCCGCCGGCCCAATGGCCTCGGTGCGGGTGACGGCCGCCGAGATCTCGGCGCGGACCTCC
This sequence comes from Thermoplasmata archaeon, assembly GCA_030037875.1. Lineage (GTDB taxonomy): Archaea > Thermoplasmatota > Thermoplasmata > Lutacidiplasmatales > UBA184 > JAKIWV01. Next base: position 19,602 of record JASHPV010000131.1, read on the forward strand.
TCGAGGAGCTTCGCATCTTGGTCCTCGGACCATTGCCCCGCTTCGATCAGCTCGTGCTTGAGGCGACCGATCGGGTCTTGCTTCTTCCACTCGGCCACCTCCGCGTCGGTCCGGTACCGGTGGGGATCATCCGAGGTCGAGTGGGCCCCGAGACGGTACACCTGCACTTCGATGAGCGTGGGGCCGGCTCCGGAGAGCGCCCGGGCTCGAGCCTCTCGGACCGCGCGAAACACCTGGTGCACGTCGTTACCGTCCACCACCACACCGGGAACGCCGTAGGCGACTCCCTTGTCGGCCAGCGTTTTCGCGGCAGTCTGGCGGCTCCGGGGGAGGGAGATCGCCCACCCGTTGTTCTGGCAGAAGAAGATCGTGGGCGCCTGGAATACGCCGCCGAAGTTGAGGCCGGCGTGGAAGTCGTTGGAGCTAGTCGCCCCATCCCCAAAGAACGGTATCGTGACGATGGGGTCCTTGCGGCGTCGGGCGGCGAGGGCGGCCCCGACAGCCTGGATGATCTGGGTTCCGATCGGGCTGGACCCGACCACGAAGTTCCGGTCCCGATAGCCGTAGTGGTTGGGCATCTGCCGACCCTTCATCCGGTCGGCCGAATTGCCGAAGAATTGATCGAAGAGCTCGTCCAGCGTAACGCCCCGGACGAGGGCCACCCCGAGTTCGCGATACGCCGGAAAGACCCAGTCCGCGGGGTCGAGGGCCCAAGCGCCGGCCACCTGGGCGGCTTCCTGGCCCATCACCGGCGCGTAGAATCCGATGCGACCCTGTCGCTGCATCGCGAGGCATCGTTCGTCCAGAGACCGGGCAAGGAGCATGGTGCGATAGATGGGCCCGAGGTCTTCGGGAGCGATCTCGGTCGCCGAAGCGGCCGTGACCACCCGCCCAGGAACCGATTGCGGCACGAACGAGAGCGCCCAACCGGAGGGAGCGGGGGGCCGATTATAAGATTGCGCGAGGAAACGGACGGTTCGAACCTTCCGTCGCACTCCAGCTCAAGGCCGCACCGGCTTTTCGACGGTCTCCCTCAGTTCGCGAGAGAGCGGGACATCCAAGGCCCGGTCCGGCTGTATCCGAGCTTTCGATAGTACTCCCGAGTGCCCACCGCGCTCATGACGAGCAGGGACCGGTATCCTGCGGTCCGAGCACCTTCCTCCGCCGCTTCGAGGAGCCGGCGGCCGAGACCCCGGTGCTGGTACTCTCGGTGTCCGTGCGCGCTCGCGTCCACCGGGACTTCCATGCCAAGCACTTTGAGCTCCCGGACGACCGGCTCGGCGAGGCCGCCGGGCGTGTTCGTCCCGGGGAATCGAAGCCGGAGAAAGCCCCCGACCGTGTCCGAAGCGGGGTCTTCCCAGCTGAGGAACTGCTCGCGGCCTCCCGACGCCTCGTACGTCTGGGTCCGGAGTTCGAACACGGACGGAGAGGGTGTCGACCCTCGACCCGGTTCCCGGCACCGGAGGCATCGACATCGGAGTCCCTGCGCGCGGAGGCGGGCCCGAGCGATCTCCCGCAGGTTCCCGTGGCGTACTCCCGCCGCGATCAAGCGTGCGGGGATGTCGCGCTGGATCCGTTGGATCCGAACGTAAGGGGGAAGCTCGGCTTTTTCCCGGGCCAGGAGCTGCGCGGCGGTTTCCGTGTCATACGGGGCATACCGACCGGCCCTCCACTCATCGAAGAGGGCGGTGCCGGGCACCACCAACGTGGGATAGATTTTCAACATGTCCGGCCGGAAATCGGGGTCGTCGAACATCTGGCGGAAATCCGCGAGGTCTCGGTCCGGGTTCATTCCTGGAAGACCGAGCATCCAGTGGTAGCAGACCTTGAGACCCCGGTCCCGGGCCTCCCGCGTCGCCCGTCGGACCTCGTCCGTACCATGCGCCCGACCCACGGCCCACAGCACGGGGTCGGTCAGACACTCGACGCCAATCTCGACACGAGTGACTCCGGCATCCAAAAGGTCCGGCAGGATTCTCGCATCGCACCAGTCGGGACGCGTTTCCACGGTCAAGCTCACGCAGCGCCGGGCTGCGGTCTCATTCGCTCGTTGGGCTTCGCTGAGGCTGGCGGCCGGTGCGTTGTTGAGTCCTTCGAATACCCCCCGGAAGACGTTCCGCCGGTAACTTGCCGGCCGGGCCGGAAACGTGCCCCCCATCAGGATCACTTCCACTTTGGAGGTCGAGTGCCCGATCGCCTCGAGTGACGCCAGGCGATGGCTCGTGATCGCTCGCGCGTCGTACTGGAATTGGGCTCCTCGTAACGCCGAAGGCTCTTCCCCCGTGTAGCTCTGCGGGGACCGGTTATCCAGTCCCCCCGGGCAGTAGGAGCACTTTCCGTGGGGACACGCCGCGGGGGCCGTCATTACGGCCACAATCGCGACGCCCGAGAGGGTACGCGATGGCTTGCGCCGGAGGGCTTCTGCGAGGTGCTCTCGGTCGGCGGGCGAGGTCCGGGCGAGAAGCTCCGCGTTGGACAGCATGTGGTCCTCGAGACCGTCCCGGATCCATCGGAGTTTCTCCCGTTCCAGTTCCCCGCGGTCCGAAGGCACCGCGGCGGGAGCTGGCCCGTCGGGGCCGGTCGTCATCGCTCGAGCCATTCGCGCGTTTCCCCGGTGATCGTGTACCGGACCCGACGCAGCTCGTCGACGGTTCGGCTACCGGTCAGGAACATCGCGACCTTGAGTTCGTAGATGATCTGCTCGAGCTCCGCCCGGGCCTGGGGATAACCGGTCGCCGCGGCCCGAAGCACGCCCCCCGCGATTCCGGCCGCGGTCGCGCCGAGCGCGATGGAACGGGCGATGTCCAAGCCCGACCGGATCCCGCCGCTGGCGACGATGGGCAATTCCAAAGGGACCAGCTCCCGCACGGACACCGGCGATGGAATTCCCCAGTTCCAGAACGTCTTCCCCACTCGGGCTTCCCGGTGGGCCCCCTGCGCCACTGCCCGATAGTGCTCCACCGCCGCAAAGCTGGTGCCGCCGGTACCGCTCACGTCAAACGCGCGGACGCCCGCCGCTCGAAGCCGATCGCCAACGAAGCGGGAAAGGCCGGCTCCGGTCTCCTTCGCCAGTACCGGCAGTTCCCGGGCCAGCGCATGGATCTGATCCAAGCAGCCCCGGGCCCGCCGGTCTCCCTCGGGCTGGACCATCTCTTGGAGGAAGTTGAGATGGATTGCGAGCGCCTCCGCACCGATGAGCTCCATCGCGGCCCGCGCCTCGGGAAGCCCGATCACCCGATCGCCAGGCGACTGGGCGATGATCTGAGGCGCTCCGATGTTAGCGAACTTGAGCGGCACCGGGAACTTCGCAACGCACGCGTAGCTCTCGGGATAGTTGCCCTTGAGGATCGCGGCCCGTTCGCTGCCGACTCCCATGGCGATGCCCACGTCGGCGGCCGCTCGGGCCAGGTTGCTGTTGATGGTGACGGCGCCGGGATATCCTCCCGTCATGCCGGTGATCATGAGCGGCGCCTGGAGATGCTTTCCGAAAAAGTCGACCGACGGGTCCACTTCTTCGAAATCGATCTCGGGCAGCGCGTTGTGATAGAGCTGGATGTCGTCCCAGTACCGGTAACGGCCCTCCACGTTCTCGCCCAGGACCACCTTGACGTGCTCGGCCTTACGGTGGCTCAGGAGTCCCGCGGCGCCCGCCGGAGCGGCACGACGGGCCCTACGGGACTTCGGGCCCGCACCAGCTCCCGTAGACCGATTCCCCCCGAAGCGCGCGAGAAAGCGCGCCATGCCGAAGTCCGCTAATAAGGCCTGCGTCAGCGCCGGCACCGGCGGCGGCGAGCATGGCTTCTGCCTTGGCCCGGATCCCTCCGGTGACGTCCACCACGCCTTCTGCCGGGCGCAATGAATCGACGACATCGCGCGTAAGTCGCGGGATCGGCCGTCGGCGTTGTCCGGCGGGAGCCGGTGCCAGCACGCCCTCGACATCGCTCACGAAAAGGAGTCGACGCGACGGCAAGCCGCGAACGAGTTCGACCGCGATCGTATCGGCGGAAAGGATCGAGAAATCCCACTCCGAGTCCGAGACGACATCCCCGAACGAGACCGGGACACCGCCCCGGGCCAGGGCACGGCGGAACGGCTCGAGCTCGAGCGTCTCGAGCGCACCGGCTCGGTTGACGGCGAGAGGTTGCGGAGGTACTGAGAGAGGGGAGAGACCGGCGTCGACGAGGGCTTGGAGGACCGCCGCGTGCAAGCGCCGAACCTCGGCACTCACGATCGCCGCCCCACGGAGCCGATGGGCCCGTTCGGCGGCATCGGCAGGCGCCTGGGCCAGATGCCATCGCAGAGCTCCCGGGTGTCCGAAGGACCCGGCCCCATGCAGGAGGACCACGGGAGGACCACCGGGGGCGGCCAGCTCCGCGGCAAGCCGGTGGAGGATCTTCGGCCGAACGCGCGCCGCTTCCCGCTTACGGGTAAGGACGCTGCCGCCCAGTTTGACGACCACCGGTCCGGTGTCTGGCATCCTCTTGCCCAACCCGGCGGGGGTCCATTACGGCTTGGGACCCGGAGAATGCGGGCGCTCAGTGGGGTCCTTGCGGACCGGCTCTCGGACTCATCAGCATAAAGAACCCCAGTACCAAAGGAATCAAACCGGCCCACCAAGTCCAGTCGACGATCCCGCCGGCGAACCGGATCACCGCCCCGGTGACAAAGAATAGCCCCACCCCGCACATAATCGCGGCACAAACAACCCAGAGGACCGAGAGCGCACTCCGTTCGTTGGAAGCGGGGCTGTCGGCCATCGAGAATTCGCTCACGACCAGGACACGGAGAAGGGCTCTCAAATGGGTTCCGTCCGAACTGCCCTCGACGAACTCCGTGGGGGCGGGGCCGTCGGCCGTTCTACGTGACGACCGGTCGCGGTGCGGCTTTCCGGTGAGTCGGGGATAACCGGCCAGCAGCGGCCAATCGACCGAGACAATATCAGCCGGCACGCTCGGACCGGGCGGGCTTCCGCCCAGTCACCACGAGCAGCTCGATCGGGGCTCCGGCCGAGCCCGGTCTCACGTACTTCGAAAGGGATTGGGCGATCTCTGTCCAAGCCCGTTCCTTCTCGGCCTCCGGGACGTCGGAGACGAGGCCGGTGAGGACCTCTCGGTAAAATCGCATCATTTCGTCGACGGTGCGCGCCCGGAATGAAGAGGAGACGAGCCGGCTCTTGACATCGATAAATCCCGTCCGAGCGAACATTTCCTCCAGTTGACCTGGGGCCCCCAGGCTGAATGGGCCCGGGCTCTCGGACGTCCCTTTGGCGTTCGCGTTGGGTTTGGCCCACCGAGAAACCGCCGCGATAGGGGTGGCGAGAAACCCGTTGCGCTCGAGGGTGGAGAAGACCGTGACACCCAGCCGTCCCGAGGGCCGCAACACCCGGAAGCTGGCGTGTAGGGCGGAGGCTGGATCCGGGAACAGCATCAAGGCCTGGCGACAGGCAACCGCATCGGTCGAATTCTCGGGCAGGTCGGCGTTCTGGCCGTTCATCACCCGCACGACGACGTTGGATAATCCCGCGGCTCGAGCGTTCTGCTCAGTAAACTGGAGCAACTTCGGGCCGAGATCGGTGGCGATCACCTGTCCACTGGGCCCGACGGCCTGTGCCAGGTGAAGGGTGAGCCCTCCGCTGCCCGCAGCCAGCTCGAGAACTTTTTCCCCCGGCTTCAAATCCAACATTGCAAGAAGGGCAGTCGTTGCCGGGCCAAACATCGCGTCGGTGACCGGGCTCCAGGCATTCCACTGCTCGGCAACCGGGTCCCACCCTACGTCCTCAGGCTGGCCCGGCGCGGGCGGACTAAGCGGACCACGTCGCTCGGCCATATGCGGATCCGGCCGCCGAGAGGATTTCAACGCCATAAACCCCTCCCGGAGTCTCCGGCACGCTGATGCTAGTTGCTCCGACCTGTGTCCCGCGGTCGGTCCCGTTCTGGGGGGAATAGCCGGACTTCCGAACCCCAATCACCCGGGAAAAACCGGTGGAATCGGGGGTCGCGGGGGGCCTGTTGATGTGGGTCACATTCAACGCTCAGACCCAATCGACGACAGCCGCGGCGAGCAGGAGCCCCGTTGACCCAGCGGCGAGGAACCGAGGCGTGATCAGCCCCGAGTCCGGTTACTCAAAGACATTGGGCGAAGCGTGGGTACAGTGGTCCGGGCGGTGGGTTCGTCGGGATGGCCCAAGTGTGCGCGTATTGGCGGCAGACGATTGGCCCGCGCCCCCAAAGAAGAGCACCCCGCCGTCGGTGGGGTCACGTACCTATGCCGAGAACCCGCCCTCTACTTTGAGCAGGCCCCTGCGCCACCGGAATTGGAACGGGTTCTGTTCAACTATTGGGTGGGAGTCCCCGCGTTCGCACCTTGAACGGCTTCGGGTGGCGGGGGCCGCCTCGAGCGGCCCCCGCCTGGAGGGCACCCTCGAACCCGCCTCTCGGCAGGAAAGCTGCTGACCGTTCGGTCTTGGCGGAAGTGGGTACCGGAACGGGTTCCGGGACTTTAGCCCGGTTCGCTTCGGCGCTCCGGAACTGAGACAGGCCCGGACGACTCGATCGTGCCTGATTTCCGCTTCGGAGAGACGACAAGGACCAGCTCCACCATCCCGGGGGGCCGGAACGTCTTCCGCTCGGCTGCCTCGAGGATCCCTTTCCACCGGAACGGACCGGGGTCGGGCAGTCCAGAGGCCGCCGCTGGGGTGCTCGGCAATGCACTGTGCCGACGGACAACGTTGTAATGGGTCCGAAAGCCGTCGACGAAGATCCTCAGGCCACGAGGTCCATGGAATCCTCGCATGACTTTGATGCGGTCTTTCTCCGTCCCGTGCAGACGTTCGACGAGATTGTTCGAAGGGTTCGCCCGGATCGAGGGAACCCGCACGTGCGGGCTCACTAGGCCGTTCGGGCTCCGGAACGCCAGCTCGCGGCTCACTGCCTTGCGATAGCCGGCGAGGCCATCGGTCAGCACGGAGGCCGGTCGATCCGGCGTCGCCCGCTTGGCCGAACGGATCAGGGCCCGGGCGTCCCGGGTTCGCCGGAGCTTGGTGGACCGGGCCGCCAACAGAAAGCGGGTCGTCGCATCGAGGATGTTCCACACCCATCGTGGCTTCCCGTCGACGGACACGACCGTCTCGTCGATGTTCCATTGATCCCCGGATTCCGGGGAGAGTGAGTCCATCCACTTGGCCGCCTGGGGCGCGAAACGGGCCACCCATCCGTAGACCGTCGACGGTGCGACGCGTAGATTGTGGGCCTGTTCCAGATGTTCGGAAACCTTTCGGAGGGACAGACCTCGGAAGAAGAGGTCAAGGGCGATGGCCACGGTTCGGGTGTCGTGTCGTAGCCCTAGGGCCCCCGGCGTTTCCGTGAACCGGTGACCACAGGCCGTGCACCGATACCGTTGGACGACGCCGCGTTGGTTGTACCGGCGACCGAACCCAATGATCCGAGCGGCCCCACAGTTCGGGCACTCGCGGGTCGAACGGTGATCGTCCGTGGGTTCGCCGAGCCGATTCAAAAACTGTACCGCCCGGATGTGGATACAGGGCCCCCGGAACGCTCGATGGAACGCGCAGGAGCAGCGCCAGCGATCACGCTGAATGCTTACGGAATATACCCGACCAGGCCGACTTTGGGAGTTGACTAGAAACCGGGTTGGGCCCTTGGCCCGAATTTGGTCTCCACGGGCCACGATAGCGAGAGCGGGGGTCCTCTGATCCGACCAGGGGTCGAGCGGCGCGTTCGACATGTGTTGCTAGGGATACGCTGTCCGGCCACTAGCCGGTTATCCCTCCGTTGAAAGGTGAAAGGTGCAGTTGGAGCTCGCTGTCTGACACTTGTACCGGGTCGAGTGTCCGGCCGTCAGTGAACACGGCCCAGGGACCGCGGTCGGGCCCGGCCAAGCCTGTTTGTCGGACAACTTAATGCGCATTGGATTCCCTCGCGATCGGCGTCGGCTCCTCGAAAGGGCTCGGCGAACACCCGCAAACCGGACAGAGAAAACGGGGGGGTCATTCACCACCCGATTCCGAACAGTATCATTGGAACGACACAGTCAAATAGGGCAGACAGGGTTGGCGCTTTCTGCTGACATCTGTCAGACAAACGGCACGTGGGCCGAAGACAAATGGGGCGTTTCCGCAGGTAGGGTGACCTCTCGATGCACCTCAAGCGGATCCGCACTCGGAACTTCAAATCGTTCTCCGGCGTCACGGAGATTCCTTTCACTTCTGGGTT
>JASHPV010000132.1 GCA_030037875.1 Thermoplasmata archaeon
CGAACCATGTGGCGGAGTGTGTTCGTCGTCGCGTTCCTCGTGACCAGCGCCCTGGTCGCGACCTCGACGGCGGTCACAGCCGGGACGCCGGCCCCGATGGTGCCGCCCCCGCTCCGGTGCGTCGACTCGATGGCGGCGCCGATCGTGCCCGCCACTCCCTCCGTGGAGGTGTCGGCGGCGCCGAACCCCGGCGATGCGGGGGTTCCGATCGATTTCTGCAGCGAGGTCACCGGCCTGACGGGCGCCTACACGCTGAACTGGAGCTTCGACGACGGGACCTACAGCAACGCCGCGGACCCGGTGCATACCTACCTCAACGCCATGGACTACACCGTGACGCTGACGCTGAACTCGACGGATTACAACACCACCAAGATCATTTTTGAGTACGTCAATCCGGCACTGGAATCGACCGAATCGTTCACCCCGATGTCGCCGACGACCGCCACTCCCGTCACGTTCAACGTGACGCCCAGCCAGGGCACCGCGCCGTACGTCGCGTTTTGGAACTTTGGCGATGGGACCACGGCGACCGGGCTCGGTGTTCTCCATACCTACCATGCGGCGGGTTCCTACACCGTGGAGGTGTGGACCAACGATTCCGGCGGGGGCAGCATCTATCAGGAGTTCCAGGTGGTCGTCGCCGGCGTCTCTGGAGGCGGGGGTTCGACCCCACTGGGCGGCGTGGGAATCCTAGTCGGCACGACGGTCGCGGCTGTGGCGGTGGCCCTCGGCGGCTTCGCGTACCTTCAATGGGACAAGAAGCGGCGGCCCAAGCTGCCCGCCCCGGCCGCGCCGCCCCCGCCGTAGGCGGGGCGAGACCTCTTTAGTACGGCCGCTCCCGTTCGCGGTCCGTGCTCCGTTCGACCTTCCTTCATCTCCCGGGCGTCGGCTCCGCCATCGAGGCCCAGCTCTGGCGCGCCGGGGTCCGGGACTGGGTCGACCTCCGGCAGCTCGCCGACCTGCCCGGCGTTCCCTCGGACCGACGGGCCGCCATCGACCGGATGCTCGACGAGAGCGAGGAGGCCCTCCGCCAACGGAACGCGGAGTGGTTCGCCCGGCGCTTACCGATTGCGGAGCGGTGGCGCATGTTCCCAGAGTTCCGTGACCAAACGGCGTATCTCGACATTGAAACGACGGCCCTCACCCCCCAGGAGGGGATCGTCACCGTGGTCGGGGTCCACGGCGGCGGCGCCACGCGGGCCTTCATCGCCTTCGACGACCTCGAGGAACTGCCAGCGTACCTCCAGAAGTTCCGTCTCCTGGTCACGTTCAACGGGGCGCTGTTCGACCTGCCGTTCCTCGAGGCTCGCTTCCCGTTCATTCGGTTCCCGCCGGCCCACATCGACCTCCGGTTCCTGCTGCGCCGCTTGGGGATCACCGGCGGGTTGAAGCGGATCGAGAAGGAATTGGGCCTCGGGGCCCGGGCCGGCGTGGAAGGGATCGCCGGGCCCGACGCGGTCTATCTCTGGGAGGAAGCGCGCCGGGGAGTTCCCGGCTCCCTCGAGAAGCTCGTCGACTACAACCGGGCCGACGCGGTGAACCTGGAACCCTTGCTCGAGTACGCGGTACAAGAGATGACGCGACGGCTGCTTCCACCGCTTGTGCTGGGCTTGGCGTGAGCCGCGGGCCTATCCGGGGCGGCGACGCGAAAGCTCCGTCACGTGTTCCGGCACCGGAATGGGCTCTCCATCGGCCGGGGGCGCAGCCATCCGAATCCGCTCGAGGGCCTGCTCGCAGTAGGCCGGCGACGCGTCGATGTGGATGTAGTGCCGACCCAGGGACCGGGCCACCGCGGCGACGGTGCCGGTGCCGCCGAACATGTCGAGCACGGTGTTCCCGCGATAGCTGTAGAACTTGATCAGGCGCAGGATCAGCTCTTCCGGGAATGGGGCGGGGTGCCCCTTTCGGTTCCGCTCCGGCGGGATGTGCCAGAAGCCGTCGGAGAACCGCTGGAATTCCGGCCCCGTGATATCGACCGAGGCGAGGGATCCCGGGAGCTTCCATTCCCCTTTCGAGAAGACGAGCACGTACTCCCACGAAGGAATGATGTGCGGATTCGCCGGGCTCTTCCAGCTGCCCCACGCCGTCCGGCGGCCCATCGTCTGTTTGTACCAGATGATCTCGGTTCGCATCAGGAACCCAAGCTCCCGCAGGTCCCGGGAGAGGTCGTGGTGTATCGGCCGAAAGTTCTTGATCGACGTGGGGGCGACGTTGAGGCAGAACCGCCCGCCGACGACCAGGACGCGCTTGAGCTCGAGCCAGACGCCCTTGAGCCACACGAGGTACTCCTCCGTCGTGAGGTTGTCCGCGTACCCCGAGTAGGCGATGCCCACGTTGTACGGCGGCGAGGTGATGGCGAGTTGAACCGAATCGCGAGGGAGCCGCTGCAGAACATCGCGCGCGTCGCCGCAGATCACAGAGTCTAGGAACTTCCGCGAGGAGACCCGGGAGCGGCCGGCCCGACCCCCCGCGTCAGACGCCATCGAAGTCCGCCGAACGTTCCGTCGGCTTGAAGATTATCGAAGCTTCGCCTGCAGCGACCATGACCAGCACGGGATCGCTGCTTACCGGGCTCGAGTGTCGAGCGTGCTGTACGACGCTTCCCGCCGACCGGCCCGTGGGTACCTGCCCCACCTGCGGCCACACCCTGTTCGCGACGTACGACCTGGACCGCGGACGGACCGAACGGATCCTAGTTCGGTTCCGTGAGCGTCCCTTCACGCTCTGGCGGTACCAGGAACTCCTCCCCGTCCAGGACGCGTCCCAGATTGTCACGCTCGGGGAAGGCGGTACCCCGGCTCTGCGGCTCACGGAAGTGCCCGAGGCACCGGGCATCGAGCTGTGGCTCAAGGACGACGGGCAGATGCCGACCGGATCGTTCAAGGCTCGAGGGATGGCGGTCGCCGTCTCTCGGGCCCGGGAACTCGGGCTCCGCGCCTTATACGTGCCCAGCGCGGGCAACGCGGGTCTGGCGCTGGCGGCCTACGGCGCCCGGGCCGGTTTGCCGGTCCGCATCTATCTTCCGGAGTCCGCCTCGCCGGAACTCCAGCGGATCTGCCGCGCGTACGGTGCCGAGGTGGTGGGGGTCCCCGGCACCATCCGGGAAGCCGGGGAAACGGCCCGGACGCGGGAACGGAATTCGGGCGGATTCGACATGTCGACGCTCCGGGAGCCGTACCGAGTCGAGGGAAAGAAGACCATGGGGCTCGAGCTCTTCGACCAATTCGCCCCGACCGGATTGCCCGACGCCATCGTCTACCCCACCGGGGGAGGTACCGGTCTGGTGGGCATGCACAAGGCTTTCCAGGAGCTCCGGCGCCTCGGGGCGCTCGAGACAGAACCTCGGCTCATCTCTGTTCAGATGGAGGGCTGCGCTCCAGTGGTGCGCGCCCTCCGCGAGGGCGAGCCCAAGGTTCGACCCTGGGAAAGTCCCCACACGATCGCCCCGGGATTGCTCGTGCCCGCTCCTTTCTCATCCGAAAGAATCCTCGAGGCGATACGGGATACCCGGGGGGACGGCGTCACGGTGGCCGACCGGTCCCTGCCGGATGCGATGGAGCACCTCGCGCGTCGCCATGGTGTCTCGGCATCTCCCGAAGGCGCGGCCGTGTACGCCGCTCTTCCGGCGCTGATCTCGGATGGAAAGATCCGGCCTGGAGAGCGGGTCTTGCTCTACAACACGGGGTCGGGCGCTATGTGGGACGCCGAGTCCCTTCGAAAGAACTGG
>JASHPV010000133.1 GCA_030037875.1 Thermoplasmata archaeon
CGGACCGGGACTCGAACAGCGTCGCCCGGTACCTGTTGAGCCAAGGCTACGACGTCATCCCCGTGAACCCCAACCTGACCGAGGTACTCGGGCGCCGAGCGTTTGCCTCCCTTCGCGAGATTCCCGCAGAGCGCCGGATCGACATCGTCGACATCTTCCGCCGTAACGATCGGGTCGCGGCCGTGGTCGCTGACGCGATCGCCCGGGGCGTCGGCGCCGTCTGGATGCAGCTGGGGGTGGAAAACGCCGAGGCGGCCGAAGCCGCGCGGGCCCACGGAATCCCGGTTTTCCAGAATCTCTGCATCCGGCAAGAGCACCGTCGGTTGCAGATAGGGCCTGTCCGAGATTGAGCGACGAGGGCGCTCTCCAAAGACTCTTCAACTCGGGAGGTTCGAGTAGCGCCTCGCATGGCCGCCGCGGCTCCTGTTGCACCTCCACCGACGTCCAAGCCGACGCCGGCGGGCTCCGGTACCACGCCGGCCGCACCGCCGCCTACTCCGCTTTCGGGATCGCTCCGACTCACCGGCACGAACCGGGTCCCGAACGTCCGTGTGCTCGACTGGGTCGCTCGGGGGTTCACCAAGGTCGAGGGGAGCGTTGAGGTCGGTACGGGACGCGTGACCGGCTCGCTAGCCGTGGGCGCGAAGCTCCTGGCGCGGCAACTCGACCTCTCGGGGGCGCACCGGATCGACGGAGAGGTCCGGCTGTCCGAGGACCTCCGTGCCCGCGGAACGTTCCGCGCGGGCGCCGACGTTTCCGCCCGGAGCGCCCAACTGACCGGGACCATAGAGATCGGCGGCACGCTGACGGTCCAGGAGCTTCTCCGATGGAAAGGCTCGCTCGAGGTGGGCCGCGATGTTCGAGCCGACACCGTGTTGTTCCAGGGTCGCCTGGCCATCCAGGGATCCCTGAGAGCCCAGTCGATTTCCGGGGAAGTGGAGAGCCTCTCCTCCGTCGGCGAGATCGAGGCCGACTGGGTCGAGATCCGCCAGCGAAAACCCCGCTTCGCGATCTTCCTGCTTCCCCCTCCCCCCTGGCACGAGCTCGAGGTCCAGCGGATCGAGGCGAAGGAGGTTCACCTCGCCGGCGTCCGAGTCCATCGACTCAAGGCGGACCGCATCTTTCTGGGCCCCGACAGTCATGTCGAGTATGTGGAGGGGACGATCCTCCAGCGGGACAGGAACGCCCACGTGGGACCGGAGTCCGAGTCCTCGCCTCCGCCGGGATTGAGCCGCTGAGCCCTCGCCCGCGCCTTTATTCATGGTCCCTCCCTCGGCGCCGACCGTGACGCCCGACTCGGTCGCTCCCTCCCCGGCCCATCGGTGGCTGGAGATCCAACGGCGAGTGGAGAAGTTCTGGAGCGACACGGACCTCGTCTCGCGCGCGCTGGTCCTCCACCCGGACGGCCCCGCCTTCCGTTTCACCGAGGGACCGCCGACGGCCAACGGCAGGCCCCACCTGGGATCTGCGCTGACGAGAGCACTGAAGGACGTCCCGTTACGGTACCGACGGATGCGCGGGTACCGGATCGTGACGCCCATGGCCGGATGGGATTGCCATGGACTTCCCGTCGAGCTGGAGATCGAGAAGCGTCACGGGTTTCGGTTGAAGCGCGACATCGAGGCCTACGGCGTCGAACGGTTCTGCGAGGAATGCCGCGCGAGCGTCTTCGAGGCCGTGGAGGCGTGGCGCGAGATGAGCCGCCGGATCGGGTACTGGCTCGACTACGACCATCCCTACGAAACGATGGCCCCGAAGTACGTCGAAAGCGTCTGGTGGTCGCTCAAGACCCTCCTGGACCGGGGGCTGCTGTTCAAGGGATTCTACACCCTTCCCTACTGCCCTCGGTGCGAGACGCCGCTGTCGTCCCACGAGGTCGCGCAAGGGTACAAGGAGCTCACCGACCCCTCGATCGTCGTGCGCCTCGACGTGGCCCCGGGGGCGGCCGGTCTACCCCGGCACCTCCTCGTGTGGACCACTACGCCCTGGACCCTCCCGGCCAACTTGCTCGTGGCGGCACGCGCCGACCTCACGTATCTGGGCGTTCGCGGCGACGACGGTCATGAGTACGTGCTCGGCGAGGGCGCCGTCGCCCGATACTTCCCGGGAGTACCGGAAGTGCTGCACCGATACTCGGGGACCGAGCTTGCGGGCACGCCCTACATGCCGCTGTTTCCCTTCGCGGGCCCCGGGGACGGCCGCTACCGGATCGTCCTCGACGACTTCGTCGGCGAGGCGGAAGGCACCGGGCTCGTTCACGTCGCGCCGAGCTACGGCCAGGACGACCAGCGCATCGGGGAACGGGAGCATGTGGGGTTCTTCGACCCGCTCGACAGCCATGCCATCTTCACGGCCCAGGTCCCGCCGCTCGAGGGGAAGGGTTTCAAGGCGGCCGACCCGCTCCTCCTGAAACAGCTCCGGGAGTCGGGCGCGCTCTTCCTCGAAGGGAGCCTGCGCCACACCTACCCCACGTGCTGGCGGTGCGAGACGCCGCTCATCTATCGAGCCCTCGACTCCTGGTTCGTACGGTGCTCGCAGATCCGGGACGCTCTCGTGGCCAACAACGAGAAGATCCGCTGGATCCCCGAGCACATGCAGCATGGCCGGTTCGGTAATTTCCTCGACGAAGCCAAGGACTGGGCGCTCTCCCGGAACCGGTACTGGGGGACCCCGCTCCCCATCTGGCGGTGCCCGGCCGGTCACTTTACCGGGGTGGGCAGTTTGGCCGAGCTCGCGACGTACGCCGGAGCACCGCTGCCGGCAGACTTCGACCCCCACCGGGTCCAGGTGGACCGGATCCGATTCCCCTGCCCCACGTGCGGAAAGGAAGCGGTACGCGAACCCTACACGATCGACGCCTGGTACGACAGCGGGTCCGCGCCGTTCGCTCAGTATCACTACCCATTCGAGCCCGGACCGTTCGAGCCGGCCGATCCGCTGGACTACATCAGCGAGGGACTCGACCAAACACGAGGCTGGTTCTACACGCTTCACGTGCTCGGGACGGCGTTGTTCGAGCGGCCGGCGTACCGGACCTGCCTCGTCAACGGGCTCCTGCTCGACGACTCCGGGCAGAAGATGTCGAAGTCCAAGGGCAACGTCTTCGACCCGGTGAATCTCATGAACGAACTCGGCGGGGACGCGCTCCGCTGGGCGTTCTACATGACCGACTACACCGAGTCGGCGCGTATCTCGCCCCGGTCGATCCAGCTCGCGGCCCAGCGTACGCTCGGCACGCTCCTCCACGTCTACGAGTTCTATCGCACCAACGCCGAGGCCGACGGGCTCCGGCCGTCCACGGAGCGACCCGCGGTGCGCCACCTGCTGGACCGATGGCTGTTGTCGCGTCTCGACGGCCTCGTCCAGGAAGTGACCGACGCGCTGGACGCCTACGAGACGCACGACGCGGCCACCGCCGTGGCCGCTTTCGTGGACGACCTTTCGACCTGGTATGTGCGACGCTCGCGACCTCGATTCTGGAGCGACGAGCACCCCGGCGACCGCCACGCCGCCGACGCGACGCTCTCGTACACGCTCTGGACGCTCGCCCACCTTCTAGCCCCGCTCACGCCGTTCCTGGCCGAGCATCTCTTCCAAGAGCTCTCCGGCACGCCGTTTGCCGACCCGCACCGGTCGGTCCACTTTGCCCCGTGGCCGACCCCCGCCTCGACGGGCGAGACCGAGCTCGACAACGCCATGTCCGAGCTGAGGACGTGGGTCGAGGTCGGTCGAGAGCTGCGTCAGCGCGCCGGGGTAAAATCGCGGTTCCCCTTACCGGCCCTGGTTCTCCAAACCGACACCCCACCGGCGTTCGTTCGGTTCGGCCCGGAGGCCGTGGAACTGCTCCAAGACGAGCTCAATGTTCGGGAGTTCCGGGTCGAGTCGCCCGGGAGCCCCACGGCGTACCACTCGGAGGAGTGGGTCGAACGCGACGACGGACGGGGGTGGGTGGCCCGCCTCCCTCGGACGGCCCCTCCCGAGCTGTACAAGGAAGGTCTCTTCCGGGAGGCGATGCGACGCTTGCAGCAAGCCCGGAAGGAGGCCCATCTCGCCTTCACCGACCGGATCCGGCTCAGGCTCTGGGCATCGGGCGATGTAGGAGAGGCCCTTCGGACCCACGCGGACCGTCTGCGGCGCGAGCTGCTCGTCGAGGGACCGCTCGAGGTCCACGAGGAACCGGCGCCCGCCGACGCCCTCCAATGGGAGCTCGACGACGGCCGACT
Source organism: Thermoplasmata archaeon (assembly GCA_030037875.1). Classification (GTDB taxonomy): domain Archaea; phylum Thermoplasmatota; class Thermoplasmata; order Lutacidiplasmatales; family UBA184; genus JAKIWV01. The sequence continues at coordinate 4,224 of JASHPV010000133.1, forward strand.
GGCCGCGACACTGGAACGGGTCACGGGGTGAGCGGAACCCGGCGGATCGGCCCCCCGGGTACCTCTTCGCCGAACACAGCCGAACCAAACCGGAAGACCTCCGTGTCGGCCCGGACCCACGCATCGAACGGCAGGCCGGCCTTCCCGCAAGTTTCGGACAGAAACTCCTCGGAGTTCCAGTCCTGCTCGACCGCGACCTGAGGAAGAAGGAGTCCTTCGGCGTGGCGCCACCGGACGAGCAGTCCGTCGCGTCCCACGAGCACGTCGGCGGCCCGGTCCCGGGGGCGCCGGGCCGGCAACGGTTCGGGGACCGTCAGCAGCGAGACCTCGACCGTTAGGCGCGTGAGCTCCGGCAGCGCGACCGGCGGGAAGCGAGGATCCTCCAACGCGGCTCCCGCGGCGGTGCGGGGAATGCCGACCCGGAGCGGGAAGACCGGCAACGTGTAGCCGATGCATCCACGGAGCAGACCGGACTCCGCCTGACGCAGGGTCGTAAAGACGCCGCGCGCCTCATCGAACGCCGGTGGGAGGGGAAGGTTCCGGAACGGATGCGCCGGATCTTTCGGCGGCTCGGGCCCGAGGTTCACCTCCAGGGCGCTCCGGGCCAGCTGCACGGCCCTCTCGCCCACCTCCGCCGAAACCGGGTCGTCCGCCGACACGACGCTAGAATCGGACGCCGGACCTTAACGTTGCGCGCCGCAACGCCGTCCTCGGGGAACCCTTTATAGCCCGCGGTGGGTCGGCCGCCCTCCCATGCCATTCCCCGAAGCGGTCAACCGGTTGCTGCTCAAGCGCGTCTGCATGAACTGCTCGGCGCGGAACCCGCCCCGGGCCGTCCAATGCCGAAAGTGCGGCTACAAGGGTCTTCGGCCCAAGTCACGCGAACGGTCCGGGAAGACCAAGTAGCGGGGCTACCGCGGAGCGCCCTCCGGGCGCTCGAGCCGGTGCGCGTCGAGGCCTCTTCGACGCTCGCGGGACACCTCGAATCGCTTCTGGAATAGAAACAGCATGTTGCGACCTCCGTCGCGCCAGCTCGACAGCTTGGGGGCGCCCCAGCGTTCGGAGTAGTGGATCGGAGTTTCCCCGAACCGGAGGCCGTGGAGGAGCACCTCGATCTTGAGCTCCTCACTGAACGCCATCCCGTCCTGGGTCAGCCGGAGCCGGTCGAGAATCTCGCGCCGGAAGATCCACATCCCGCTCTGGCTGTCCCGCAGGACCCGCGCGGGCGCGCCCTGGAGAGCCGAATGGAAGAACGCGCGCAGCCCGAAGTTGAGCATCCAGTTGCCGAGCCGATGCTCCGTTGTCATCGCCTTCGAGTCGAGGTACGACAATCGGTCGCAGGTCAAGAAATCCAGTCGATGCTCGAGCAGGTCGAGCAGGAGCCAGGGGATTTCATCGACCGGATAGCTGGCGTCTCCGTCGGCGGTGGCGATGACCTCTCCCGTCGCGGCGGCAAAGCCCGTTCGATAGGCCCGGCCGTATCCCTTCCGGGATTCCGAGATGACCCGCGCTCCTTCCTTCCGGGCGGCCTCGGCCGTGCCGTCCGTGGAAGCCCCGTCGACAACGAGGACCTCCCAGTCGATCGGATTCCGGTAGAAGAACCGCTGGTTGGCGGACTCGGCCGCCCGGTGGAACGTTCGGAGAACGAAAGCGATGGAGGCGGACTCGTTGAGGGTCGGTATCACCAGGCTCGCGCGCACGGTCCCTCCAGCTCCGGACGAGACTCGCGGCTTCCCCTATAAGCCCCGCACATCTCCGCTCGATGGGTCCCGCGGGGGGACCCTACGGGGGTAACGCGCACGACCCGACGTTGGGGGAGCTTCCCCACCACCGCGGACGTCGGTATCTGGGCGCGGGGCGATTCCACGCCCGAACTGTTCGAGGCACTCGGATTGGGGCTCTTTGCGCTCATGACGGACCTTCGGCGGGTTCGGCCTATCGAGGAACGAGCGGTCCAGGCGAGCGGCCCTGACCCACCCGGACTCGTGGTCGCCTTCCTGACGCAGCTGATCGCGCTCCAAGAAGCGGAGAACTTCCTCGTCCGGGATATCCGGTGCCGCCCGGTCGGTTCCCCGCCCACGGCGCTGCTCGCGCAAGTTCGGGGCGAGCCGTTCGATCCCGCGCGCCACTCGCGGCACTTCGAAGTGAAAGCGGCCACATTCCACGAGCTCATGGTTGACCTCGACACGCATCGCGCCCGCGTGATCGTGGACATTTGAGCGGCCCCAGGGCCGTGTCGCCGGCGAGACCGATCAGGGCATTCGCGACTCGATCGCCGCGAGCGCGGCGCCCGGAGTCTTGGCCCGACCCGCTTTCCCAAGGATCCGTTCCAGTCCGGCGAAGCAGATGAGCAGGTCACCCCAGGAGGCGATGCCCATGTGACCGATGCGGAAGATCTTGCCCTTGTAAGCGCCCTGGCCTCCCTGCACCTCGACGTTGTACGTGTTTAGCAGCACCTTCCGGACCGACGCGTCGTCCATTCCGTCCGGGATCTTGACCGCGGTGACCGTGTCCGAGGCATACCGCCGCTCCGCGAACAGCTCGAGACCGAGCGCGTCGACGGCGGCCCGCGTCGCATCGGCCAGTGAATGGGTCCGGGCGAGCCGGGCGTCGAGACCTTCCTCCTTCAGCAGCAGGAGCGCCTCGTGCAGCGCGAGGAAGAGCGGGATCGCCGGAGTCCACGGCGTGTCGTTCTTCTCGAGCGACTTGAAGTGCGCGGCCAGGTCGAGATACTGGGTGCGCGGCCGGACCTCGGCGAAGGCCCGGTCCGACAGGTGCACCAGGGCGAGTCCGGCGGGCGCGGCGAGGCCCTTCTGACTTCCGGTGACGATCCCATCGATGCCCCATTCCTGGATTCGGACGGGAAGACCAGCGACCGAGGAGATGCCATCGACCAGGAAGAGCGCCCCCGATTTTCGAACGAGTGGGGCGATCGCGGCGAGGTCGTTCGCAAATCCGGCACTCGTCTCGTTGTGGACCGTGATGACGGCCCGGGCGTCGCCCTTCTCGAGCTCCGCCGCGAGTGCATCCGGCGATATGGGATGACCCCACGGGGCGGAGATCGTCGTGACGTGGTTCGAGTATCGGCGGGCGATCTCGTCGCCTCGCTCGCCGAAGTTCCCGTTGGACAGAACCACCACGCGATCCTCCGGCCGCAGCAGGGCCGAGTACGTCGCCTCCAGACCCGCCGTGCCGCTCCCCGACAGGATGGCATGATGGCCCGGCGCTCCGAACAGAATGGGCAACATCTCGCGGATCTCGCCGACGCGCTGGTGGAAGTAGTCCCCCCGGTGGTTGACCGACGAGAAGCTCATCGCGCGGAGGACGCGCGGATGGATGCGCACGGGCCCGGCGATCAGGAACGTGGCGGTCTCGGGGTCGAACGTCATGGACGCGCCACCACCTCGGTGTTGACGAGATAAAGCGGTTCCTCGCCCCGGAGCAATCGGAGGAGTTCCTCGGCCACTTGGACTCCGGCGCGGCGCTGAGCCTCCGGGGTCGACGCGCCGAGATGCGGCGTGGGGAGCACGTGGGGGTGGGTCAACAGGGCCGTTCGGGTCGGCGGCTCTGTCTCGAATACGTCGAGCGCGGCGCCGGCCACCTGGCCCGAGTTCAGCGCGGCGAGTAGCGCTTCCTCATCCAGGAGGGCGCCACGGGCCACGTTGATGACGTAGGCCCCCCGCCGGAGCCGGGCCAACCGTTCCGCGTTGAGGAGGTGGTGGTTCTCGGGCGTCAGGGCGGCGTGGAGGCTCACGATATCGGATTTTCCGAGCAGGTCGTCGAACGGAACGAGCGGCGTCTCGTCGGGCGACCGGGTCAGGAGGGGATCGAAGGCCTGGACCGTGGCGCCGAACCCCCGGAGCCGACGCGCTACTTCGCGACCGATCCGGCCATACCCGACCAGGCCCACGGTCTTTCCGGACAGCTCGGCACCATGGAGCCCACGCTGCCAGCCCCCCTCCTTCGTCTTCTGGATCGCCGCGTACAGGTCCCGGAGGAGGAGCAGGGCAAACGTGACCGTGAGCTCGGCCACGCTGGTCGTGGCGGCGGTCGGGGCGTTCACGACGAGGATCTTCCGGGCCGTCGCGGCCTTGAGGTCGACGTTGTCCACTCCGACCCCGGCGCGGGCGACCACCCGTAGCTGAGGTGCCTGGGAGAGGAGGGCTTCGGTCACTTGGGTCCGGCTGCGGACGACCAATCCCCAGGCCGCCCCGAGCTTGGACGGAAGCATCGCCGGATCGGCGGAAGCATCGACGACGCGACCGGGACCCTTCGAAAGAAGCTCGAGAGCGGCCGGCGCCACCGGGTCGGCGATCACCACCAGGGGCGGTTCCGGCACGTGACGCCGACCAAGAGGCCGTTCAAAACGGCTTTGCCCGATGGGCCGGCCCCTAGGGTACTTTGGGCACGGGAACCCGGTCCAGGGCCTCGCGCACTACCTGCCCGCCCCGAACGCCACGGATCCACGGTTCCGGTTTGACCGTGATGCGGTGGGCGAGCGCCGGAACCGCGACGCCCTTGAGGTCGTCAGGCACGGTGAAGTCCCGGCCGCTCAGGAGCGCCCGAGCCCGACCCAGCTTGAGTAGCGCGAGAGAGCCCCTGGGCGAAGCCCCCACCTCGACCCGGGGGTCGACCCGGGTGGCGTTGACGAGCGCCACCGCGTATTCTTCCAACGCGGGGTCGACCTCGACGTCTTCCACGGCTCGTTGCACCTCGCGGAAGCGGCCGAGGTCCAGCACCGGGGGGACTACCATCCGGTCGTCCTTCCGGGCCTGGCGTCGCGCGAGGATCTCCCGTTCCTCCGTGGAAGTTGGATATCCGATCGAGAGGCGCATCAGGAATCGGTCCACCTGCGCCTCGGGCAGCGGATACGTGCCTTCCAGCTCGATCGGGTTCTGGGTTGCAAGAACCAGGAACGGTCGCTCGAGCGGATGGGTCGTCCGTTCGCTCGTAACCTGGTACTCCTGCATCGCCTCGAGAAGCGCGGATTGCACTTTGGGAGGGGCCCGGTTGATCTCGTCGGCGAGCACCAGGTTCGCGAAGAGAGGGCCCGGCCGGAACTCGAACTGGCCATGTTCCGCGTCCCACACTTCTCCGCCGGTGATGTCCTGTGGCAGCAGGTCCGCGGTGAACTGGATCCGGGCGAACGAAAGGCCGAGCGCCGTCGAGAACGACTTGGCGATCAGCGTCTTTCCGAGCCCGGGCAGGTCTTCCAGAAGCAGGTGGCCGTCGGCCAATAGCCCCGTGGCGACGAGCTGGAGGGCCTCCTCCCGGCCGACGACCGCCTGATGTACGGCGGCGATCACGTCGGCCATCGACTGCCGGGCTTGCGCTGCTTCCACGATGTCCCTTCGGGAGGGACGCCATGCTCTCGGTCGGTATATGGGCGCAGGGGCGGCGGCCGATCCCGGTCTGTCCCCCGGCCGTAACGGATTCGCGTCACCGGAGGCCGTCCGGCCCTCTCGGCGTCCTGACCCCGGCCGGGGGTGTCGGATACCGAGGTTGTCCTCTCTTCATACTCCGCGGACGACTCGTCCGCCTCGGTCAGGAGGGACCCTTCGACGGCACCCGGAAGCCGCCCCGGAGGGCGCCTTCGGTGCTCCGAACGGCGGACGGGCACATCAGGATGTCGGCGAAGCGTCGACGGCCTCGGCGGCGCTTCGGAGGTAGACCCAGGCGGCCCCCCCTAGGACAGCGACCAGGACGAGGGCGGCCAGTCCGACCTGTCCGCCCGTGCCCTTCGGTAGGAAGAGCGTCACCGCGACGGCCACACCGACCGCGAGGGCGGGTATCGTCGCCGGTTCGAGCTGCTGCCGCACCGTGAGGCCGGTCTCCGGCTCGGTTCCGGCCCACAGCAGGAGACCCACTCCGGCGACGGCCGCCAGGATCAAACTACCCACGGTAAGAGAGAGGGTGGAAAGGTCGACCAGCAAGGCCACGATGGGCGGAACGAGCGCGAGGTCGTCCTGACCGGAGGGGAGAAGATGCTTCAGGGCGAGCGCGACCGCCACCGCCGCCGCCACGAGTGCAACGTCGGCGGGCGCCCGCGCGCCGGCGAGAAGCGCCCACGCCATCATCGGCGCAGTCAGGACGCCCAGGGGAACGAGGTCGTCCCACCCCGGTCTCCATCGCCGGTGCGTCGCCATCGCTACGTCCTCCGGCCGACGAAGGATGGGTTCTGGAGGAACCGGACGAATGGCCCCAGGGACCAGTAGTTGTCCCAATCGATCACCGGTGCTTGCCGCCAGACCTCTCCGAGACGCTGCCGCCGCACCAGACGAATGAGCCGGGTCGCGACCCGGTCCTCCTCGGTCGTCTCCGAGAGGCCGAGCACGGCGAGCGGCGAGGGGCTCAGTACCACGGTGGGGAATCCTCGTCGTCGGAGATGGGGGAGCACGAGCACCGAGTCCTCCTCAACGAGCGGAGAGATCAGGATCGTGAGCGCGCCGGGCGGGAAGAATCGCCGTACCGCGATCGCGAGGCGTTCGGGCGGACCCCCCTCTTCCGGAATCTTCGCGTCCCGAAGCAGTGCTCGGATCCGGAACCGCTGGAGCCGACCGGTTCCCAACGGCACGACGGCGAGCTGATCGGTGAATACCCCAACGCCGACGCGAGACTTCTGGGCCAGGAACGCGTCGGCGATGCCGAACGCCGCCGCCCGCGCGACATTCAGCATTCGGTCATCCCGGGCGATCCCGAGGCCGGTTGGCCGCAGGTCGAGGAGGAGAAGGAGGTCCCCGGTGCGCTCGAGCTGGTAGTCGTTGGCCAGGAGCTTTCCCATCCGGGCCGTCGCTCGCCAATTGATCTGGCGTCGCGTGTCCCCGGGGACCGAGGGCCGCACGGCGAAGTACTCGCCGGCCGAGCCGACCATCCGGGAACGCATCTCGCCGGGAGAGGGGGTGGTTCGCTCGAGTCGGATCCGGTCGAGCCGGTGGATCTCCGGAGGGAATCGCTCGATCGAGAGCGGCTCCCCCACGACCGGGACCTCGCGCTCCACCAGTCCCCACGCGTCCCGCCAGACCAAGCGGGGACAGGGGATCTCCAGCAGACTCGGTCCGGGAATCTGGTACGTCAGTCCGAACTGCAGCTGCTCTGGGTCGGCCCGGTGCTCGGGCGGCGCCACCTCTCGAAGCGACGGCGGCGGCGCGAAGACCGGGATCAGCCGGCCGCTGCGGATGGGCGGATTCCATCGAAATCTCCCTTCCACCCGGACCCGGTCTCCTCCTCCTTCGGCCTCCCACGTCAGGGTTGCCTCCGTCACCCGGCTCGGGAATCCGAAAGTGGCCACCATCGGCCCGAGCAGAACGGGCACGGCCACGAACAGTGGAGCCGCGCTCCGCAGCGCCACGGCCGCCAGGACGAAGATGGCGGCCGTGGCGTACAGCACGTAGGTCCGGGAACTCCAGCGGACCTCGCTCGAAGGGGCCTCCGCGGCGTTCATGTAGCCGCCTCGATCCGTTTCAGTCGGTCGGCCACCCAGCCCCGGAACTGGTCCGGGGGAAGTCGGAGGACCTTCTGCTCGTCCTCGAGACTTAACGGCGTTCGGCCGGTGGGACTGAGGTCGCGTTCGAGCGCTCGGACCGTGGCTAGGATGGATGACCGACCGATCTCTCCCGACCCGAACGACTTGCGCAGCCGGAGCAGCGAGTCCGATTCGACGCGGTCCCGGGCGGGCTGGTCGGCGATCCCGCCTCGAATCGGAACGAGACGGTACGAGCGCGTCCGAATCTCGGAGGCGCCCGCCACCGACACGAGCAGCACCGCGACCGCTCCCGCCGGAACGGCCACGACGAGGTTGTTCCCGGCCTGTATCGCGACCCCTGCGGCCGCTATCGCGCCCCCGACCAGCACCCAGGAGAGAACGTTCACGACGGGACCCCCGCGGTCTGGGCCAGGTCCGAGATCGCTTCGGCCAGCGCGGCACGCGCCCGGCCGACCGCCTCTGTCGTCATCGGATGGGTCGAGTATCGGGCTTCCTCGAACGTCTGCGTCAGGTCCCGGGCTACCAGGGGCCGGAGGCCGAGCGCTTCGATCGATCGGGACTCTATCTCTCCCGGGGTGAGGCTGTCGATGGGTCCGAGCCGCGGCCCGACGAGGAGGAGGAGCCTCCCGTAGAGCGCCAAGATCGTCGCGCGAGCATCAGCCTCCGGGGCCGAGCGGAGCCGGTGGAGAGCCTCGTGGAGCGCTTTCCGGGCCTCCCGGGCCGGCTCCTGTACCTCGTCTAGACGCCGTCGACGGCGCTCCGCGCGGGCGATCAGGAAGGGGGCCAGCAGCAGCCCGGCCAGGATCGCCACCGCGAGGACGGCCACGAACCCGGCCCAGGCCGGGAGCGTGATCCCGTGCGTCCCGAACAGTCCGGTGGTGCCATTTCCCGATCCGTTGTTCGTGCTTCCCCCGCCCGGGGGGGATGACTTTCCCGTGGTATTGGTCGAGGCCGGTATCGGCGCGACGTGCACGAATCCCGCGACGACGACGAAGAGGGCTCCGAGCAGCAGGATGACAAGAAAGGTCGCCACGACGCGTCCCGGAATCGGGAGACGATTGGTCCCTTCCCGGAGCGTAAAGAACAGCCAGAGGCCCACACCGATCAGGAGGACGACCGTCGCGAGCTGGGCGACCTGGTTTCCGGTCAGCCCGCCCACGGAGGGGGACGAAGGGCCTACCGGCCCTACGGGCCGGGAGAGGAGGGCCGCCGCGACGCCGATCAGCACCGCAATCAATACGATCCAAGCGACGGCGGGCGGGCCACGTCGCCGAGAGGAACGGGGGGGAGTCGCCACACCCTCCGTAGCCAGTGCTCGGCTTATGCTGTTTCGCGCCGGAACTCCCGATGGCGGCGCAGATGCTTCCGGTAGACCGAGTCGACCACTTCGACCCCGATGCCACGGCCCGTCGGAACGAGGAGCGTACTGCCCGGACCCAGCTCGAAAGCCGGCTCGACGAGGTCCGGGGTGTAGTACCGGTCGCTCGCCGAGAGGTCGGCCGGGAAGGTGAACGCCGCCAGGCTCGCCAGCGCCACGTTGTGGGCTCTTCCGATACCGGTCTCCAGCATGCCCCCGATCCATGCCGGGATCCGGTGCCGTGCGGCCGCTCGGCCGAGGTCGCGGCCGACCCCCAGGCCCCCGACACGTCCGGCCTTCACGTTGAGGCTCGTCAAGGCCCGCATCCCGAGGGCGGCCTCTAGGGTCGCGAGGTCGGTGATCGATTCGTCCAGACAGACCCGGAAACCGGCGCCCCGGCCCAGCCGGGCATGGGCCGCGAGATCGTGCTCCGGAAACGGCTGCTCGACCTGCTCAACGCCGTATCGGGTGGCCCACCGTCGCAGAGCGGAGCTCTCCGAGGGAGGATACGCCTGATTCGCGTCGACCCAGAGTCGGACGTCAGGGAATTCCCTTCGCAGCGCCGCCACCGGGCGCTCGTCCCATCCGGGTCGGACCTTGATCTTGATCCGTCGGTATCCGTCGGCGAGGTACTCCCCGACTCGCCGGACGAGAGCCGGCACGCTCGGCTGGATCCCCACGCTCACGCCGACCTCGACCCGGCGGCGATGGCCCCCCAGCGCCCGGGCCAAGGACTGCCGGTGCCGGCGTGCCCACAGGTCCCAGAGGGCCAGCTCCACGGCCGCTTTCGCCATCGGATGGCCTCGCCAAGCCTGGGCCCGGCGGCGGAAGTCGGGGGGCGCGAGCGCTCCCTCGCGGCACAGCAGCGGCACGAGATAAGTCTCGATCATCCAGCGGGCCGTCGCCACCGACTCGCTCGAGTAGAGCGGGTCTTGGGCGGCCACGCACTCGCCCAGGCCGAATTCCCCGTCGCCGGACTCGACCCGGACCACGAGGAATCGCCGACGGCGCTCGACGCCGAAGCTGGTCTCGAACGGCTCGACGAGGGGCATTTCCAGCTCGTCTAGCTGGATGCGTCGCACGGGGACCATGTCGTCACGCCGGAGGAGCCGGGGGCGGGGCCGAGAGGAAGTAGAAGCTTCTCCGTTCCTGTTCGATCTTCATCACCGCGAAATCGTCGACCCGGTATCCCAGATCGAAGGCGGCCCGGAAGGCGTCACGGACCGCGTGGCGCCAGGTGCGGAGCGTCGCCGACTCGTGACTGCGAATGGCCTGGAGGTCGAACGGGATCTCAAGGTGGGCGGTCGGTTTGGACGGTTCGCTCACCGTGCTCGGAACCCGGAGCCCGGTGTCCCCAACGGAGGTTTCTACGAGCGGCTGGGCTCCCTTCCAGCGGGCGAGGTCCTGTTCGGGACTTGGAAGGCGACCGGCCAGGCGGGCTTCCACCTCGGGGTCGGTGAGCGCCCACGTCACCCGGACCCGGTCGCTCTCCATTCCCCGGTTCAGGTCGGAGCCCATCGCTCCGTAGTAGTGTACATAGTAGTGGTCCGGCCGCGCCCCCAGCAACCGGACATTCAGCCGGGCATTCTTGCTCTGGAGCGGGTCGAACGTCCAGCGGGCCAGCGCGAGACCCTGCTTCAGCACCTCTTCCCGTTGGAAGGCCTTGAGCCGGAACCCGACGTGATGGTTCTGGTATTGGGGCCGGACCGCGTTCATGTGGGAGTAATGGTAGAGCTGGGTCCCGTCCCAGCCCAGGAACCCGATCGTGATACCGGCCAGGTAGATGTCCGCGAAGGCGCCGAGCACGAGCCCTCCGTTATCCTGGATGGCTCGCTGGATCGTGCTCGAGGTCGGAGGCTCCTCGGTAAGCCCCCACGCCTCGCGCTGGACCTCCTCGGCGTTCCGGAACTCTTCCGGCTTCGTGAGCCTCCGAAACGCAAAGTCGTGCGGGCCGCTAGGGGCGACCGGCGCCGACATCGGAGCCGTGGGACCGGCCCGACCTACTTAAGCCGCGCCGACCGGCCGACGTCTCAGCGGAGCCGGAACTCGGCCCGCTTGTCGAGGTAGCGCTGTTCGTCCTCCGGGGTCAGCTCCCAGAGCAGCTCCTCGATCTTGTCGAGATTGCGGAGAAACTCCGCCTTGCTCTTGGTCTTCATCAGGTGCTCGAACCGGCGGCGCGACAGCAGGTACCCTCCCACGAGAACGGCGCCGATGATCGATACTATCGGGCCGATGACCACGAACGCGAGGTTGTAGTTCGGCCCGCCCGGCGCGGCCGTGACCGTGTTGATGGCCACGAACGGCTGGACGGTGGAGAGCCCCGTGAAATCGCCCGCGGCAAGCACGCTCAGGAAGATGCCCGCGGCGAACACGATCACGGACACCTCGAACCGATGCCGCCGCAGCCATTCCCGGATCCGCCGGTCGTAGGTCATCTTCGGCGTGCGCGGAGGCATCGGCGGCCGCACGAAGGGGCACGTTTAAGAGTCTATGCAGTCGTCATGCGCTCCTCGATGGATATCTTCCGCGCCAAAGCACCGTTACGGATCTCCTTCGCGGGCGGAGGGACGGACGTGTCTCCGTTTCCCGAGGAGCGCGGTGGGGCGGTCCTCAACTGCACCATCGACAAGTACGCGTACGCGACGCTCACCAGCCGGCCCGGGAAGGGCCGGGTCCGGGTCCAGTCCCTGGACTTCGACGTCGCGGCGGAGTACCGTACGCCACGGGATTTCGTCTACGACGGCGAACTCGACCTCGTCAAGGCCACGCTCAAGGGGTTTCACCGGACCGATAGCGACTGGGAGATTTTCCTGCATTCGGACGCGCCGCCCCGCACCGGCCTTGGGAGCTCCTCGACGATGGTCGTGGCGCTCGTCACGCTCTTTGCCCGGTACCTCAAGATCCCTCTCACGACCTACGAGCTCGCCGAGCGCGCCTTCCGGATCGAGCGGGTGGACCTGGGAGACCCGGGCGGCCGGCAGGACCAGTACGCCGCCGCCTTTGGCGGCTTCAACTTCATCGAGTTCCTTGGGTCGACGACCGTGGTCAACCCGCTCCGGATCGACCCGGAGGTCCTGAACGAGCTCAGCTACCGCCTGATGCTCTGCTACACCGGCGTTACCCGATTCTCGGGCGACATCATCGAGCGGCAGACCCGGTCGTTCCGCGAGCGCCGGCGCGATACCGTGGAGGCGCTCGAGGAGACGAAACGGCTCGCCTTCAGCATGAAGAAGGAGCTCTTGACCGGGAACCTCGACGAGATGGGGCACCTCCTCCATGAGGGGTGGGAGGCGAAGAAGCGACTGACGAAGGGGATCTCCAACCTGAAGATCGACCGGTTCTACTCCCGGGCCCGAGCCGCCGGGGCGCTGGGGGGAAAGTTGACCGGCGCTGGAGGCGGGGGGTACCTGCTCCTCTTCTGCGACTTCCGCCGCCGCCAGGAGGTCGCCAAGGCCGTCGTCGCTTCCGGGGGCCGCGTCATGGATTTCAGCTTCTCCCCCGAGGGGGCCCAGAGCTGGCGGGTCCGAGCCGACCGGAACGGGTCTCACTAAGGTCCGGCGACGGAGGGCCTTCGCCGGAGCGGGATCGGTTCAGCTCCCTTCGAGGCACCAACTTTTAAATACCCCTCCTAGGGAATTCCGTCGCATGTCCGGCCCAACAGCCCAAGGCCCTCCGCCACCGTACGGCGCTCCGGCGCCGGCCCCGGCGCAGCCCCCGCCCCCGATGTGGGCTCCCGCGGGTGGCTCCTATCTGCCGAATTTGCGACACGACCCGTGGGGGATGATCTCCTTCGCTTCCCGGGCCGTCGGGTTTCTCCTGCTCTTCATCTCGGCGCTCGTGCTCGTCGCGGCGGTCTCCATCCCGGGGTCCTGCTACACGACTCCCACAAGCTGCGGCGCCACCTGGCTCTCGAATGCCGCCACCGCGACGGTCGTCGCGAAGCTCCTGGCCGTCATTGGTCTCGCGGCGCTCGGCTTCGGAGCCGCCGTCAAGCTCCACTACGGCCTCAAGGCGACCGCGGCCACCACCCCCGACGAGAGCCGCATCATCGCATCGGAGCGCCGGGTCGAGGGGGCCCTGTTCATCGCGAGCGTCGCCCTGCTCGTCGTGATCGCGATCACGGTGAACGTCTTCCCCACGTTCACGTTCCCAGGCCTCTAGTTCGCCCGAGTCCGAACCCTTTCTTTCCCTTCCCTTCTTTTCGGCTGACCGCGCGGCCTAGGAACGCTTCCGCTTCCCGTTTCCCGAGGGAAGCCGGTCAAAACGGCCCGCGGCCGCCGGCGCGGTAGCGGGGGTCGACCGGGCGCGGGGCGGAGCGAGGACAGTAGGACGGGCGTCCCAGTACAGGTAGGCCGCGCCGGCGATCGCGAGTCCGGCGCCGATCAGCCCATAGTATGCTCCGTAGTACTCGCCCAATCCGGACAGCACGTAGAGCACCACCACGAGGAATAACAGGGCGAGCCGTTGCCGGAGGACCGACGAGGCCGTGGGGACCGGGAGCTGGTCCCGGAGTCCGGCCGTAACCTGGATCAGCAGCAGCGCCACCGATTGAGCCCCGGCGTAGGCGAGACCGAGGGGAGCCACCGTTTTTCCGCCCAGGTATTCCGCGATCGTGCCCAACGTGAGCAGCCCTCCGATCCCGGCCCGCATGGAGAGGGCATAGAACGGATCCGCCGGCGTGAACCCGAAGAAATGGGTCCGGAGCAGGAAGGTCTGGGCCACCTCCCCGGCGGCCGCGAGCAGGATCACGTCGATGAGCGCAGAGAGGGCATTGCCGCCGGCCACCGAGACCTCGAAAAAGATCCACACGAGGGCCAGCGGGACGCCCACGAACAGCCCGACGACGTAGGCCGCAAGCGCCTTGCTTTCGTTGAAAAGGGAGGTGGGAACTTGGGGGGCGGCGAACTTCCCGACTTCGAAGTAGACGAATCCGGCGGACAGCAGTACGCCGACGAAGCCACCGATCTCGAGCCCGACTGTGAACGCCACGTCAGCTCACCCGTCGAGCGCCGGTGAGAAAGGCCGTATGACCGAGCATATCGAACTCGGGCCGGGTTCCACCCTCGCCCACGTGGAGCGTTCGCTCAAGGAGCTCGACGCTTCGTATCTCTTCGAACCCCAGAGTACGTAGCGCACGAACCGTGCGTTCGAGTTGATTGTAGGTGGGAGTGTACGTGGCCACGGCTCCTCCGATCACGAGGGCCGAGCGGGCGGCTTCCAGTGCGGCCCAGGGTTCGGGAACGTCCAGTACAATCCCATCGAGTTCGGACTCGTCGAAACCTTCGACCGTGACGTCCCGCTCCACGAAGCGGACCCGCTCCGAGAACCCGGCGTGAGCGACGTTGCGCCGGGCCACTTCCAGAAAGTCGGCCCGGCGGTCGTAGGAGACCACGTGCCCTGTATCCCCCACGGCGTGAGCAAGGACCACGGTGAGCGCGCCGCTCCCCGCGCCGGCCTCGGCGACCCAGGACCCGGGCTCGACCTGGGCGAGGAAAAGCAGCTGTTGCGCGTCCTTCGGGGTGATGATCTGGGCGCGCCGGCGGAGCTGCCGGAGGATGTCCGCTAGCGACGGGCGCAGGACACGATACGTGGCCCCGGCCCACTCGATGATTCCTCCGGGCGGGGCACCGATCTGGCCCGACAGGTCGATTACGCCAACCCCTTCCACCGATTGCGGGGAGGACCGGAGCGAGAGGAGGTACGCCTCCCCTTCCCGCCGTCGCACGAGCACCGGCTCCCCCTCGGCCAACGGTCGTTCCGTACCCATGTGGCTCCGAGCTCCTCGATTTCCGCGGTGCTCCGAGCGCCGTCGAACTCGGAGGATTGGAGCGCGAGTCGGCTGTTCATATTAACGCCGCCCGGGCGGACCGGTCTGGCCGTCCGGTCCCGAGGTATCGCTCCGGACACCGGGAGCGCGCGGAGGAGCCGTTTTAGATAGCACGGCTCATGGCCCCGCGCTCTGCGGGCATAGTGTAGTCTGGTTATCACATAGGCTTGCCAAGCCTATAACTCGGGTTCAAATCCCGGTGCCCGCACTCGCTTTCGCGTCGCTCGCCGTTCAGAGATTTCCGGACCGTCGCTTGAGCCGAACTCCGAGCGCGACGCGTGCGACGAGCACCGCGCCGACGGTGACGAATACGAGGACGAGAAAGTCAAGGGTCGGGAAATGGAAGTGCGTCCACGCGATGGCCAACCCGACCACAATGATGAGCACGCTCGTGTCCAAGAGGGCGAGCACTCCGAGAACGCGGCGAAGCTGCCGGCGCGCGGTGATCCGGGCCTGGTCTATGGCCGGAGGAGTCGTCACGGTTCTCTTCGCCTTTCTCCCAGAGTACCAGGCACGTCGC
>JASHPV010000134.1 GCA_030037875.1 Thermoplasmata archaeon
GGGTCTGCTCATCGCAGCACCTCGGGTAACGACAGTCTCAGCGCCCGACGAACCGGAAGCGCGCTCGCGAGAAGAGCCAGGGCCACGAGCGCGACCGCGAGCAATCCGAGCTCGACGGGGCTGAACACGGCCAGTCGCGCGATGTCGGAGACGGTCCCCGACCCGTAGCGGGCCAGAAGTGCCACCGTCGTCACTCCCCCCGCAATGCCGACGACGACTCCACCCACGGTGAGGCCCAAAGCTTCCATGACGATCCCTTGAGCCACCATCCAGCCCGGCACGCCGATGGCGCGTCGAATCCCGATCGATTGACGCTCTTGCTCGACTCGTCTCAACAGAATGATCACGAGAAACAGCAGGCCCACGATGAGCCCGATGGAAGACAGTCCAACGTAGAACCCGGTGATCACCGCCTGGGCGTTCTGGATCTCCGTCGTTTGCTGAAGGAGAGACGTGACGGAGTAGTAGGGTACCAGTTTCTGGATCTCGGAGGCGACCCGCTGGACCGCCGCCGGGCTGGCGGAGAGCGCGGGCGTCATGGCGACCTGGACGCTGTCGGCCGAATCGAGTAACGCGCCGGTGGGCGAATGCGCGAGCCCCACCAGCGATTGCAACTGCGAGAGAGGCAGCAGGGCCACGAACAGCGGGGAGGGTCCCAAGATCCCGGGCGGGAGACCGAAGGACCCTTGGATGGTGAAGGCGCTGCCGCTGCTCGCGTTCGACGAAGGCGACAATCCCACCACTCCGCCGGTCGACAGGTTCAGGGTTTCGAGCAACGGCGTTGAGAGGAGGAGCTCGGCGCTCGCCGGGCCCGCGTAGGTCCCGTTGTCGTAATGGATCGAATCTTCCGGGTCACCGAGGCTGATCGACGGGGGTAGCAGGGCCCGATCCGCCGCGCTCTGGGTCAGGGTGAACGCCGCCGGGATGACTCCCTCCGCCAGCACGGGTACGACCGTTCCGCCCGGGGCGAACAGGTCCACCGGGACGCTCAGGATCGGCGACGCCGCGGCAACCCCACTGATGGCATCGATCGCGACCGACAGATTATGGGCGCCGGAGATTCCGTGACTCGCCGCTGAATCGACGGAGATGGAGTAGCCGGCTTCCTCGATCGAGGAGAGTTCGTGGCTGTAGACGCCGCCCCCGACGGACAACAACACCACGGGAAGCGCCACCGCCGCCGCGATGGCCGCGATTGCGAGAAGCGTTTGGGCCGTCCGATGGCGCAGCGTCCGCCAGCGGAGGGACCACCGGACCGTGTTCATGCCGCTCGGAGCTCCTCCGCCACAGGGATCCGGAGGGCCCGGACCAGCGGGATCAGCGAGGCCACGAGGCCGATCAGTACCACCTCGACCACCCCTTCTCCCAACACCGAGGCGTTGAAGGTGACGAAGCTGAAACCGGTCGGCAGACCTACCACGAGGCGCTCGAGAAAGTCGTTGAGCGCCGTGGCCCCAATGAATCCCATCGGGAGGCCCGCGACGAGGCCGAGGAAGGCGAGCAGCAGCCCCTCCTCTATGACGAAGCCGCCGACTTGAGCCCGCGAGTACCCCACCGCCCGGAGCAGCGCGATCTCACGAGTTCGATCTTCAACGCTCATCAGGAGGACTGTCGCAGTGAAGAGCGTCGCGACCAGAATTCCGATCAGCCCGACCAGCGTGCCGAACGTGCGGTACAGGTCGATTATGTGCTGAATCGCCCCGAGAATGTTCCCCAGGGTGAAGAATGTGATCGCCGGGAACGCGGTAGCGAGCCGCGCCTGATCCTGACTCGCCCGCGTCGGGTCGACCAGGTGGATCAGCACCAAGGAAGCGTAGTCGGTCGATGCCGTGTCGCCCCCAACCACCTGCTGGAGCTCTGACAGATAGAACATCCCGAGGGCCGCGGACGGCAGGAACCAGAACGGCCCCGTCAATCCCACGACCTTGAACGGCGTCGCTTGGGCGAACCAGCTGCGAAGGGAGGAGGGTCCGGCAGGAGTCTGTGGACTCGCCCAAACGGTGGCGTTCGCCCCGATGTGCAGGAGCTGCGCCAGCGCGGTGTTGAGCACGATGTCGTCGGTCCGGGGCCCGTTGTAGCTACCGTTGGCGTAGTGGGGGTCGCCCGACACTGGGAAGTTCGAGCCGGAGACAATGGAGGGGACCTCGAGCCCCGCGTTATCCCCCGGTATCCATCCGATGGCCGTGACGCTCGCGGGCTGCCACCCGGCAGGGACGGAACTGCCGTTCGAGGACAGGTTCACCTGCGCGTACAAGGACGAGTTAGCGAATACCAGCGGCGTGACGAGCCACGGACTCGCCGTCGCCACGTTGGAATCCACGGCCGGGATTTCGTGCGCCAGCTTGTGGGCTCCGGTCACCGGCGGGAAACTGATGGACGACAACGAAGTGTTCGCGCTCGTGCCGATCAGGTCCACACCGCTCGTGGTCGCAAGACGAAATGCGCTCGCTTGGATCCCGGCCGAGATGGACAGAAGGACGAGAACGAGCGACGTGGCGAGACCGATCCCGAGGGCGGTGAGCGCCGTCCGTCCCGGTCGTCGGCGAAGGGCATCGGCCGCATAGCGCATGGTAAGGACCCTTGCGCCCGCCTAGGAAGGCGTCGTCTTTCGAAGCTCGCCGAGCAAGGCCTGATGGGCCGCGACGACGTTGTACTTGTGGATCGACTCCTCGCTCACGGTCCGCGCCCGGACGAAAGCGGTGTCGGGGACATTCGGAAATGCCTTTGCCACTCGGTGGAGGAGATCTCGGAGCACGTCCTCGACGAATTTGGGATGCTGGTGCGCTTGGATCACCATCTGCGCCTCGTCCCCGCGTTTGAGAATCGCGTAGGTCGGACTGGATTGAGCGGCCTCGATCGTGCCGATAAGGTCGTCCACCTCGATCTCCACGTCGTCGGCCAAGTCGAACATCAGCCGGGTCCGGTTGCGCTGGTTGTGGGTAATCATCGGCATCGACTTCAACGACGGGTCCCGCAATAACGGGAACTCCTCCGAAAGAGCGTCCCGGGCCGTTTCCATCGCACAGGGACACGCCGTCATGCCAACGGCCTCCGCCCCGATCGACTTCGTGACGGAAACCGGGCCATCGGCCTGCGACCGCGTACTCCTGGCCGCCGCGAGGAGGGTGTAATCCTCCATGCTCATGCGCTGTTCGGCTATCCCCCGGCGAAGGAAGTACTCGGCCGACGCGTCCACTGTCGCGGTGCGCGCATATTTGTGCCGTTGGAGTAAGGCTCGGGCAATCGCCACGCACGCCGATTCGAGGCTAAGCGCCGGACGCACCGCCGTCTCGTCCACGATCTCGGCGAGAAGGATGGCATTCCGAGAAAGGTCGGAGCCTTTTCGGGTGGAGGGCAGATCCACTGCCACCTCGAACGTCGTGGTCAGCGTCACGACGCGATCAGGCCGGTGAATGGTCAAGGGCTTACGGATGCCGGAAACCCCTACCTGGTGGAGCTCGAACCGACCGGCGGTCGGTTCCATGGCATGGATGTCTCTCAAGGGAAGGGCCGTACCCGGAGCGACTTAAAAGTGGTACGCGTGCGTGCATTTGTCGTGATACGAATGAGGTAACATGGTCATTAATAGGCCAAGCGAGATTCCGTCCGCGATGAGCGGAACGGCTCCGCCTCCGACACCCTCGGGCCCGGCCCCCGCCCCCCCGACGCTCTCTAGCGGATGGACCGGCGCCAAGATCGGTCCCCCGTCCGCATGGGACCCCACCAATCCGAAATCGGTGAGCGAGCAGAAGATCCTGACGAACCTGAAGAAGATCTACGACCCCGAGATCCCGATGAACATCGTCGACCTCGGCTTGATCTACGGGTTCAAATGGACGGGCGAGGGAGCCGTTACGGTGACGATGACGCTGACCGCGCCCGGCTGCCCCGTCGCCGGGATACTCGCCGATGAAGTGAAGTCGGCGGTCCAGGCGGCCGAGGGCGTGAAGGAGGCCGTCGTGGATATGGTCTGGGAGCCTCCGTGGACCCCGGACAAGATGTCGGATCTTGCCAAACGTACGTTTGGATACGTTTGAGCTGACTCGGCTGAACGCTCCCCGGGTCAGTAATCGGCGAGCCGGCGCTGGGTCTTCTTCGGCCCCGGCGACGACCCGACCCCAACCGCTGCCTTAGGAGCCGGGGTCGGCCCTGTGGAGCGGGAGGATTCTGCTCCCGAGTTCTTGTCAATGGATCGAGGTTCGGAGTCCTCCCCGCGAGTGCCCAGCAATTCCTGAACCCGGCGGTCGTCCGGCAAGCCGCCGGCCAGGAAGGCGACTTCTTCGGCCGTCAAGCCGAGCGCGGAAACGAGTTGACGCGCGAACTCGCGGTCCCGGTTCGACGCGGCGCGTCCCCCGGCTCCCCGAAAGGCGGCCGTCAAGAACTCCACGGCGGAGTCTGCCGCCTTGCGCCGGGAGATATGGAGCAACCGGCCGGCCTTGGCGAGAATGGAGGACCGAACGGCCCGCGTGGCTCGCGAACGGCCCATTTCTCCCAGGAACTGTGGGAAAGCAATCCGGTCGGGGGCGTGGCCATCCCCTTGAACCAGCCGCAGGCTCACTCCGCCGGTCATCAGCTCCGACGCGTAGCTCCACAATCCATACGTCCGAAAACGGCGTGCGCGAGAGAGGAGGAGGTCGGCACCGGCCAACTCCTCGTAGGCCGCGAGGCGGGTACCGGGGTCTCGGGTAGCGCGGGGGAGGTTCTCCTCGATCCAAGGGAGCAGGTCGTCCGGTGTGGCGTCCAATCGATTCTGGATCTCCACGGAACGGTACACTCGGGGCGAGTCCAGGATTTCCCGGGTCAGGTCGAAGAAATCGGAAGTGGAATCTCGGGTCCCAAGGAGCACTTCTTGCGCTCGGCCTGGTGGCAATGCGGACACCGCGTCGAGGTCATTCAGCGCGGCGCGGAGGTCCCCGTGACTGCGCTGCACAATCGCATCGGCCGCAGCCGAGGAGATCTGGAGATGCTGCGCCAGGGCCACGCGTCGAACGGCGGACCGGAGGTCGTCGTCGCGAAGGGGCCAGAACGAGATGCGGGTCACGGCGGTGCGAAACACCGGCGAGTAGCGACTGAGGGCTTTCGGGTCGTTGACGGTCAGCACGATCGGCTGTCGAGTATCTCGCACGAGCTTCGCAATGGCCCCCAGCCCCCCGCGGTCGGTGATGTCGGGTCGAACCTTGCTCTCACCCCAGTCGGCCAGGTCACGCTGGGCGGCGGGCAGTCGGAGCGCCTTGGAGCGGCCCCCGGAGGCCGGGACATCCGACCACTCGGCAAAGGCCGGCGGCGCCGAACCGATTCCGAGACCCCAGGCCTTCGCGAGGGCCTCGACGTGCCCGTATCGATTCCGGAGAAACTCGCGGAAGGAAATGGGCGGAGCCAGCTCGGAGGCAGGTCCCTCGGTGTCGCGGGAGAACAGACAGTCTGCTTCGTCCAGGAGAACGAGGGTGTGCTGGCCTTGGTGGGAGCTGAGGATTTCGCCGGATAACGAGAAAGCGTCGGTGAGGGCAGTGCGGCCGGCCACCTGTTCGATGGCCAGTCGGTTCCGGGCATCGGAGGCGTTCATTTCGACCAAGCCCCAACCGAAATCGTGCGCAAGCGCGATCGCAGCTGTGGTCTTCCCCACTCCCGGGGGGCCGGCCAGCAGCGCCGCGCGGAGTCGGGGAGGGCCACGAGGGGATTGCCAACTCTTGGCCCACCGTCGAAGCTCTTCGATAGCTTCGGGGTTGCCCGCGATCTCGTCCAGAGTCGCCGGGCGAGCACGTTCCGTCAGGGGACGGTTGTCGGAGACCGTGGGTCGGGAGGGCACGTCTCGACCAGACGCCGCGGGCTTAAGAGCCGCGCCTCGACCCACCGTGCAAGACCAGGTGAGCAAGCCCCCGGCGTAGATCGGGGGGAAGGGGTTAGGCCGGGCCGAGACCCGCGTATCGGGCTTCGGCCGGCCCCGGTGGGGCTCACTCCGAGCTCGCTTCGAGCTGGGGGTTCTCCTCGAGAGGCACTGTCGTGGTCTGCAACGTGGTTCGCCGCCGGAACTGGAGTTCGGCATCGGACCCGACAGGGAATTTTGAAAGCGCCTCGAGCAAGTCTCGCACCTTTCGAACCTCGAAGGGTCCGAGACGTGTGATCACGTCGCCGGCGCGTACCCCTCCACGGTGGGCTGGGGACTTCGGAACCGTTTCGGCCACCAGAAGACCCGAGTACGGCTCTAAGCTGTACTGTCGAGCGACCTCGGGACGGAGCTCGGCGACGGACACACCGATCCAGGGTCGGACGATGCGCCCTTTCTGGCGGAGCTCTTCTACGATCCGCTGAACAGCGTGGATCGGGATGGCGAACCCGACGCCCTGAGCGAACGGGATCATCGCGGTGTTGATGCCGACGACCGCACCCGACAGGTCCGCCAAGGGGCCACCGCTGTTACCGGGATTGATCGCAGCATCGGTCTGGATCAAGCCCTCGAAGATGAAATCCGATCCAGGGAGCGGGCGGCCCAGTGCGCTGACGAGCCCCATGGACACCGTCGGGCCCCCCGGTAGTCCGAGGGCGTTTCCGATTGCCAGTACGATCTGACCCACTCGGAGTTGTTCGGAGTCCCCCAACCGTGCGGCAGCAAGCCCGTCGGCTTCCACCTGCACCAGTGCGACATCGGTAACCGGATCACCGCCGATGATTTCACCCGGGAGTTCCCGGCCATCGGCGAGATGAACCCGGAGTTGGGCAGCTTGGTCGACGACATGTTGGTTCGTGATGAGCAGTCCCTTCGGGTCAATCACGACGGCGGAGGCCTGGGACGGCTGCATGAACGGGCCGACGCCGCGGCGGCGTCCCACCCGGACACTTTCGACGCTTGCGACGCCAGGCGCGATCGAATCGACGGCGGCGGTGATCCGGGATTCGAGCTCAGTGAGCCCCATTTCGGCTCACCTTCCCCGAAGGGCGGTGGACGTCGGACGAAGTTCGGGTCGAGGGACGCCACCGGGCCGGGTCGGCAGCGGTTCGGGCCCGGACGGTGGGGCGGGAAACGGCTGGAGCGGTATGGGGAATTCCATGGCTCTCACTCCGACAGCAGCTTGTCGAGCTTGGCGAGCAGCTGCTTCTCCTCGGCGCCCTTCTTCCGTCCGCCTTCCCAGCGAGCGTTCACGATCTCGACCAGGACATCGGACAGCTTGTCCATCCAGGGACCTTCCTGGGCCTCGAACCGCTTCTTGATTTTCTCGCGAAGCAGCTCGTTGTAGGCTCGGTACGCGGTCCATACCCACGGACCGTAGTGCTCTCGGGGCGATGGCTCTCCTTCCTCATGCTGATGCGGCATCTACTTTCTCCTCGGTTCGTCGTCTCTCCGGGAACCCCACCCGGCCGAGAGGGATATTGAGCGGGTGACGGGGAGGCCAGTCACACGCGTTGGACCAACGAACGGGTTCGCTCTCCGGCGGAGAGGACGCGCCGGCACTGGCGCACTGGTTACCCGACCGCTAAATCCTCGGAATCGAACGGGGAGCGATGGCCCAAGAGTCTCCTACGGACGTTCTGCCTCATGGGTCGCTCGACGACCGGATACTTTCGATGCTGCAGGGCCTCCACGGCCGGATGGCGTTCAACGGGCTCCGGCGAAAACTGGGGGCCCATCCAGAATCGCTTGCGCGCGCCCTCCGCCGGCTTGAACGAGAAGGGTTGGTCGAGCGCGCTGACGGGGGGTATCGGTCGCTGGCGGACGGAAGCGTCCAAGACGCGGTCTCGTCCGTCGAGCTGCGCTCCATCGCGCGCATCGAACTTCCGCGGGATCTCGACGAAGCCACGATCTTCGGGCGATTGGCCGGGCGATGGTTTGGTTCCTTACGGTGGGTCGGCCTCGTGGAGCAATCAGGACGGCGCCTGCTCGCGTGGGCCCGGCGGGATGGATACGGCCAGGTCCTCCTCGGCGTGCACCGGGGAGTCCTTCGCGTGTACGTTCCGGACGTAGCGGAGCACCAGGACGAGGCAGAGGCCGAAGCTTTGGCCTACGAACTTCTCGTGCAGGCGGTCGGCGCCGTGCAACCCGACGCGGGCGACGGCGGTACAGCCTATTTTGTCCTTGGTCCGACTTCGCAACCCACACGTACACCGAACAACTAACGGTCGGCGCCCGAGCCGCCCATCGGGAGGTTTATTAGCCTCTCCCGGCGAATGATAGTCGAGCTTCTGGGGCCGGGTCCCGGGTATGGCGGCGCGAGCATCGGTAACAGGCAGCCGTCGTCCGTTGGTAGGCCGGGGCGAGGTCCGGGCCGCGATCGAAGAATCTCTTTCCCAGGCCACCTCCGGACGAGGGACGCTGCTCGTCATGGTGGGCGAGGAGGGCGTCGGAAAGAGTACCATCCTCTCCTATGCGTCGGAGCAAGCCTCGTCCCGAGGCTTTCGTGTCGGTACTACCCGAGCGACCCCGACCGAATTTCCTCGGCCCTATGCGACGGTCCAGGAGTTGCTGCGTGGGTTCGCCGAAACCTCCAGCGGCGGAGCCGAAGCGACCGCGGAGCCCGCGCCGGCCTTCTCGCTCCTCATCGCCCCGCTCGAGGGTCGGGACTCGCAAGCCGGCCCCCCGGTGGCGGGCGAAGACGCGGCGGCCCCCGGGAGAGAGGAGGCGCGTCGGCTGTTGTCGGCGTTGGCCGACCTTCCGCGAAGAACGGACCAGAGCCGGTTCTTGCTCATCGACCGATTGATCGAGGACCTCTCGACGTTGGCGCGTCGACAACCTCTGTTCCTGGGGATCGATGATTTCCCCTTCATCGACGATTCCTCGGTGGAGTTCGTCGCCGAACTTCAACGACACGTCGAGGAGCACCCGATCGTCCTCTTCGTCCTCGCCGGCCCGTTGGTGACGTCCCGCCCGCGGCCCAAACGGTTCCTCGAGTCCGTCCATGCTCTTCCGAGCACGCGCTGGCTCGAGGTCAAACCGCTCACGCCGGCGGAAACGGAAGAACTGCTCGTCTGGCTCCGTGCCGGCCTCCCCCCGACTCCGGACGAGGCGCTCCGTTGGTACCGGATGACCAGGGGCAACCCCCTCGCGCTCGAGCAAATGCTCCGGGGCACACCTCTCGCGGCCCTTGTGCCCACGCCGGCGGGTGAGGGAATCAGCGCCCCGGAGGGAGTCGCGCCGGGACAGGTCCCGACGTTGTCAGAGGAGACCCAACGGGTCCTCTGCTACGCGGCCGTCATTGGGAATGAATTTGCGCTTGACACGCTGACCCGCGCCCTGGGGCAGGAAGCAGGTCGCGTTACTTCCGCCCTCGATCTGGCAGTCCGGGACGGTCTCATCCGAGAGATTCGACCCGGAACGTTCCAGTTCGTTCGGGAGTCCTTCCGGCAGGTGGCGTACGCCGGGCTCACGGAGAGCCGGCGGCGGATCCTCCACCGCAAGATCGCGGAAGCGCTCGAGGAAACCCCGGGGGTCGAGCGCCGAGAGGTCTTCGAATTGGCGCGACACTTCTACCTGGCCCGGGACTGGGAGAGGGCCCTCGAGTACTGCCGGAAGGCCGCCGATATTTCGGCGGCGGCATATGCTTTCTCGGAAGCCAAGCTCCATCTCGAGCGCGCCCTCGAATGCGTACGCAACCTGACCACGCTCGACCCGATCGTCGAGTTCCGGGTCGATACGGATATGGGTCGGATCCTCGTCGAAATCGGCGAGCTCCGCCCGGCCATCGAGGTGCTCATGGCCGCTGTGGCCCGGGCCCGCGAGGACAGCCGCCTCGAGCCCGAACTCCCGGTGGCGATTCTGTGGGCCGCCGCGGCTCATGCCCAACTGTGGGAGCACGAAAGGGCCCGGGAATTGGCTACGTCGGCACTCGGGCTTTTCGAACGGGCTTCGAACCAGACGGGCATGGCCATCGCTCACCGGGTTCTCGGACGCGCGGACTGGGATACCGGGGATTTCGAGCATGCCGAGCACCACCACCGGGAGGCGGCGAGCTTGGCCCAATCCGCCGGAGATGCCCGCGTCGAGGCCCACGCCTACATTGACCTCGCCAATGTTCTCATCTATTCAGGCCCCGCCCGGGCCGAAGAGGGCCTCGAACTGTTCGACCGGGCCGCCGGCCTCTTCCAGTCCACCTCTGACCACGCATCGCTGGCCCGCGTCCGGATGAATCGAGCGTATCTGCTGAACACGATGGACCGCCGCGACGAGGCCCTCCGAGAGATCGCCCAGGCGGAAGTTCATGCCGAGGCGTCGGGCTCCCTCCTCTGGCGCGTTTACACCCTGCTCAACGAAGCGGTCTTTCGAGCGGAGGCCGGTGAGACGGCACGGGTGCGACTGCTTGTCGAGAAATCCCGGGAGCTGAACCGTCGACTCCGGGACCGGTTGTCCGATGAGCAGATCACGATGATCGACGGGATGGTGCTCGAGAACGAGGATGACCTGGCTCGGGCCCGCGACCGATATCTCGAGGCCCTCCGGCTCGTCCAGGAACTTGAGATGATTCCCGACGTGCTCGAGGTCCGGTACCGGATTGCCCGTCTGGCGGTGCGCACGGGGGACTGGGAGGAGGCCCGCCAGCAGATCCAGGCGTCGCAAGACGCGAACATCCGGACCATCCGGGCGGACCTGTTCCCGAAGATGGAGGCGCTCAAGCGGCGGTTACCGACTTCGTCCACAAGCCATCGTCCCCGGGAACCTGGGAAGGAAAACAACCCCTCGCCGGTCCACGGCGCCGCGAGCCGAAAAACTCCCGCGTCCGAATAAACGTCCCTCGCCGCCGACGGTGCATTCCCGCATCCCCAGAACTTAAGGCTCGGGCCGTTTCGCCGGCTCGATGCCGCGGCGCAAGTCGAAGCCTCGTTACCTTACGGACCTGGGGGAGGAGCGGCGTCTCAAGGACCGGTTCATGTCTGAGCACCCCGAGTCACCGTTTGTCGACGCCCGAGTGCCCGGATTTACCGGTCTCCAGTACTTTCCACCCGACCCCTCGTTTCGAGTGCCCGCGGTGTTGGAGCGCGTGGACCCTCCCCAGTACGCCTACTTGCGAACCAATCGCGACAATCAGGCCGAGATGCGCTTGGTCGGTCATCTCCGGTTCAAGCTCAAGGGTCAGCCCCTGACCCTCGGAGTCTACCACGCCAGCGGCTCGGCCAGCACTTCGGTGTTCGTCCCGTTCCGAGACCGCACCTCGGGGAAAGAAACCTACGGACCCGGCCGGTACCTGACCATCGACTTGAATGAAACCGACCGGTATGACCTCGACTTCAATCGCGCCTTCAACCCGTACTCGGCGTACACGGACGCCTTCGAGTGCAGCTTTCCGCCCGCGGAGAACGACCTGCCGATCCCAATCCGTGCCGGCGAGAAGGTCTGGGCGGCCGACCGAAACCCTTCCTCGCCGGAAGGGGCGGTCCGAGAGATGGTCGACAAGGCACTGAAGCGGATCCCCGGTAAGGCCTCCCGGCCCCGGAAGCGCCCGAACTCTTCCTGACCCGCGTCGTCGGACCCTCACGGAACTAGGCCTTCGCTGAAGCTTATACCGAACCAGGGGTTCGGCGCCTCCATGACCATGAAGAGCACCGCGCGAGCCGTCTGGGAACACGACCTACTCAAGGGCAGCGGCACCGTCCACTTCATGAGCGGCGCGGCCCCGGACCTGCCGGTCAGCTGGGCGGCTCGAACGGAAGCGTCGAACGGAAAGACGAGCCCGGAAGAACTGTTAGCCGCCGCGCACGCAGCGTGTTACTCGATGGCCTTTTCCGCCGGGCTGGCCCGCAATGGGACCCCGCCGGACCGATTGGATGTCCAGGCCGTCGCCACCTTCGACAAGGTGGGGGACGCTTGGCGCGTTACCACGATGGAGCTGTCGGTAACGGGAAAGGTACCCAAGATCACACAGCAAAAGTTCGATGAACTCGCGGGCGCCGCCAAAGAGGGCTGCCCGATCTCCAATGCGATCAAGGGGAACGTCGAGATCCGGCTTACCACGCGGCTCGTTCCGAGCGGCTCGTAGGCCGGGCCGCTTCCCCCGGGGGAGTACATTCATCTCGTAAAGTGATTCTCGTCCTCGGGACGGTTGTCGTCATGACGTGTCGGAACGACTCCGGCGACCCTCGCCGGTGCGATCGTTGCGGAGAATTCCTTTGGGCTACTGAGGACGGCTGGTTCTGCGGCGAGTGCGGCGTAACGATGCCATGCACGATGCGAGTTTTGCCGGCCCGGCTCTCCTAGGCACGTCTGTCCAACGTCCCGCAAGCTACTTTGGTACGGGCCGGTACCCCGTACCGGACGGATGGACGAGCAGAGTCCTGCCCCTCGAGACGCGCAGTCGCGCCGCCGGTCGATTTCGCCTGGCATCCTAAAGGTACAGGAACTCAACCGACGCGCCCTGGACGATCCCGAAGGCTTCTGGCGGCCCGTCGCGACGGAGCTCTCTTGGTTCGACCGACAGGGGCCGTTGTTCGAGGCCCTCGGGGAGCCGCCGTACGGCCGCTGGTTCCCCGGCTGGACGACGAACTTGGCCTACAACTGTCTCGATCGATGGATCGACACTCCCCGGAGGCACAAGGTGGCCTTCTATTGGGAGGGAGAACCCGGCGACCACCGGGCGCTCACATACTACCAGCTGTACCGGGAAGTGAACCGCCTCGCGCTGGCCCTTCAGAAAGCCGGTCTTCGCGAGGGGGACCGTATCACGCTGTATCTTCCGATGATCCCCGAACTCCCGATCGCGATGCTCGCCGCGGCGCGGCTCGGAGCGATCCACTCCGTCGTGTTTGCCGGCTTCGCCGCGCCGGCGCTCGCGGAGCGAATCGCGGACTCTGGCTCTAAGCTGGTCATCACCGCGGACGGGGGATACCGCCGAGGGAAGCCGCTCGAGCTCAAGCCCATCGTGGACGCCGCGCTATCCGACTCTCCGAGCGTGGAGAAGGTGCTGGTCGTTCGTCGCACAGGTTCGGACGTCCGGATGCAACCGGGCCGCGACGAGTGGTACGAGGATGCCGTGCGGGGTCTCACCGGGACACTTCCCGCGACGCCGGTAAAGGGTCCCCACCCGAGCTTCATCCTCTACACCTCGGGCACCACGGGCCGACCCAAGGGCGCAGTCCATTCAACCGGCGGCTACATGATGTGGTGCTACTACACGTCGCGCGTCGTCTTCGATCCCACCGACCACGACCTCTTCTGGTGCACGGCGGACATCGGGTGGGTCACCGGCCACAGCTACGTGGTCTACGGCCCCTTGCTGTCGGGTTTGTCGTCCGTGATCTACGAAGGCGCCCCGGATTTCCCGCATCCGGACCGATGGTGGAGCATCGTCCAGCGGTACGGCGTTACGACACTCTACACCTCCCCGACGGCGATTCGGGCCGCCATCAAGCACGGCGATCGATGGAACCGGATGCACGACCTGACGTCCCTCCGGTTGCTCGGCAGCGTCGGCGAGGCGATCAATCCGGAGGCGTGGCACTGGTACTACCGGGAGATCGGCGGGTCCCGGTGTCCCGTCGTCGATACCTGGTGGCAGACCGAGACCGGAGGCATCCTGATCTCGCCCCAGCCCGGGACGGCCCATTTTCCCCTCAAGCCTGGTTCGGCGACGTTCCCCATTCCCGGCGTGGACGCCGCCGTGGTGGACGAGTCGGGGGAAATCTCCCCGCCGGACAAGAAGGGGTACATCGTCATCCGGAGGCCCTGGCCGGGGCAGTTCGTCGGACTTTGGAACGACGAATCCCGGTTCCGATCAGTCTACTTCTCACGCTACCCGAAGTGGTACTACCCGGCGGACTACGCCGTCCAGGACACTGACGGTTATCTCTGGCTCCTGGGTCGTGCCGACGAGGTGTTGAAGGTCGCCGGCCACCGGATCGGTACCATCGAGCTCGAGAACATTCTGATCACCCATCCCGCGGTCGCCGAGTCGGCCGTGATCGGACGCCATGACGATCTGAAAGGCGAGGTGCCGGTGGCCTGCGTGGTGCTCAAACCCGGCTTTGAGCCGAGCCCTCGGCTCCGCGAGGAACTCCTCGACCTTGTCCGCGCCGACATGGGAGCCCTGGCGGTGCCGTCTGCGATCTACTTCGTCGAGAAACTTCCGAAGACCCGCAGCGCGAAGATCATGCGGCGGCTGATCCGAGATGTCGTCGAAGAGCGACCGCTTGGCGATACGACCACGCTCGAGGACGAGACGAGCATCGACGAGGCTCGTCGGGCCTACCAGGAGTTCCAGGCCGAGCTCGCCCGGAGTGC
>JASHPV010000135.1 GCA_030037875.1 Thermoplasmata archaeon
AAGAGAACCGCCCCACAAATACGTCGAGGCCGTATTGTCGGTAGAAGTACGGAAAGTCTGTAGTTTCGCACATCGTCAGATGATAGGATCGGACTTTCTCGCGACAAGAACAGCCGCAACGGGCATTGCGCGTCTAGTCACGCATACGCTTCCCCGGGGAATCTTAACTCCCGGCGAGTGAGCGGTCAGTTTCTTAGAGGTTGGTCGCGTTCGAGAGCCTGCGACCCTCGATTGGAATCTTTCGTTCGCGTGGGACTCGAGAGTCGACTGCCCTCACCGTTCAGGGGTTCGCGGACCCGTTCAACTCGGTCATGAACTTGATCATGACGGAAAAGTCCGCGTCCATCCCCTTGGCTGTTGCGGCCGCCGCCATCTGCTGAGCGGCGGCGGTGGCCGGCATCGCCACCGAAAGCTCGTACGCTTCCCGGAGCACTAGATCAAAGTCCTTGTGCATCAGCGCCAATGAAAAGCTCGTGGGATACTCATCTCGTCGAACATTCTCCAGCTTGGATTTCTGGCTGGGAGAGAGCACGTACGTCTGCCCGAGGACGTCGAGCAACAACCCCTTCTGAATGCCTGCTTTCTCCCCGAGGGAAAGGGCTTCGGCCAGGGACTGCATACCGAGACCTAGAAGCGTGTTGACCACCAGTTTCATGGTGGTGCCCATGCCGCTGAGTCCCATGTGATAGATACTGGCCCCCAGCACTTCCAAAATCGGTTTGCCCCTCTCGAAGGTCTCCTCTTCACCTCCCGCGAAGATCACAAGGCTGCCCTGTTCCACCTGCGGGACGCTTCCCGAAACGGCCGCATCCATCATGGGAATGCCCAGGGTGGCGGCCGCCTCGTGCAGGCGACGTGAAGCGCCGGGGGAGACCGTGCTGAGGTCGATGATCATCGACCCCGAGTGAACGCCCGCGAGCGCACCATCAGGCCCATACATCACGTCGTGCTGAGCCTCGTCGTTCGTCACACAGGCCATGACCACCTGGCAGTTCGCGGCCAGTTCCTTCGGTGTCGAGGAAGGGGTCGCCCCCCACGAAGCGGCCTCTCGGGCCTTCTCCGTGGTGCGGTCGTAGACCGCCACCGGATACCCCGCGTTCCGCAATCGACGGGTCATGGCACTGCCCATGTGCCCGAGGCCGATGAATCCGATTTTTGTTTCCAATTCCTTGCCTTCCTGGCCTTTCATAGTTACCCTCTGTTCGCGCGGTTAGACCGATTCCGGTGTCGGTCCTCCCACCGGGACCTCCCGGCTCACGATTTCGTCAATCCGGCGCATCGCCGACGCATCCAGCACAAGGTCCGACGCGGCGATCGCATCGTCGACGTGCTTTGGATCCCGGGTGCCGACGATTGCCGTCTGGACCGCGGGTTGGGCGAGCACCCACGCGATAGCCAGGCGGCTTACCGTGGTACCAAGCTCGGACTCGGCGAAGCGCTTCAGGGCCGAGACGATGCGCAGGTTCCGCTCGAACCCCTCTCCCCGGAAAACCGAACTCTTCGAGCGCCAGTCGTCAGCCGAAAAGTGGGTGTTGGCCGTGAACGTGCCGCTCAATAGTCCCTGGCCGAGCGGTCCGTATACGAGCACCCCGATGTCCGACGACTGCGTATATGGAAGAATCGACTTTTCGATATCTCGCCGGAACAGATGGTAGGGGGGCTGCAACGTCTCGACTGGAACCGTGCGGCTGAACTCCTTCATCTGCTCGGCGTCGAAGTTGGAAACGCCGATGTGGCGGATCCTTCCGGCGTCCTTGAGTTCGCCGAGTGTGTGGGCGGTCTGCTCGAACGGCGTCTTGGGGTCGGGCCAATGCACTTGGTAGAGGTCGATGTAGTCCGTGCCCAGAGCCTGGAGGCTCTCCTCCACCCCTCGACGAATCCAGCCCGGACTTGCATCCCGTTCGATGCCTCCGTCGGGCAATGGCCGGAGGCCCCCCTTGGTGGCGATGATCACGTCATCGCGCGGTCGGCCCTTCAGCGCTTTGGCCAGCAATCGTTCGGATGCGCCGAAGCCGTACCCCTGAGCGGTGTCGAAGAGGTTGATGCCCTGGTCGGCGGCGTGACGGATCGCGGCAATGGCCGCCGCTTCATTGGTCGTCCCCCAGTCACCGCCAAGCTCCCAGGTACCGAACGCGATTCGTGAGACCTGAAGATTGCTGCGGCCGAGCCGAATTTGCTTCATGGTCGCCAGAACCTCTGCGACCAAATGAACCTCTCGAGCAGGGGATAGCCGGGGCCATTCCGTTTGGACTTGGCGTCCGATGTACAATCCTACCTTGAGTCTAGTCAAGCGCGCGTTTGCCCGAGAAATTCAGTCTCCCGGCCGGGGTTGGGGTTGATTTTCGGCAGGTGGTCGGGCTCGGGGGAGCGGCGGGCTCCCGAAGCGTGTCGGCACCCTTTTGGAGTAACTAGGGCTCCCGGCGCCCATGGGCCTCGACGTGGCGGCTCTCACGGACATCGCGATCGCGGGGTCCGTCGTCGTCGCCCTCGTTTTCGGAATCATTCAGGTCCTCATCGCCGTCCGGGACCGACGAGAACGGCTGACGATCGAAGTGGTACGCGGTCTGCAAACGCGGGAATTCGCCCAACAGCTGATCGGCCTTTCGATTTCGCCTCCGACTCCGACCATCGGCGCGTGGCAGGCGCTACCGGAAGCCACCAGGGTCTCTCAACTCCAGTTCCTGCTCGAGATGGAGACGCTTGGTCTCCTAGTATTCGACAAGACCATCGACTTCGCCCTCGTGGAAAGGACGCTGGGGAGTTGGGTGACCTCTTCCTGGAAGAGGTTTCAGCCCGTCATCTTGGAGATCCGGTCGCAGTCCGATGACCCCTACATGTCCGAGTACTTTGAGTGGCTGGCGGCACGGATGGAGTCCTGGCTGCGCGACCGGCCAAGAGCGCCGGCCTATCAGTGAGGCCAGTGAGAATGCTATCACCCGCCCCTGGGCAGTTTCGCGCGGAGAACACTTAGGTGCAATCCTGTTTGGTGTCTAGACTAGCGCGCGTTCCGCCGAGGAAAAACGTCTCCCGGCCGAGGGACGCCGATTCGCCCGGCGGCCTCGCTTATCCCACGGCCTTCTTCACGAGCGCGATAATCTTCTCCTCGTCAGCGGGGGTTAATTTCGTCACGGCATAGGTAACCGGCCAGACGTTGCCCTCATCCAGTTTGGCCTCGTCCGCAAAACCGAGGGTCGAGTATCTCACCTTGAACTTCCCCGAGTTCTGGAAGAAGCAGACAATCTCGCCGTCCTTCGTGTACGCGGGCATCCCGTACCACGTCCTACACGAGAGATTGGGGGCGGCGGCTTTGATAAGCGAATGGATGCGCTCGGCGAGAGCGCGATCGAGCGGAGGCATCTCGGCTATCTTGGCGAGGACCTCTTCTTCTCCGTCCGTCTTGCCGGCCTTCGGGCGCCTCATCTCTTTAACGCGTTCCTTCATTGCAGCGCGTTCTTCATCGGTAAACCCCGGTGAAACTTTCTTCGCGGACATGCTGTTT
>JASHPV010000136.1 GCA_030037875.1 Thermoplasmata archaeon
GATCCCGGGCGAGTTCGTGGGGACGTAGAGGAGATTGAATCCGGAACCATTCTGGTTCCGGCTGAGGGTGAGATGGCCCCCGCCGAGGCGCTTCGCCTCTTCGACGCCCGAGAGGAACGCTTTCTCGCCCCGAAGGACGAAGCCGTCGCCGTCCCGGCGAGATTCTGTCTTCATGCTGTCGAGGTCGCTACCGCCGCCGGGTTCCGTCGTCGCGATGCCGAGGAACGCCTTCCCGGAGGTGACGGCGGGCAGGACTTCGCGTTTCGTTTCCTCGGTGCCGTGCTTCATCAGGGTCCAGCCCCAGCCCGCCTCGAGCAAGTAGAACACCGCGGTCGCCATCGAGAAATCGCCGCGGCCGACCTCTTCGGCCGCGAGTTCGGTCAGAACGGCGGACGCGCCCAGTCCCCCGTATTCTGCCGAGACCAGGGGAGAGAGCAGCCCGAGACGGGCCATCTCCTGGAGCACGACGCCGGGGATCCGTCCCTCGGAATCGATCTGCCGTTCGTGGGGGCGCAGCACCTTGTCGCCGAATCTGCGCACGGCCTCCTGGAAGGCCGTTTCATCGTCGCTGAGCGCAAATTCCATGGCCAATCCTCTCGCCACGCCGGTGGGCCGATAAAGCGTTCCCGTCTCGCGGCGGGCGACGACGCTCGGCCTCCATGCGTGCGGGGAATCCCGTTGGGAGACGGAAAGGAGGGAGAGATGGACCCCGCTCCGAGGCATCAATGATTAAGCTCAGCCACAGGGAGAACGGTGCGACGGAAGCTCCGCGAACTCCCCGCGAACTCGAGCCTGCGGCCCTTCCGGACAGCCTCTTATGTGCGTCTCAGCTCGCTCGATGGAGTGACGCATGCCGGTGCGAGTGGCCGTCAATGGGTTCGGCACGATCGGAAAGCGAGTCGCGGATGCCATTTCGAAACAGCCCGACATGGTGCTGGTCGGCGTCGCGAAGACCCGGCCCAGTTTCGAGGCCCGGATCGCGATGGAGAGGGAGTATCCCCTCTATGTCGGCGGTGATGGCCGGCTGGAGGACTTCCGGGCCGCCGGACTCACGGTGGCCGGCACGACAGATGAGATGCTCCGGCAGGCCGACGTGGTCGTGGACGCGACCCCGGATAAGGCAGGACGGGAACATGCGGCGAAGTACGCCGCGGCCAACCTCAAGGCCGTCTATCAGGGCGGGGAAAAGCCGGATGTGGCCGAGCTATCGTTCAGCGCGCTCGCGAACTACGAAGCCGCCCTCGGGAAGAGCCGGGTGCGCGTGGTCTCGTGCAACACCACGGGCATCGTGCGGGCCGCTTCGGTGCTCCGCGCCCGGTATGGGGTGGAACGCTGGGACGTCACCCTGATACGCCGGGCCGCCGACCCCGCCGAGACCCGGAAGGGTCCGGTCAACGCCATCCTGCCCACGTTCCAGTTCCCGTCCCACCACGCGCCAGACGCTCAGACAATATTCCCCGATCTGCCCATCACCACGACGGCGGTGGTGGTCCCGACGACCCTCATGCACCTTCATGTCAACCATGTCCAGCTGCGCCGGCCCCCGGCGAGCGTCTCTGACGTGCTCGACGCGTTCCGGGAAACGCCCCGGTTCCAGATCTTCCGGAGCTGGGAGCATGTGGAAGGAACGCCGCAGGTCCTCGAGTACGCCCGGGACCATCTGTCGCCGCGAGGAGACATGATGATGAACGTGCTGTGGGAGGACGGCGTGCACCTCCAGGGTGCGGAGCTGCGCTTCTTCCAGGCGATTCACCAGGAATCGATCGTAGTGCCCGAGAACATCGACGCGATCCGGGCGATGTTCAATCTGGCCCCCGACGCGGCCTCGTCCATCGCTGTGACCGACATGGCGCTGGGCATCCGGCAGTGAGCTAGGGCCGTCGCTTCCGGCGTTTCGCGCTGGCCCCTGCGGCCTTCTGGCGGCGTTTCTCCGACGCAGGTTGGGCACGGAAGAGTTCGATCCAGTTTCCATCGGGGTCGGTGACATAGCCCACCCAGCCATCCGTGGTCGCCGGCGTGACGTTGGTCGGTCCCGCCCCTTGGCGCAGGAGTCGCTGGTAGGTCCGGTTCAACGCGGCGGCAGGCACCCGCCCTAGGAAGAATCCCACGTGGTCCAATCCTTCGCCGACGACGAACGGGACATCGAACTGGGAGCCCTTGGGGTACCAGTTGAGTTCGAGGCGCTGTCGTGACGCCGGGTCCTGGAGCAACACCCAGATCCCGCGTCCGTAGGGACTCAGGTCGCCCCGGGAGACCTCCCGTAACCCGAGGGCCTTCGTATAGAACCGGAGCGAGCGGTCCAGGTCCGTAACGCGCACACCAGAATACCGCAGCTGCATGCCGCCACGACCGCAGCACGGTCGAAATAGCTTGGCGCCCGATACTGCGGGGTCGCCGTCCCCGGAGTTTCCTTAGCAACCATTACATAGGTCACTCGACTCGCGCGGCCTCGCACATGTACTACCTCGACTACCGGCACGATGTCGTCCGGGTCCCCCCGCATCGGCTGGGACCGAAACTGGAGACCGTCCTCACGGAACTGGCCCAGCAGCAGTTCGAGGGCAAGCTGGTCGATGGCCAGAGCCTCGCGGTGATCGTGAAGGACGTCGAGCCGGTCGGCGAGGGTCACATCATCCACGGCGACGGCGGCGTCTACCAGGAGGTCGAGTACCAGGCGTTGCTGTTCAAACCCGAGATCCAGGAGGTCGTCGAGGGCGCCGTGGTGGAGATCCGCAAGTTCGGGGCCTTCGTGCGGTTCGGACCGCTCGACGGACTCCTCCACGTCTCGCAGATCATGGACGACCGGGTCAACGTCGACGAGCACAATCAACGGCTCGTCGGCGTCGAGACCAAGAAGGACCTCAAGGTGGGGTACAAGACGCGCTCGCGGATCGTTTCTCTCTCGTTGTCGGAGATTTCCCCTCGTGACAGCCGGATCGGGCTCACGATGCGGCAGCCCGGCTTGGGCCGGCTGGAGTGGGTCGCGGATGCCCACAAGAAGGCGGAGGACAAGGGGCCCAAGAAGGGCGGGAAGAGGGAACTCGCGGGTAAGGCGGTCGTGAAGAAGGACGCCGCCGCTACCGGGGTCGCCAAGAAGGAGGCCGCGCCCGCGGCCGCTCCTCCGAAGGCGTAAACCATGATTCAACTCAAGGCGTGCAAGAACTGTATGTTCATCTCCGAGGGGGCCAAGTGTCCCCGCTGCGGCGGAGAGACGAGCCGGGAATGGCAGGGCTACCTCCTCGTCGTGGACCCGGAGAAGTCCGAGATCGCCCGCAAGATGGGCATACATGCTGGCGGCCGGTACGCGCTCCGTGTCAAGTGACGAGGAAGGGGTCTGGGTCGTCCCCGCAACGCTCCGCCCCCGTCTGGCCGAGACCTACGGGCCCGTGTATGCGGGCGCTGAAGCGGACCGCCGCATCCGCGACCTGAAGGTCTTCGGCTCCTGCGGCGATATGGTCACGGCGCAGGCGCTCCGACTCGGCAAAACACCCCTCGTTGCGGTGGTCGATTACAAGACCAAGCGCCAGGAGCCAGTGGACCCCACGGCGTTTTCTTCGCTAGCGCAGGTCCGCGTTCGGAAGGTGCATAATCCGCCGGGCATGCTGACCGAGGCCCTGCGCACGGCGATCCACGACCTCGTCTTCGAGGGAGGAGGGCTCGTCGTGGTCGACGGAGAAGAGGACCTGGGCTCGCTCGCCCTCGTTGAAGCGCTTCCCTCGGGAGCGACCGTTATATACGGAATCCCGGGTGCGGGGGTCTCTTTCGTTCCGGTCAACGCTCGGACGAAGGATAATGCGCGCGCGCTCATCGCGCAGATGGAATATCGGAAGGTGTCCCTTGGACGTTAAGATCCTCGAAGAGCGGCCCAACCCGCTCATGCATCGGAAGGAGTACACCTTCGAAGTGGACCACGCCGGCGGGCCCACGCCGCCGCGGGCCGATGTCCGCAAAGAGCTGGCGAAGCTGGTCAAGGTGCCGGCGGACCGGCTCATCATCGAGCGAATGAACGCGCGATTCGGTACCGCCAAGACGCGGGGCGAGGCGATGGCCTATGCCACGAAGGAGGCGGTCGACGTGACGGTCCGCGAGCACATTCTCATCCGGAACGGCCTCCGGGAGAAGGCCGCCCCGGCGGCTCCCGCTCCGGGCGGCGAGGCGCCCTCGCCGGCGGCTCCCAAGGAGGAAGCGAAGGCGGCGCCCCCGGCGCAGGAGCCTGCGAAGGAGGAGCCTCCGAAGGAGAAGGCGAAGGCGGAGCACCCCAAGCCGGAGCACCCGAAGGCGGAACCCCCCAAGTCGGAGGAGCATAAGCCGGCCGCCCCCAAGGAATCCCACAAGGGAGAAGGTCACAAGGGTGAGAAAGCCGAGCACGCCGAGAAGACGGAAAAATCCGACAAGCCGGCGAAACACGAGGGCAAGGCGAAGCCAGCCCACGAGCCCAAGAAGGAGGACTGATCCATGAGCAAAGCGCGAATCGGTCTCTACGAGGTCCAGGGAGGCACCCTCACGCGGACCCACAAGTCCTGCCCGAAGTGCGGCGCCGGCGTTTTCCTCGCCGAGCACGATTCCCGGCGGTCTTGCGGCCGGTGCGGATACAGCGAATCGAAGACCGCGGCCCCGAAGGGCAAGCCGAAGGGAAAGTAAACCCCGGCCGCGACGGGCCGGAATGCGGGCCTCCATTCCTTGGGGAAAGTCATTACAAGACGAGCGCAGCCAGAACGAGCAAGAAGACCGCGGCGCCCACGAGCAGGCTCATCTCTACCACCGATCGCAGCGTCAGCACCGTCGACACCGCTCTGTCGACCGGGCCGGATGTATTTGTCGAAATGTCCAATATCGAATGAACGGCCCTGAACGGATGCAGGAATCTTGTGCACGGCCCGGTCTCGAACGAAGGCGGCAGTTAACGCGGAACGCGATTACCGCCAGACGGTAGCGAGCGCTTCTGACAGAGGCTTATAGGCCATCCTCGTTCCGGGCCCTTCCATGCGGAGCTTCGGCGTACGAATCCGCCCGAAGTTCGACCACGTCATGCTCGTCGCTCTCATTCTGGGTCTGTCCTCCGTAGCGAGTTCGGTCGGGGTCACGGGCTTCCCTCTTGCGACGCTGCACGGTTCCGCCTCTGTCGCCACGTTGGGCGGAGCGGGCCCCCTTGCACGAGCCGAGGCATCGCTGGCGAGAGGTTCGGGACCGGCGCTTGGATTGGCTCTCCATTGTCGGTCGGACGGTGCCGACTCGGCTCGATGCGCCACCCCAGCCGTGAGCCCAGCCCTCCGCCCCGTCGGTGGCTATCTGTGGAACAACATCACCCCCCTCGTTGGAACGGCCCCCAGCGGAGGGCTGGCGAGCATGGCGTGGGACGGCTCGGACGGATACGTCCTGTTCTTCGAAGGGGCGGTCGGATCCGGGGTGTCGGAGTACCTGAACGACACGTGGACGTACGCCAACGGGACTTGGACCAACATCACGGCGAGCACCTCCGGCGCGCCGCCTCGGGGGCTCTATCTGGAGGGGCTCGCGTGGGACCCCTCGTCCGCTGAGGTGGTGCTATTCGGTGGGTATAGCGAAGTCCGTGACGTGGATGTGGGCTACACCTGGGTTTACCACGCCAAGACCTGGACGAACCTCACGAGCGCCCTCGCGACCCCCCCTTCGGCCCGAGAGATACCCGCCATGTCGACCGACACCACCGATGGACAGGTGATCCTGTACGGAGGAGATTCTAACACCGGATTCGTCGGAGACACCTGGACGTTCCACGACGACGCGTGGACCAACATCACGTCGGCACAGAGCCTCCACGTTCCCACCTTGTTGTACCCCGTCGTCAGCGACTATCCGGGGCATGGAGCGCTCCTGCTGGGCGGATTCAACGACAGCGGAGTCTTCGTCACCTTCACCTACGTCTTCGCCGCCGGCGACTGGACGAACCTCACGCCCGCTGTGACTACCTCGCCGCCACCCCCCGGCCTGGGTTACGCCGCCTACTTGCCCTCTGTCCCCGGCGTCCTCGAGATGGCGGGAATAGTCTTCCAACCGGACGGGAGTACCGTCGTCACGCCGGTGGCCTGGCTGTGGTCAGGAACAAGCTGGGCGAACGTCACGGGGCTCATCGGATTCGTGCCCGACGCGTACTCACCCCTCGCCGCTGCTGGGGCGTATGTTCCCACCGACCAATCGATCGTGACCTTCGGCGGGGAGCGAGCGGTCCCACCGACGTTCGGCAACTACACGTGGGTTCTCTGCACCGCCCCTTCGGTGGCGGCCCACCTCGATCGGAGCCCGATCGACGTGGGCCAATCCGCGACATTCTCGGCCACCGTTTCCGGCGGCCTCGACCCCAACTCGGCGGCATGGACGTTCGGCGACGGAGGGGAATCTTCGAATCTGACGCAGAGCCACACGTATGTGACGGCGGGAATCTACACCGCGACGCTCACGGTGACCGACTTAGCGGGCGCGTCCTCCTCCTCTTCCATTTCGGAAGACGTGAATCCGGATCCGTCGGTGGTGATCGATGCGGGCAACGCAACGGCGGGCAGCTCGGTGGGTCTCGCTGCGGTGGTCACCGGCGGCACGGGTCCCTTCGTCTACTCGTGGAAGTTGGGGGACGGCGCAACGAGTTCCGCTGCGTTCGTGACGCACACCTACGCTCATGCCGGGGTGTTCACAGTCAGCGTCTCGGTCAGGGACACCGCCGGATTCGTCGCCCAGGACTCGGTCGAGGTCACGGTGGCCGCTCCCTCGTCCGGCGTCGATCTGACATCCGGCACCGGCCTGTACCTGCTGCTGGGGATGGTAGGCCTGCTCGTGCTGACAGTGATTTTCCTCGTCCTTTGGATACGCAAACCGAAGATTCCCCGGGGAGCCCCGACACCCTACAGTGGCCCGACGTCGCCGCCCGGAGCGAGCGGTCCGCCTCCGCCGCCCGGAATCACGTAGGCAACAGACCCGGAACCGCCTCTTCCTTCCGGACGACCCGCGGTTCGAAAGAGCGACCCGCAGCTGGCGAATCTGGACGGACCCCTCGTCCGCAAAGCCAATACCCGAGCGTCGTTGCCGCGAAGATGTCTCGCATGGGCCCGTAGTATAGCTTGGACATCACAGAGGCCTCCGGAGCCTCGAACCCGGGTTCGAATCCCGGCGGGCCCGTTCCGTCAGGGGAATGTGCCGTCGCGGACCAACACCGCCCCCTTGTCCGCTGCTCCACCGCGACCTCGATCGGCTGAACTCGGATTACGCGGCTCTGCTCCGCTCGACCTACCTCCGTCCCGCGGAGCCCGGGCCGGCCCACGCGGCCGGCCCAACCCGTTCTGAATCACACTCCCGCTGGCCTCCTGCATGAGACCCGCGGGGGCGGAAGACCTAAATGGCCCACTGTCCAT